>JAQVCK010000038.1 GCA_028689835.1 Pygmaiobacter sp. | reverse complement strand
TGAGGGCAGTGATTTTTTGGGTTGGGTTGACCTGCCTGAAAATTACGACAAAGACGAGTTTGCCCGCATTAAAAAAGCGGCCCAGAAGATTCGCTCTGACAGCGACATTTTGATTGTCATCGGCATTGGTGGCAGCTACCTTGGCGCCCGTGCCGCTATTGAGGGCATGACCAGCCCGCTGTATAATGAAACCGCAAACGGCACCCCGAAAATTTATTTTTGTGGCAACAGCATTTCTTCCAGCTATTTAAAGACAGTGCTGGGCCTGTGCGAGGGTAAGCGTGTGTCGGTCAATATTATTTCAAAATCCGGCACCACCACCGAGCCTGCGGTTGCTTTTCGGGTATTCAAAGAGTATCTTGAAAAAACCGTTGGGAAAGAGGAAGCGCGCCGCCGTATTTACGCGACAACCGATGCTAAGCGCGGCACACTGAAAGAACTGGCGGACCGTGAGGGTTACGAGACTTTTGTAGTACCCGATGATGTAGGCGGCCGCTATTCGGTACTGACCGCAGTTGGTCTGCTGCCCATTGCTGCCGCGGGGCTGGACATTGAAAAGCTGATGCAGGGTGCCGCACAGGCCCGCAAAGAGCTTTCGGTCTGCGCACCCAGCAACGACTGTTACCGCTATGCCGCTGCGCGCAACATTTTGTACCGCAAAGGCAAGTCGGTAGAGCTGATGGTCAGCTACGAGCCCGCTTACACCATGATGAACGAGTGGTACAAGCAGCTGTTTGGCGAGTCGGAGGGCAAGGACCACAAGGGCCTGCTGCCCACGTCGGTCGTGTTTTCCACCGACCTGCACTCCATGGGCCAGTTCATTCAGGATGGTGCCCGTACGATGTTTGAAACCGTTGTCGACATCAAGCACCCGAAAGAGGAGTTCTTCATCGAGCCGGAAAAAGAAAACTTTGACGGCCTGAATTTCCTTGCGGGGCAGAATATGTCCAATGTCAACCGCAAAGCGATGGAGGGCACCCTGCTTGCCCACACCGACGGCGGTGTGCCCAACATGGTGTTGGAGATCAACAGCCTTGCCGAGCACGATTTTGGCTACCTGATTTATTTTTACGAGCGTGCTTGCGCCATCAGCGGTTATTTGCTGGGTGTCAACCCGTTCAACCAGCCGGGCGTGGAAAGCTACAAGAAAAACATGTTTGCACTGCTTGGCAAGCCCGGTTACGAAGATGCCAAGGCGGCCCTTGAAGCAAAATTGAAATAACCCATTGACGGCGTTTGGCCGTCACATCCCAAGTAGGCAACACCGGTGTTCGTTGCCGATGTTCAAAATAAAGGAGGAATTCCAATGATAAAGCTTATTGTTGGTGGCAAAGGCTCGGGCAAGACAAAGAAAATGATCGAAATGATCAATGCAAGTGCCGACACCACGCCGGGCAATATCGTATGCATTGAAAAATCCATGAAACTGACCTACGATGTGTCCCATGCAGTACGGCTGATTGACGTGGATGAATATAAGGTCGCTGGCTATGACATGCTGTATGGCTTTATTGCCGGTGTGCTGGCAGGCAATTACGACATTGTAGAGGTTTACCTGGATGGTGTGTTGAAGATTGGCAACCGCGACCTCGATGGCCTTGGCGTAATGCTGGCAGATCTGGACGCAATTGCCGGGGAGAATATTAAAATTATCGTCACTGTTTCGGCAGATGAAGATATGCTGCCCGACAGCGTAAAGAAGTATCTGTAATGCGCTTTACAAAAGGCAGGGCGGTGTAGGCTGCCCTGCTTTTGTATTTTTTGGTTTTCTTGTCGTTTCTCTGTTGACAAACAAGCCTTAAACCCGTATAATAATCGAGCGGCCTTTTGTCGAATGGGCATTGTATGCCCGGCCGCAGCGAGGTTTTCATGCTATTAGATGTTCAAAAAATGACAATGGGTGCACAGGAGTCGCAACAAGGCTCTTTTTTAGCAGATCTTACCGGACAAGAATTTCCGATAGGTTTTGCGTTGAAAGCACCGGCAAGTGCTGCATATGAGGCCGTATTTGACGGGCATGAGGTGTTGTTGCGTCTGACAGTGGTCTGCGAAACGGTAATACAATGTGACCTTTGCCTTACCGAGGTGCAGCGCGAAATGCGTTTTCAGCCGGAATATCGGCTTTCCGCGCGCGACTGGAACTGTGAAGACCCGGAGCTGCCGTTCACCAAGGACGGTAAGCTGGATTTAACAAGGCTTTGTTACGACGAAATTTTGCTGGGTATTCCCAGCCGTTTGTTGTGCAAACCGGATTGCGAAGGGTTATGCCCGGTATGTGGCAAACCAGTAAGTGCTGGTTGCAACTGCCGCCAAAATGTTGGCGACGACAGGCTATCCATATTAAAACAACTGCTGTCTTAAGTTTTACACATCTAGAGGAGGTGCTTTAAAGTGGCAGTACCCAAGAGAAAACTTTCCAAGGCCAGACGGGACAAGAGACGCTCCTCTGTGTGGAAGCTCGAAGCTCCGGCCCTGGTGAAATGCGACCAGTGCGGCGAGCTGAAACTCCCCCATAAAGTATGCGGCAATTGCGGCTATTACAAGGGCAGAATGATCGTCAAAAAGGAAGCGTAATCCGTTTCCGAAGAACCGGGGGGAGGAAGCAGTTCCTCCCTTTTTTTTATGCCGCGAGGGGCGGCGCTCCGGCGGGCCGCCGGCGAAAGGAGTGCAGTGATGTCTAAACCAATTGTAGCAATCGTGGGGCGGCCGAACGTTGGCAAGTCAACGTTGTTTAATAAACTGATCGGCCAACGCATTTCGATTGTAGAGGATACACCGGGGGTCACCCGCGACCGTATTTACGGTACGTGCGAGTGGCAAAACCAGCAATTTCTACTGGTGGATACCGGCGGTATCGAGCCGGATAATGAGGCAGGGCTGCCGGGCCATATCCGCCGTCAGGCACAGCTTGCCATTGAAACGTCACAGTGCATTATTTTTGTCACCGACATTCGCGGTGGGGTAACAGCAAGTGACCAAGACATTGCGCGGCTGTTGATGCGCAGTGGCAAACCGGTGTTTCTTGCTGTGAATAAATGTGACTCGCTGGGTGAACCGCCGTTGGAGCTTTACGATTTTTATTCGCTGGGCCTCGGCGAGCCTTACCCGGTTTCATCGGTGCATGGGCATGGTACCGGTGATTTACTGGAAGCGGTAGTGGAAAAGCTCGATTTTGGCGATGGAGCAGAAGAAGAGCCGGACCGTGTGCCGGTTGCCGTGATTGGCCGCCCGAATGTTGGCAAATCAAGCTTGATTAACCATATCTTGGGCGAAAACCGCATGATTGTGGCAAACGAAGCTGGCACCACCCGTGACGCGGTGGACGCTGATGTAGACAATGAGTACGGCAAGTTTACCTTTATTGACACGGCGGGCCTGCGCCGCAAAGGCAAGGTGGAGGACGGCGTAGAGCGCTATGCCGTGCTGCGCAGCCTTGCCGCGGTAGAACGTGCTAGGGTGTGCGTGATTTTGATTGATGCATTGGATGGCTTTACCGAGCAGGATTCTAAAGTAGCGGGCTTTGCGCACGAACAAGGCAAAGCCTGCATCATTGCGGTCAACAAGTGGGACGCCGTTGAAAAAGATGACAAGACGATGGATAAAATGCGCAAAAAGCTGGAAGGCGATTTCAGCTTTATGTCCTATGCCCCCATCATCTTCATCAGTGCCGCAACCGGCCAGCGGGTGGACCGCCTGTTTGAACTGATTCATTATGTGGATGAACAGAATGCAATGCGCGTGACCACCGGTATGTTAAACGACCTGCTTGCGCAGGCCACTGCACGCGTGCAACCGCCGTCAGATAAGGGCAAACGGCTGAAAATCTATTATATGACACAGGTTTCTACCCGCCCGCCCACCTTTGTGGCGTTTGTTAACTCGAAGCAGCTGTTCCATTTTTCATATCAGCGTTACCTTGAAAACCAAATCCGTGCGACCTTTGGGCTAGAGGGTACACCGGTGCGCATTCTTTCGCGCGAAAGAGGCGAAGGTAAGTAGATTTTCAGGTGGCCATATGGTACAGTAATGGTACATTAAAAAGCTCAAAAGGGGGAGTGGTTTATGGTACTGTTGGCGGGGGTTCTGGCAGCGTTTTGCGCATATTTGTTGGGCAGCCTTAGTTTTGCAGTTATTGTTTCCCGTCTGTTTTATCATAAAGATATTCGGCAGTTTGGTAGTGGCAATGCCGGCATGACAAATGTTTTACGTACGTTTGGCAAGGGTGCCGCAGCGGGCGTACTGGCAGGTGATGTATTAAAAGGCACGGTAAGTGTGATTCTGGGCAGGTTGATTTTTAGCTTGCTGGTGCCGGACGTTGCGGTGCTGTATGGTGCCTACATCGCGGCAATTGGGGCGCTACTAGGGCATTTGTTTCCGCTGTATTTCGGGTTTAAAGGTGGCAAGGGTATCTCGGTTGTCACCGGCGCGATGTTTGCAATTAAACCTCCCATCATCATTGCATTGATTTTGGTGTTTATCGTCATGGTGATTATCACCCGCATTGTTTCACTGTCGTCAATTACGGTGGCAGCGCTGTACCCGGTGTTTACCTTTGTGTATTTTACCATTTGGGGGAATGGCGAGGGTATGCCGTGGCTGAACACCTTGTTTGCAGCCATATTGGGCGGTATGATTATTTATATGCACCGCGCAAATATCAAGCGGTTGCGCAACGGCACCGAGTATAAATTTGGCGAAAAAAAGAAGGAACCTTAAAAAATAACTAGCACGGGCCTGCTGCGCGGCTTTCGGCGGCAGGCCCGTTTATTTTAGGAGTGTTTGTGTTGGAAACGATCAACAGGTGGATTGACCTGGGCAACAGCTTTTTGTGGGATTTTGCGCTGCTGTTTCTGCTTTGTGGCACGGGTGTCTTTTTTACTGTAAAGTTGGGGTTTGTGCAGGTGCGCTTTTTTAAAGAGGGCCTGCGCCGCGTGTTTGGCAACATTCGTCTGCGGGGCGATAAAGCCGGTGCGTCTGGCATGAGCTCGTTTCAGTCGCTTGCTACTGCGGTGGCGGCGCAGGTGGGCACTGGCAACATTGCAGGTGCGGCAACCGCCATCGCTTCTGGGGGCCCGGGGGCCATTTTTTGGATGTGGCTTTCGGCTTTCTTTGGCATGGCAACTATTTTTGCAGAGGCAACACTAGCACAAACCTATAAAAAGACAGTGGATGGCGAAGTGACCGGCGGGCCGGTCTATTATATCCGCGCGCGCTTTGCGGGGCGGTTTGGCAAGTTGTTGGCGGGCTTTTTTTCAATTGCTGTTATTGTTGCGCTTGGTTTTATGGGCAACATGGTACAGTCTAACTCAATCAGTGATGCGTTTGCCACAGCCTTTGGCACGCCGCCGCTGGTTGTTGGCATTGTGGTTGCGTTAATGGCCGCGGTGATCTTTTGGGGCGGCAAGGGCCGCATTGCCGCGGCAATCGAAAAAATTGTGCCGGTGATGGCACTGTTTTATGTGCTTGGCAGTGTTGTGGTACTTGCCATGAATGCAAGGCAGATCCCCGCCGCGTTTGAGCAGATTTTTGTCATGGCGTTTCGCCCGCAATCGATGCTTGGCGGTGCCATTGGCGTCACGGTGCAAAAGGCAGTGCGGTATGGGGTCGCGCGCGGCTTGTTTTCAAATGAGGCGGGCATGGGGTCCACCCCGCACGCCCACGCGTTGGCAAAGGTACAGCACCCTTGCGAGCAAGGGGTGGTGGCAATGATTGGGGTGTTCATCGATACGTTTATCATCCTTACCATGACGACGCTGGTCATTTTAACAACCGGGGCACTTGGCAGCGGCGAGACAGGTGCCGCGCTTGCCCAAAATGCATTCCACCTTGCCTTTGGGCGCTTTGGCAGTGTTTTTATCGCCATTTGCATGTTGTTTTTTGCATTCTCGACTATTTTGGGGTGGTACTTTTTTGGCGAAGTGAATGTGAAATACCTGTTTGGCAAAAGGGCGGTAAAAATTTACTCAGTGCTGGTGCTGCTTTTTATTGTGGTGGGCAGCCTGATGAAAGTGCAGATGGTGTGGAACCTGTCGGACTTGTTCAACGGCCTGATGGTAATCCCCAACCTGATTGCAGTACTGGCACTGACAGGCGTTGTGTCGCAAAAATATCGCGAATACCGGGCAAAACAGAAACAGGATATGCAAGAGTAAGCCGTGCAAATTATAATTTTATAACAAAAGCGTTGGTACCTTGCAAAAAACAAGGCGCCAACGCTTTTATTTTGTGATGACAGGGCAAATAGCAAAAAAATGCCGCCTGAAACCAGGCGGCATTTTAATGTAGAGTTTAGACAGCCCGGGTAACCTTGCCGGAACGCAGGCAACGGGTGCAGGCGTAGATATATTTAGGGGAGCCATCTACAATCGCCTTTACTCTTTTTACGTTCGGCTTCCAAGTACGGTTGGAACGCCGATGCGAGTGGGAAACCTGAATGCCGAATGACATCCCTTTTCCACAGCAATCACACTTTGCCATCTTCTGCACCTCCTCAGTTCAAGTCACTGTAATATAATAGCAAACCGGGCGGCAAAATGCAAGCATTTTATTCAAAAAACGCAAAACAGTTGGCTGGGGTGCCCCTGTACTTGTCAACCTATGGCGGAACCGGTATAATAACTAATAAAGTTATCCACCCCGCGGTGGGGCAGGTACAGTCGCTCCAGTGCCGCAGAAAGAGAACCTATGATTTCAAATGCAATTGACCCATATATTATTTTGGCGCGTGCCTTGGCCTTAATTATCGTAATCCCGGTACACGAAGCCTCACACGCGCTAGTTGCGTATCGCCTAGGTGACCCCACGGCGCGCAATATGGGGCGCTTATCGCTCAACCCCATCCGCCATTTTGACCTGATGGGCAGCATCAGCCTGCTGATTATTGGCATTGGCTGGGCAAAGCCGGTGCCCATCGATGCGCGCAACTTTAAAAACCCGCGTGCCGGCATGGCACTCTCTGCCGCAGCAGGGCCGTTGTCCAACATGCTACTTGCCTTTATTGCTATGGTACTGATGAAACTGATGCTGTTCAGCGGGTTTCGGCAAAGCTCTGCCGCGGCTTCGTACGCTTACCAGGTCGTCGTGTATATTTGTATTTTAAATATTGCACTGGGCATTTTTAATATGATGCCGTTCCCCCCGTTTGACGGCAGCCGCATTTACAGTGCCTTTTTGCCCGAAAAACTGTATTTTGGCGTGATGCGGTACGAGCGTTATGTGTTTTTTGCGGTGTTGGCACTTTTGGTTCTTGGTGTGCTGGATGCGCCGCTGCAGTATTTAAATAATGCGGTGTTTGATGGGCTGAACTTTTTGACCGGCTGGATTGATCTGCTGTTTCAGCTTGCCCGCTGACAGGTAAGGAGAACAATGGAAAATCTTACATTTCAGCTGACAGATTTTGAGGGCCCGCTGGACCTTTTGCTGCACCTCATCTCCAAAAATAAAATGAAGATTGCCGACATTGAAATCGTTAGCCTCATTGACCAGTACCTTGCCATCGTCAATGGGCCGCAGGGTGCCAGCTTAGATGCGACAAGCGAATTTATTGAGATGGCGGCACGGCTGGTTTATATGAAGTCGGTGTTTTTGTTGCCCCGCAATGAAGAACAGGACGAACTGCGCGACGAGTTAACGGGAATGTTGGTGGAGTATTCGGCCTGCAAACGTGCGGCCGAAACCCTTGGTACATTAGCGGCAGGGGTGTTTCTTGCTGTGCGCGACCCGCTGGAAGTAGAACTGGACCAAGAATATCGCATCCGGCATGAGGAAGCAGAGTTGGAGCGTGCTTATGGGGCAATGCTAGGGCTGGCAAAGCGGCGCGAAAAACCCAAAGCTGCACAATTTGAGCCGTTGGTAACAGCGCCGTTTGTGTCGGTGGCAAGCCGCGTTGTGTATGTGCTGCGCGGGTTGGTACGGGGTAAGGTGCGGTATTTGTCTTCGTTGTTTCAGCGCTCGTTTGGCCGCAGCGAAAACGTGGCCACCTTTCTTGCCGTGTTAGAATTGTTAAAGGCGGGCAGAGTAACGGTGGACGAGGACGAGCGGCTGTTGCTGCACGCAAAACGGGAAGGCAGGGGATAAGCGGTGGATTTAAAACAATATAAAGCCGCGCTGGAAGCAGTGCTGTTTGCGGTAGCAGAACCGGTATCAACCGAGAAATTGGCTGAGGTGTTGGGGATTGAGCCCCAGGTGGTTGAGCGCCTGTGCGGCCATTTGCGGGATGAATTTGCAGAGGAAGAGCATGGGATTCAGTTGCTTAGCCTAGAGGGCCGCTGGCAATTTTCGACCAAGGCGCAATTTGGCGAACAGGTCAAGGCTGCACTGGATAAGCGCCGTAATGTGCCGCTCACTTCCGCCGCACTGGAAGTGTTGGCGATTATCGCTTACAACCAGCCGGTTACCCGCAGTTTTATCGAGCAGGTGCGCGGGGTAGATTCCAGCGGGGTTGTACAGTCGTTGGCACAAAAAGGGCTGATTGAAGAAGCCGGCCGGTTGGATTTGCCGGGCAGGCCAATTGCATTTCGTACCACTGACGGCTTTTTGCGCAGCTTTGGGCTTGCCTCTCTGGCAGAGCTGCCTGCGCTGCATGGGGATGATGTTTCCCCACAAGAGGCAGAAGATCGCCTTGCAGAGGCCGCTGCGGCCTTGAAACAGGATACTACGGCAGGTGACGAGCTGTGATGCAGATCATCGGCACGGTACTGCTGTGCCTGCTTGGCCTTTTTGTGGCGTTGCTGTTGCTCTTGCTGTTTTTGCCGGTCTGGGTCATGGTTGGGTTGCGGTACGACCAGCTCACCATCCGGGTGCGTGTGCTGTTTTTAACTTTTACGGTGTTCCCAATGAAGGAAAAACCGCAAAAAGAAAAAAAGCCCGCCCCCAAAAAGGAACCCCAAAAAGAAGAACCCCGTTCACCCGGCAAACGCTTTGAGCTTAGTTTTTCAAAACTGGTGCAGCTGGTCGGGGACGCGGCGGGCATCTTTAAGATGATGCTGGGGGCACTAAAAGTACGTGACATTTCCATCACGTTGCCACTAAACGGGCGAGATGCGGCGGATACGGCGCTGTTTTACGGTAAGTTTTCGGCGTGGTTTTACAGCGGGATTGCTGTGCTGCAAAATGCAATAGATCTACAGTTTGACAGCATTGATCTGATCCCTGATTTTGCGGGCGAAAACAAGTATCGCAGAAGTTTCTATTGTAAAATAGGGGCAACACCGTTTATAATGTTAGTAATAGCCATCAAAGCACTGCGTATGCTGCAAAAGGATGGTTTGCTGCCTGGTTTTGGTTCTATGGCAAAACAACGTGGCGGCACAAAAAATAAAAAGGGAAAACCACAAGCAGGGCAGGCAGAGGCAGGCCAGCCCAGCGAAGGAGGTAACAAAGATGAGTGAACACCCATTACAGGGCCTGATGGACGTTGCGTTGCAAAGGATCAAAGATATGGTGGACAGCAATACCATCATAGGCGAGCCAATCACTATGGCAGACGGCACTCTGATTTTACCAGTTTCCAAGGTCAGTTTTGGGTTTGCCTCCGGTGGGTCTGATTTTCCATCCAAAACACCCAAAGAGCTGTTTGGCGGTGGGTCTGGGGCTGGGGTTTCTATTTCACCCATTGCTTTTTTGGTCGTGAAGGACGGTAATGTGCGTATGATCCAACTGGCTTCGCAGGATGCCAGCACCGCGGACCGTATTATCAATGCATTGCCGGAAACATTGGATAAATTGCAGGAACTGTTTAAAAAAGATAAACCGGGAGCGGACGGGCAGTAAGAAAACGGCCCACCGCACTGCGGGCGGCCGTCTGCCGGTGGCAGGCGGCATTTCTGTGTTAAAAGGAGAGTAATTGTGAGAGATACAAGAATTCAAAAGGTCCTCGCCGAGCTGGGCATTTGTTCGCGCCGTGCGGCAGAGGATTTGATACGACAGGGCAGGGTAAAGCTAAACGGGCGGCCGGTTACTGTGGGCGATAAAATGGATACCTTGCATGACCTGCTGTCGGTGGACGGCAAAAACTATCGCATCCCCAGAAAGCAGGAATATTTTTACGAGATGTTGTACAAACCGCGTGGCTTTATTACCACTATGTCAGACGAGCGCGGCAGAAAAAGCGTCAAAGAATTGGTGGCAGACATCCCGGCACGCGTGTTCCCCATTGGGCGACTGGACAAGGATTCTGAGGGCTTGTTGTTATTTACCAATGACGGCGATTTTGCCAACTTGATGATGCACCCCTCGCATGGGGTGGCAAAGCTGTACCGTGTCACGGTGCGCCCCCGTGCCAGTGAAGAGCAAATCGCCCACCTTGCGACCGGTGTGGTGCTTGACGATGGGGATAAAACACAACCTGCTACGGTGCGCGTTGTGGTGGATGAGCCCGGGCGCACGGTGATGGAGCTTGCAATCACCGAGGGTAAAAACCGTCAAATCCGCCGTATGTGCGAAGGGGTGGGCCTTACTGTCATCCGCTTAAAGCGCAGCGCCGAAGGGCCGTTAAAACTGGGGATGCTGCAACCGGGGAAACACCGCCCGCTGACAAAGCAGGAGGTTGCCAGCTTAAAAGCTTCGGCTTCGAAAGCGATACGCAAAGAAACAACCGAAGGTGCACAGCAAAGGGCGGCAGCCGCGAAGCGCGGCCCGGTAGCCCCGCGTAAAAGCAAAGGAGGCGCATCAAGATGATTACTATGAAGCCGGTCGAGGAGCCCGATGTGTTGGCTTTGCTGGCGAAAGGGCGCTTTGAACAGCCGCTGGAAGGCTATGTAATGACCGACGGCACAGAATACCTTGGGTATTGCCTGTTTCGTACCGAGGGGCAAACTGTAACCGTGCTGGACGCTGCCGCACCGGATACCATGACGTTGGATGGCGTGGTGCGCGCTGCCATTGCAAAGGCGCAAAATGAGGGCGCAAAAACCTTTTGCGTTGCACAAAACATAGAGGCATTGGCCCGTTGGGCACAGGTATTTGTAAAAGATACGCCTGAACCGGTAAAAATTACAAAGATTTTTGAAATATGCGATTGATTTTGGCTAAAATTGTGTTGTGATTTTTTTGTCAAAATGATATAATAATTCTAATTTCGGTTATTTTATGCGTTCCCCGCAATCTGCAGCGCACAGGCAGCGGAGGACAGCCGAATATATTTTGAGCAGGAGGGCTGTACATGACTGCAACAAAGAAAAACGGGCACCAGTTGGATGCACTCGCCGCCTTTTTTGACGACGGCGTTTACACCAAACTGTATGCCGACGAGGATGGTGCGGTAATCGCAGGTTACGGTACCGCAGAGGGTTGCCCGGCGT
Source organism: Pygmaiobacter sp. (assembly GCA_028689835.1). Taxonomy (GTDB): domain Bacteria; phylum Bacillota; class Clostridia; order Oscillospirales; family Ruminococcaceae; genus Pygmaiobacter. Next base: position 5,081 of record JAQVCK010000038.1, on the reverse strand, counting down.
ACGCGCTGGAGCAAACCGGCGCGGCACTGGCTGGCGCGGATATCGACAAGATGATCCGGGTGATGGATTTAGCCGCCAAGACCGGCAACCCGGTCGTGACGTTCTACGATTCCAAGGGCTCGGTGTTGACACAGGGCCCGGGCGCGCTGGTCGACGCAGCAAAGCTGGTGGAAGCTGGTGCACGGATTTCTGGTGTAGTACCCCAGATTGCTGTAATTCTGGGCGTTTGTGGCGCTTCACAGGCTGTAGCTGCTGCTGCGGCGGATGTGACCGTCATGGCAAAGGATGCCGAACTGTTCTTGACAGCACCCTTCACCTCTGCTGCGGCGGGGGATAAAACTGCCAAGGCCGGCAGTGCCGAGCTGGCTGCAAAAGACGGTATTGTTGAGCTGGTGTATGCCAGTGAAGAGGAGGCCGTTTCTGCGGCTTCAAACCTAGTGGGTATTCTGCCGGGTAATAACCTGTCGGGCTCTGCTGTGTTTGATTTTACCGCACCTGCGGTGCCTGCAACGCTTACCGGTCAAACCGGTGCGGCGGTTGCCGCCGCCATTGCGGATGAGGGCAACTTGGTCGAGCTTTACAAAGATTATGCGCCCGGCGTATTTACCGCAATCGCAACGGTTGCGGGTAATGTGGCCGGTTTTGTAGCCGCCTGTGGCAAAGATGGTGCAGTAAACGCAGATGCAGCAGCCAAAGCAGCGCGCTTTGTGCGGCTGTGTGATGCGTTTGGCATCCCCGTAATTACACTGGTGGACACCGAAGGCTTTGCCAAAAGCACGGCGAATGACGTACACGGTGGCCTGCGTGCCGCGGCTCGCCTCGCTGCCACCTATGCCGATGCGACAACCGCAAAGATTACCGTTGTGGCAGGGCAGGCAGTGGGGGCCGCTTACACGGCATTTTGTAATGCCGACCTTACCATTGCAATGGACAGCGCTATCATCGCCCCGGTAGACCCCAAGGCCGCGGTGACGATTCTTTGGCAGGACAAGCTTGCTGATTCGGATAACCTTGAAAAAGACACTGCCGCTTTGGCGCAGCAGTACATTGCCGAGTATGCCGGTGCCGCCGCCGCCATTAAGGCCGGCGTTGCCGATTTGACTGCAACGGCCGCCAGTGTGCGCGATACAGTAGTTGCCGCGATGGAAATTTTGGAGACCAAGCGGGTACAGCGCCTGCCGAAAAAGCATGGCAACCTGAGCCTGTAATAAAATCAATCGCATCCGATTTTGACTAAAACGATCAGTGGAGGAATGCAAAATGAAGCACTACAATATTACTGTCAACGGTACCGCTTATGATGTCGTTGTTGATGAGATCGGCGCAGGTGCAGCACCCGTTGCCGCCCCGGCCGCAGCCCCCAAAGCGGCTGCTCCGGCCCCCGCTGCCGCCCCGGCGGCTGCCCCCAAGGCAGCCCCAGCAGCAGGCGCTAAAAATGTAGAGGCCCCGATGCCCGGTAACATTCTGGATGTCAAGGTCGCTGTCGGCACGCAGGTAAAGCGCGGCGATGTGCTGGTCATCTTAGAGGCCATGAAGATGGAAAATGAAATTGTCGCCCCGCAGGACGGCACCGTTGCTTCGGTGTCGGTCGCGAAGGGTGATACCGTTAACGTCAACGACGTGCTGGTGTCGCTGAACTAAAACAGACCAATCCGGAGGTGAATGGAGTTGGCTAAAAGACCAATTAAAGTAACAGAACTGGCACTGCGCGATGCGCACCAGTCGCTGATTGCCACCCGCATGACGATGGATGAGATGCGTCCCATCCTGCCTGCCATGGACGAGGTCGGCTATTATTCGCTCGAATGTTGGGGCGGCGCTACGTTTGATGCCTGCATCCGTTTTTTGGATGAGGACCCGTGGGAACGCCTGCGCATTCTGCGCAAAGAAATCCCGAACACAAAACTGCAAATGCTGTTCCGTGGCCAAAACATGCTGGGGTACCGGCATTATGCAGATGACGCAGTAGCTTATTTTGTGCAAAAGTCGGTTGCCAATGGCATCGACATCCTGCGTATTTTTGACGCGCTGAACGACCCGCGCAACCTGGAAGCCGCTATTAAGGCGTCCATCAAAGAGGGTGCGCATGTACAGGGCTGCATCAGCTACACATTGTCACCGGTGCATGATAACGAGTATTTTGCAAACTACGCAAAAACCCTTGAAAACATGGGCGCAAATTCCCTTTGCATCAAGGATATGGCGGGCTTGCTTACCCCGTACACTACATACGAGCTGGTGAAAAAGCTGAAAGAGACCATCAGCATCCCGGTAGACATCCACAGCCATTACACCTCGGGCCTTGCATCAATGTCAATTCTCAAGGGCATTGAAGCAGGTGCTGACATTGTGGATACTGCTATTTCGCCGCTGTCGCTGGGCACTTCGCATATGCCGACCGAAAGTTTGGTTGCCGCGCTGCGTGACACGGATTACGACACGGGCCTTGACCTTAAAAAACTGAACGTTGTGCGTGAACACTTCGCCAAATTGCGCGAAAAATACCTTGCCAGCGGCCAATTGAACCCCAAAATGCTGGGCGTGGATGCGAACACCCTGCTGTATCAGGTACCGGGCGGCATGCTGTCCAACCTACTTAAACAGCTCAAGGATGCCGGCAAAGAGGACCAACTTGAGGCGGTGCTGCAAGAGATTCCCCGCGTGCGTAAAGACTCCGGTTACCCGCCGCTCGTTACTCCCACCAGCCAAATCGTTGGCACGCAGGCCGTGTTCAATGTCATTATGGGCGAGCGCTATAAAATGGTGACCAAGGAGTTTAAGGGCCTGGTACATGGCGATTACGGCAAGACCCCCGCCCCCATCAGTGAGGAGTTTACAAAGCAGATTCTTGGCGACGAAAAGCCCATCACCTGCCGCCCGGCCGACCTGTTGGAGCCGGAAGTAGAGAAGATGAAAAAAGAGGCTGCCAAGTGGGCCATTCAGGAAGAGGATGTGCTGACTTACGCCATGTTCCCGCAGGTTGCGCCGAAGTTCTTTGAAAAACGCAACCAAAAGCGCGTGGGTATTGACGGCGACCATGTGGACATGGCTGCGATGTCTCACCCCGTTTAAGGGCAAATGAAATTTTAAAGTAAGCAGATGGCCGATTGCGGGGTGACCCGTGGCCGTGTAGCTTGCAAGGCGCAGGGTGCAGTTTGCACCCTGTGCTTTTTTTGCCACACCGCAATATACCAAATATTGGTTTTGTTTTTAAAAAATATGAACACAATATTTCTAATCTTTTATTTTCTCGTGTTTTCTGCTATTTGCTCTTACTTTTGGCAGTGCATGATTTGACAAAACAGAGGGATTCAGTGTATTATTTAGGGTATAGCCGGTACAGTGTGACCGGCTGAAAAGAGGTGTGGCATGGTTTATAGTATGACCGGCTATGGCCGGGCACAACAGTTGCGTGGTGGGCGGGATATCACAGTAGAAATTAAAAGTGTGAACTCGCGTTATTTTGAATATTCATCCCGTATGCCGCGCGCTTACGCTTGGCTGGACGATAAGCTGAAAAGCCGGTTAAATGGGGCGATTGCCCGTGGTAAGGCGGAGCTTTCCCTCACGGTGGTCGAAGTGGCCGAAGCCGGCGCAGTCGTTCAGGTAAACGAGGCGCTGGCGGGCAGCTACCTTAATGCGTTGCGGGGGCTGTCACAAAAGCTGAACGTTACGGATGATGTTACGGTTAATTCGCTTGCGCGCTTTGGTGATATTTTTACGCTGGCAAGGCCTGCGATGGATGAAGAACAGGTAGCTGCCGATGTGCTGGCGGTGGCAGACGAAGCCATTGCTGCTTTTGTGGCAATGCGCGGGGTAGAGGGAGAAAAGCTTTGTGAGGATGTGCTGCAACGCCTTAGCGCGGTTGAAGCCATGGTCACCGAGATTGAAGCGTTGGCGGCAGGCAGGGTAGAAGCCTACACGGACCGCCTGTATGAAAAGCTGAAACTGTTGCTGCAAGACCGTGCGATAGACGATGCCCGTGTGTTAACCGAAGCCGCGATTTTTGCCGATAAAACGGCGGTAGATGAAGAGACCGTGCGGCTTCGCAGCCATATCCGGCAATATCGCGATATCCTTGCGGCGGGCGGCGCAGTGGGCCGCAAGCTTGATTTTCTTACGCAAGAGCTGAACCGCGAAACCAATACCATTGGCTCTAAAACGCAGGACCTTGCTGTGACGCGCCTTGTGGTGGATATCAAGGCGGAGATCGAAAAAATTCGTGAGCAGATTCAAAATATAGAATAACAAGAAAGAGGGCACCCCCATGAAATTGATCAACATCGGCTTTGGCAACATGGTCTCGGCAAACAGGTTGATTGCGATTGTCAGCCCCGAGTCCGCGCCGATCAAGCGGATCATTCAGGAGGCGCGTGACCGCGGCAGCCTGATCGATGCCACCTACGGGCGGCGTACCCGTGCGGTCATTATTACGGATTCCGACCATGTTGTGCTGAGCGCAGTGCAGCCGGAGACCGTGGCGAACCGCTTGAACGATGCGGATGATATTGAGGATACGGAGCTGGAAGATGAGTAACGAAGAGCGACAACGGGAGCAGCATTTGATTGTGTTATCCGGCCCGGCGGGCAGTGGAAAAGACACAGTGGTGCAGCGGCTGGTGGAACTGCACCCTGAAATTGAGGTGTCGGTTTCGCTGACAACCCGCAACAAACGCCCCGGTGAGCATGAGGGCGTTAACTATTATTATATTGAAACGGCGGAGTTTGAGCGCCGTATTGCGGCGGGCGAAGTGCTGGAATATACCAACTATTGCGGTAACTACTATGGCACGCCCAAGGCGGAAATTGAAAAACGCATGCGGGACGGCATTAATGTTGTGCTGATTATTGAGGTAGAGGGCGCTGCCAATGTCAAGCGTATTTACCCCGGTGCCAAGCTGGTGTTTATTCGTCCGCCCTCTTTTGAAGAGCTGGAGCGCCGGTTGCGCGGGCGCAAAACAGAGACAGAAGAAAAAATCCAAAAGCGGCTTTCACGCGCGTTGGAGGAGATGGAATACGCCTGCGATTACGATTATGTCATTATCAATGACAAAATCGCTGATTGCGCGCAGGAGCTGTAT
>JAQVCK010000001.1 GCA_028689835.1 Pygmaiobacter sp. | reverse complement strand
GCACAGCCCCATGTGCGAATCGTCCTCCGTGCGTTTGTTTAGCGCGGTGCGCAGCGTGGCAAGGGTCTCCTCTTCAAAGCCTTTGCCGTTGTCCTCTACCTCCAGGCAGCAGCGCCCGCCCTGCCCATACAGGCGCACCGTGATGCGTCCGCCGGTAATCTGCGGGCCCACGCCATGGCTGACCGAATTTTCAACCAGCGGCTGCAAGATCATGCAGGGCACCTGCTGCCCGGCGCACTGCTCGTCCACCTCAAACACAAAGTCGATGCGGCTGCCAAACCGCTGGCGCTGAATATACACATAGTTGCGGGTGTTTTCAATCTCATCACCCAGCGTCACGGTGCCGGTCACCTTGCGCAGGTTGTAGCGCAAAAACTCGCTGGTTGCCTCCATCAGCTGCGCCGTTTCGGTGGCGTTTTCCATGTGGGCCGTCTGCAAGATCATGTTGAGGGTGTTAAACAAAAAGTGCGGGTTGATGCGCGATTGCAACAGCCGCAGCTGGCTGCTTTGCAGTGCGGCGCTGATGCGCAGGTTTTCCACCTCTACCCGTGCAAGTTGCTCGCGCACCCGCGAATCTTGCTCAATCTGCTCCATTTGGGTGTGGATGGTGTCAATCATCTCGTTAAACGCGTCGGCAAACACCGACAGCTCGTCGCCGGTGTCGATCTGCACATGCTGTTGCAAGGTGGGGGTATGGGTCAACCGGTCGGCAAAGTCGGTCAGCCGGTTGACCGAGTTCGTCATGCCCCGCACAACCTTGCGGTAAAAGCTGAGACAGACCAGCAACGCAAGCGCCAGCATAGCCAGCTGAAATGCCGTCAGTGCCTGCTGCACCCGCTGCATGCCATCTTGCAACTGCTGTGTTGTCACCAGCCTTGCGGTGTATACCTCTTGAAAGCTTTGGTTGATGTACGAAATGGTGTTCTGTGTTTCGTGGTAGCTTTCGGCCAGTGCCGCATTGTCTGCCCCGGCCGAAACCTGATTGCGAAAAGCGGTCAGGTCCTTAATCAGCGCATCGCTTTGGGTGAGGTAGGTGTCAATCATGCAGCATAGGTCCATCACCTCACGCGAATACTCTTCATCCAACCGTTTTTTCATCTCCTGCACCGCACCGCGGGTGACAGCACTTTGGGTAAGATAGTTTTCGTTGCTGGCCGGGCGCAGGTACAAGTAATAGTCGTAGACATCCCGGTTGGTGTTTTCGACATCAATAAACAGCCCGTTGAGGTCCAACAGCTCGTCGATGGCCCCACGGTACTGTGCCGATAGCAGCTCGCTGGTAAAAAACGATACGCCAAAAATCAAGATCACGATGAACAGCATGATAAGGTAGCCCATCGTGTATTTGCGGCTGATGGACCCGGCAGTGAGCTTTTCGAGCAGTTTTTTACCTGCCTTCATAATTGCCCTCCTCGTCCAGGTCCGCCGCGGTAATCCAGCGCAAATCAGTGTAAATGTAAGAGGCCGAATAGCTGCCCTCGGTGCGGTAACGGTACAACTCCTGCACACAGGTCGCGCCCATTTCGCGGGTCTGCTGGATCATCAGCCCGTCAATCAGCCCGGCTTTGATGCCGGCCAGTGCCTCGTCAGAATCGTCAAACCCTAAAATATGCGAAAAGGTATCGGTTTGCGGTGCCAGTTGGCCCAGCGTCTGCGCGCCGGTGCCCTCGATGCACACCAGCGTATCGACCTCCGGTGACTGCGTGCGGATGAGCGCGTACTTTTGCATCACGGTCAGCGCGTCGTACTCGTCGTACTCTACCCGCACAAGTTCAATACCCGGCGTACTTGCCACCACATCTTGCAGGCCTTTGAGCCGCAACTCTAAATTGGGGTACCCCGGCGCGCCGGATAACACCGCCACCTTGGCGCTGCCACCGGTTACCTCAACAAGGCGGCGGCCCATCTTGCGCCCGGCGTTGTAGTTGTCGGTGCCCACATACAGGTGGGTGCCAAAGCTCGGCACGTCGGTGTCGACAAAAACGATCTGCACCCCCTGTTGCCGCGCGTCCTCCAGCGCAGCAAGATACCCCTCATCTTCAATGCCCTGCACAATCAGCGCGTCGGTTTGTGCCGCCGTTTGCTGGCGAATAAGGTCGGTCATCTGGTCCACGTTATAGTTCAGCTGCGGCAGGTAGATTTTAACGCTGACCGGCAACTCGTCCCCGGCCTCGTTGATGCCGCCCGCAACCATGGTCCAATACCCATAGTCGTTGTGCGGCAAAATTGCCGAAATGCGCATGGTGTCCGTCGTTTTGCGCGTTGCCGCGCTGTTGCTGCCGCACCCCGTGCACAGCAACAGCGCCAGCAGCACGACCCCCAGTGCGGCTGCACGTTTCATGCTGGTTGCCCCCTTGTATTGCAGTTTGTTTCAATTTTACTGAAAACCTGTCGCATTTGCAAACAGTTTGCAAAATGGGGCGGCGCCGGTACCGGCTGCCGCCCCACTTTGCGGGATGCGAAAAGAGGGGACAACACCGCCCCGGTTATTTTTTGGCAGAGTACTTGCGCACGTCCAGCGCCACGGCCCCAATGATGATAAGGCCCTTGACGACGTTTTGCCAGTACGGGCTGATGCCGATAAAGGTCAGGCCGTAGCTGATGACGTTGAAGATGACAACGCCGGCGAACACACCGCCCACGGTACCAACACCACCGGCGATGGAGCAACCGCCCACGATGCAGGAGGCGATGGCATCCAGCTCGTACGCGTTGCCGTAGGCACTGGTGGCACTGGCGGTGCGCGCGGCCTCCATGCTGCCCGCAAGGCCGTACAGTGCGCCGGCCAGCGAGTAGGTAATCATTTGAATTTTAAACACGTTGATGCCCGACACCCGCGCGGCCTCTAAATTGCCGCCCACGGCAAAAATCTCTTTGCCAAGGCAGGTTTTGGTTTGCAGCACCCACACGATCAGCATCACAACCAGCGCAATCATCACGATGTACGGCACACCAAACAAGCTGGCCGAGCCGATGTCGCGAAAGCTCTGTGTCAGGCTACCCAGCGGCTGCGAGCGGTTGGGCTCCATATTGAAGTACAGGCTGGAAAAGCCGAAGATAATCATCTGGCTGCCCAGTGTGGCCAAAAAGGCGGGCACTTTGAGCTTTGCCACGACCCAGCCGTTAAAGCCACCCAGCACCACGCCGACCAGCATGGCCACCAGCACCGGCACAAAGGCGGGCAGCTCCGGCAGGCCGGGCCAGAATTTTAGGCTGGCCGCCGCCTGCTGTGCCAGCGATGCCGACACCAGCGCGGTGAGGCCCACCATGCGCCCGCCGGACAAATCTGCCGAGCCGGACACAATGATGAACATACAGCCCATTGCCACCACGATGCGCACGGCGCTTTGCATTAAAATGTCGCGCGCGACATCCAGCGAGAAAAACCGCGGCGAGATGACGGTGATGATGATGACGAGCGCCACCAAGATCAGGTAAATTGCGTTGTTAATGATAAACTGTTTGGGGTCAAACTTCTTTTTGGTGGTCATTGTACCGCTCCTCCTTCAGGCGCCTTTTGCCAGGTGCTGGCCAACATCATGATCCGCTCGTCGGTGGCATTTGCCCCGTCAAGAATACCGGACAGGTGCCCTTCGCACATCACCATGATGCGGTCGGACATACCCATCAGCTCCGGCATTTCAGAGCTGATCATGATGACACATTTGCCCTCGGCTGCCATCTGCGCCATCAGTGTATAAATTTCGTATTTGGCCCCCACGTCAATGCCGCGGGTCGGCTCATCCAAAATTAAAATTTCCGGGCCGGTCAACAGCCAGCGCCCCAGCAACACCTTTTGCTGGTTGCCGCCCGACAGGTTTTGGATGGGCGTTTTGGTGGTTGGCGTTTTGATCGACAGCGAATCAATATACTGTTGTGTATCCTGCTGGCGCTTTTTTTCACTTAAAAACAGCTTGCCGCCGGTGTACTGGCGGGTGTGTGCCGTTTGGTTTGCGATGACGGTGTTTTCCAGCACCGACAGCATGGGGATGATGCCGCTGGCACGCCGCTCTTCGGTCAGCAGTGCCATGCCCTGCTGAATGGCGTCCTGCGCACAGGTTATTTTAGCGGGTTTGCCGCCAATTTTTACCGTGCCGGACGCAATGGGCCGCAGCCCAAAAATTGATTCCATCAGCTCGGTGCGCTGGGCGCCCACCAGCCCGCCAAGGCCCAGAATTTCACCCTTGTGCAGTGTAAAGCTGATATCCTGAAACGAGTGCGGGTTTGCGCTGGTGAGGTGCTCTACCTCTAAATATGGCGCGCCGATGTTTGGCGTGCGCGGCGGGAAGCGGCTTTCCATCTTGCGGCCCACCATGCGTGCGACAATCAGGTCCTGTGTCAGCTCGGCAGCAGGCCAGCAACCCACCAGCTGGCCATCGCGCATGATGGTCACTTCATTCGAAATCTGCAAAATTTCGTCCATCTTGTGCGAGATGTAAATAATGGCGACCCCCTGTGACGTCAGGCGGCGGATGATGCGAAACAGCAGCTCCACTTCGCTTTCGGTCAGCGAGGAGGTGGGCTCGTCCATAATAATGACCTTTGCCCCGTACGACACCGCGCGGGCAATCTCCACCAGCTGGCAATGGGCGGCGGCAAGCTCGCCCATCGAGCGGCGGGGGTCCAGCTGGATTTCCAGCTCGTCAAACAGCGCCTGCGTGTCGGCCTGCATCTTTTTTTCATCCACCCAGTGGATGGGCCCCACCTTTTTGTACGGCACCCGGCCCACCCAGATATTCTCCATGATGTTGCGGGTGCGAATGGGGTGCAGCTCCTGATGAATCATCGCGACCCCTTTGTCCATCGCGTCGCGCGCATCGCGCAGCTGTACCTGCTGCCCGCCGACAAAAATACTGCCTTCGTCGGGGTGGTACAGCCCAAACGCGCACTTCATCAGCGTGCTTTTGCCCGCGCCGTTTTCGCCCATCAGTGCGTGTACCGTGCCCTTTTTCACGGTAAGCGACACGTTGTCCAGCGCTTTGACGCCGGGGAAGCTTTTGCTGATGCCTTGCAGCTGTAGAACAATGTCCGCATTGTCCATACTGATCCTCCAATCTGTCACAGGTGCCGGCGGGCACCTGCCGTTGCATTTTTCAAAAAACAGCCGGGCCCGCAAAGCGTGCCCGACCGTATCAGCCCGCCCCGGGGCGTCGCCCGCCGGGGGGTTACCCGCGCTGCGGGGCTGGGCCTGTTTTACTGCGGATCAATAAGCGGCGTCGTCCGTGTTGTCTTTGGTGATGCCCACATAGTTGATGTAGATGTGGTGGCCTTCCACCGTCACGCCGTCCATGCCAAGGTTCTCCTGCGTCAGCTCTTTGCCCTCGCTCAGCAGCTTTGTCAGGTTATAAACCGAGTTGCCCAGGATAACGGGGTTGTTGAGCGCGGTGCACAGCATGGTGCCGTCTTTGATGGCTTCGACGCCGACCTTGGTCGCGTCCACGCCGACAACCGGGATGTAGCTGGCGTCATCTGCAAAGAAGCCGGCGGCTTTCAGTGCTTCGATTGCGCCCAGCGCCATGTCGTCGTTGCAGGCAATGACTGCCTCTACGTCGTCTTTGCGCGCTTGCAAAATGGAGGCCATCTGGTTTTGTGCGTCGGCACGCTGGTAGTTGCAGATGGCTTCCTGCACGGCTTCGGTCTCGATGCCGGCGTCGTTCAGTGCCTTGACCGAGTACTCGCTGCGCACGGTGGTGTCATAGTGGCCCTGAATGCCCAGCAGCATGACGTAATTCAGCTTGCCGTCGCCATTGCGGTCGGCTTCCGGGTGCTCCTGCCAGTATTTTGCCAGTGCCTCGCCGATGATGGTGCCGGACTGGGGTGCCATCGACGAAACATGGTACACGTTGTCGTACAGCGCAAACTCTTCGTCGGTAGGGCTGTTGCTGTTGGCAAAAATCAGCGTCACGCCTTTGTCTTTTGCCTGCTGGATCAGCTCGGTGATGGCGTTGTTGTTGATGTTGTTCAGCACCATGTAGTCAACGCCCTGCGTGTAAAAGTTGTTCATGTTGCTCGTCTGGGTGGCAACATCGTTCTGGCTGTCGGCGTCGATTACCTTGACGGTGCCGTCGGCGGCTGCCGCGTCGTTCAGGGTCTGGCGGGCATTGGCGATAAAGGTATCACCAAAGTTGTACCAGCACACACCGGCAACCGGCTGTGCGCCCGCGGTGGATGACGCGGTGGACGCTGCACCCGACGAAGCGGCCGGGGCGCTGCTGCTGCCACCACAAGCGGCAAGGCTGAGCACCAGTGCGAAAGCCAGTACAAGAGACATTGCTTTTTTCATTGTGATTTTCCTCCTTGAAGTTTCTCCTTTTTACAGAAAGGCCGAATGCCTTTCCTCTACAAGTCTCATTATAGGGGCCCCGGTTGTTTCGCAAAATTCCAACATTTTGTGAATTCGATACCTTTTTTGCACTGGCAGATACTTTTTTTGCGCTGCGATACATTTTTTGCACTTTTTGCGCTTTGCAGTGTTGAAAAGCCGCCGGGGCGGGCGCCCCGGCGGCTTTTTAAATAAGTGTCTGCGGTACGGCGGTCACAGTGCCCGCATGGCCTGCGCGGCACAAAGCAGCATATCCTCCACCTGCGGGGCATAGCCCAGCCGGTCAAACGTACCGTGAAAAATGCCCCCGTACCGGATGTGCCGCACCGGCACCCCGGCTGCCTGCAAACGGCGGGTATACTCCTCACATTCGGCGTACAAAAAGTCGTACTCCGCCGTCAGCAGCAGGGTTTGGGGCAACCCAGTGCATGGGGCGGCAAGCGGGTGCAGGTAGGGCACCCGCGCGTTTTGCCCCGCCGGCAGGTACCACGCGTTTGTCTGGTGTGCCATGCTGCCAATCAGGTGAATCTGCTCGTCAATCAGCGCATCCCCGTGTGGGTTGTGGTACAGCGCTTCGTCAAAAAAGTAATCGCCGTCCTGCGGCCCCTCGCTGCGCGAGAGGGTGGGGTAGATGAGCACCTGGCAGCCGACGCGGCCGGCGCCCTCATCGCGGTCGCGCAGCGCACAGGCCAGCGCAAGGTTGCCCCCGGCAGAATCGCCCATCACGCCGATTTTATCCGGGCTGATGCCAAGCTCTTCTGCCTCCCCGTGCGCCCAGCACAGCGCGGCATAGCAGGCGTCAAACCCGGCGGGGTAGGGGTGCTCGGGCGCCAAGGGGTAATCGACCGCCAGCACGACACCGCCCATCAGCTGGGCCAGCAGCTTGCACTGGTTTTCCACCGTGGGGATGATGCCCGCAAAAAAACCGCCGCCGTGAAAAAACACGACGCAGGGCCGGTCGGTGCGGGCTGTAAGCAGCTCGTACTGCCACACGGGGACAGGACCCGCCGGTGTTTGCACACTGCGCCGCAGCGTGCGGATGCCGCAGGACAGGTCACTGCTAACCCAGCCGAACTGTACCCGCAGCAACTCCAGCGGGGTGAGGCCCTGCGGGTCTTTGGGGCCAAACAAATGTTCTTCGTTTGCCCAAAGCTCGGGGTCAAGGGCGTATTTGTCGCGCAAAAATTCGGCGCGGTTCAGCCCCGCCGCTGCCGCCGTGCGCGGGTCTACCTCTCCCTCGCGGCGGTCGGCACAGCTGCGCAGCTCTACCGGCGTGCCCCGCAGTTGCCGCACCACCGCACCCTGCGACAGGCTTTGCACCAAGGCGTCATACTTTGGCCCTTTCATATTTCTTCCCCCTGTTCCTGCTGGTACACCAGCGACGCCTGCCCGTGCTGCACGCGCTGCAACGGGCCAAAGCGCTCAAAAAAACCGGCCTCTTTGCTGCTGGGCGCAAAGCCAAAGCCCGCGGTGTCCGGCTGGGGCACGGCGGTGCCGGCCAGCAATGCGTCGTCCAGCGCGATAAAATCGTTCAAATACACATCCGGCTGCAACATCACCCCGTTGTGGGCCGGGCAGATAAAGTCGTACTGCGCGCGGCGCGCGGCCAGCTTTTGCAGGTTGGCGCGGTGGGCCGCCACCACACCCGCAAGCGGCCGGTTTTGCGCGCGCACAAACAGCAGCACCTGCCCGGCCTCCAGCTCGTCCCCGGTAAACAGCACCCGGCTGCCGTGGTCTAACAGGGCAATACTGCTTTCGTGGTGGGCGGGGATGGGCAGTACCTCTACCGTGCGAGAGCCGCCAAGGTCAAACACATCGCCGTCGTGCAGCGGGTGAATGGCGTAGTCTCGGTGGGGCTTTGCCGCGTACCATGCCTCCTGCTGGGGAGAAAACGGCTGTTTTGTGGCCGCTTCACCCTCTGGGGCAAGAAACACCTCCGTCCACCAGCCATTGCCGCCGCTGTGGTCAAAATGGCCGTGGGTGTTCACGACCAGCACCGGCAAATCGGTAATCGATTCGACCACCTCGCGCAGGTTGCCCTCGCCGTAGCCGGTGTCAATCAGCAGTGCCTTTTCGCTGCCGACAAGCAGATACATAAAATTTTGCCAGCGGTTGGTGATGGCCCAAAGCCCCTCTTTGATGCACCATTTGCCAAACAGCAGGCCCTTTTCGTCGATGTTATCACTGCGATATCCCATACAAAAGCCGCCTTTCGTCATTGCCCCTGCCGCGCGCCGGCTGGCACGCCGGGTGGGGTTCTGGCTTCATCCTAACATGGGGCGGGCCATAAGTCGATTTTAAATTTTTGCACTGCAGTTGCCTTAATTTGCACTTTTGGGGCCTGCGGGCGGGCATTACCGCCTCCACACTGGCACCCGGCGCTGCCAACCGCTGTGCCGCGGGTTGCCGTGCCCGTTTTGCGCCGTTGCGGGGGAGGCTAGCACCGGCAGGCCCCTTTGTGTGAGAAAATATTCTTTATTTTTGTATTTTTAGTTTTTTTGTTGCATTTTTGTATTTATAAGTGTATAATTATGCAAAACATAGTGCTGGAGGAACGACGATGGCAGACGCATATGAAACCAAATTGTGGGGCGGGCGTTTCCGTGAAGAAGAGGACACCCTGCTGCGCGACTATGACAGCGCGGGTTGCCACACCGAATGGCTGGTGCAGCCGGACGTCACCGGCAGCCTTGCCCATGTGGCGATGCAGGTGAAATGCGGCATGCTGACCGCCGAAGAGGGCGAAACCCTGACGGCGGGCCTGCAAGGCATTTTGCAGGATTTTGAGGCCGGCACCCTGAGTTACGGGCCGGAGTATGAGGACGTGCATACCTTTGTGGAGCTGAACCTGATTCGCCGGGTGGGCGACGTGGGCAAAAAGCTGCACACCGCGCGCAGCCGCAACGACCAGACCAATGTGGACATGAAGCTATACGTGCACGCCAAGGCTGCCGAGGTGGTGGGGCTGATTGACACCTTTGTGGCGACGCTGCAAACGAAGGCCGACCAAAACCCGTGGCAGATGCCGGGCTATACCCATTTGCAGCGGGCACAGGTGGTGACCTTTAAACACCACCTGCTGGCCTATGCCGAAATGATGGGCCGCGACAAAAAACGGCTGCTGGCCGCCATGGACAACATGGGGCAGTCGCCGTTGGGCTGCGGGGCACTGGCCGGTACCACCCACAGCATTGACCGCGCGTACACCGCCGAGCTGCTGGGCTTTGAGGGCGGGCCCTGCCCCAATTTTTTAGACGGCGTAGCCGACCGCGACTTTGTGCTGGAAACGCTGGCCGCGTTCAGCATTTTAATGATGCACCTGTCGCGGCTGGCCGAAGAGTTGGTGCTTTGGGCCAGCGCCGAGTTTGGCTTTGTGGTGCTAAACGACAAGTACACGACCGGCTCCAGCATTATGCCGCAAAAGAAAAACGCCGACGGGGCCGAGCTGATTCGCGGGCGCACCGGGCGGGTATACGGCGATTTGTTTACGCTGCTGGTGGCAATGAAAGGCCTGCCGCTTGCTTATAACAAGGATTTGCAAGAGGACAAAAACGCCTTTGCCGACGCGCTGTGGGTGGTGACCGGCGCACTGAAGCTGATGGAGCGGATGATTGCCACCCTGACCGCAAAGCCCGAAGTGATGCGCGAAGCCGTGAAAAAGGGCTTTTTAAACGCGACCGAAGTGGCGGATTATTTAGTGAAAAAGGGGGTGCCGTTCCGCGATGCCCACGGCATTGTGGGGCAGATTGTGCTGCACTGCGAAGAGGCGGGCAAAGCCATTGAGGCGCTGACCCTGCCCGAGCTGCAAGCCTTTTGCCCGGTGTTCAGCGAGGATATTTTTGACTACATTGCCTACGATACCATTTTAAATAAGGGGATTAAAAGCGAAATGCTGTAAACGGCATCCCTTTCAGGGTGTGAATTGGGTGTACCCGGCCCAACCCCCGGCCAGCCAATGCGCCGTACCCAAAACAAACAAAAGCCCTGCTGCAAACACTTGCAGCAGGGTTTTTGTGCAACTAGTTTTAAAGCTGCCTTACGCGGCTTTTTTTACTTCTTGTTCTTTGGGTGCGGCCAGCTTTTTAAAGCAGCTTGCCGCCACCAGCACGCCAAGGCAGGTGAGGGCCAGCGCCATAATCAGCTGCAAGCCGTCGGTCAAAAACACAAAATCACCGGTGACAAAGATTTTTTTGCCGATGCCAATCACCGCCTGCACCAGTGCGGTAAAGGTGACGACGAGCATCACGCCCATCGGCCCGTACAGCATCCAGCCGGAGCGGCCGGTCGTGCGCAAAAACACGGCCAGCGCAATCAGCACCAATGCCGCAAGTAGCTGGTTGGCAGAGCCAAACAGCGGCCACACGTTTTTGTACCCGCCAAGGCACAGCAGCCAGCCAAAGCCCAACGTCAGCACCGTTGCCACATAGCGGTTGGTCATCAGCTTGCGCACCGGCCCCATCACTTCGCCTTCAGCCGGGGTAAACAGCTCTTGTAGCGACATGCGGCCAATGCGGGCCACCGAGTCAAGCGAAGTGAGCGCCAACGCCGAAACGCACATCGTCATAAAGGCGACGGCAATGTTTTGCGGCACGCCGAACAGGGTCAAAAAGCCCGCGACCGATGCCGAGAAAATTTGAAACGGCGTGCCCTCCGGCAGTACGCCGCCCGTTGCCGCGGCGCCCACAACCACCAGTGCCAAAATGCCCAGCAGTGATTCAACCATCATGGCACCGTAGCCGACCATCAGCATATCTTTTTCGTTTCGCACCGTTTTGGATGAGGTGCCCGATGACACCAGGCTGTGAAAGCCCGACACCGCGCCGCAGGCAATGGTGATGAACAGCGCAGGGAACAGCATTTTACCATTGACCTCAAACCCGGTAAAGGCCGGCAGGTTCATGGCGGGGCGGGCGACAAACACCCCAGCCACCGCACCGGCAATCATGCCCAGCAGCATAAAGGTAGAAAGGTAATCACGCGGTTGCATCAACAGCCACATCGGCATGACCGACGCCAAAAACAGGTAGGCCATCACGACGACGATCCACACATTTTTAGAAAAATACAGCGGGAACGCGATGCCCACCGCAAACATGGCCACCAGCAGCACAATGCCCGCCACCGCCTGCGTTTTGCCGCCGGGCTTGCGGTATTTGATGAACAGGCCAAACACCATGGCCACCACGATGAACAGCATCGAAATTGACGCCGCCGCAGCGGACGGCACGACCTTGGTGCCGTCTGCCGCAAACCCGTTAAAGGTAGATGCCACAATGTCGGTAAACGCCGCAATGACCAGCAGGGTGAACAGCCAGCAGAACAGCAAAAACAGCCGCCGCCCCGTTTTGCCGATGTACTTTTCAATCAGCATGCCCATGGATTTGCCCTCGTTTTTTACCGAGGCATACAGCGCGCCAAAGTCTTGCACGGCTCCAAAAAACACGCCGCCCACCAGCACCCAAAGCAGTACCGGCATCCAGCCAAACATAGCCGCCATAATGGGGCCGGTGACCGGCC
Organism: Pygmaiobacter sp.; assembly: GCA_028689835.1. Taxonomy (GTDB): domain Bacteria; phylum Bacillota; class Clostridia; order Oscillospirales; family Ruminococcaceae; genus Pygmaiobacter. The sequence goes on along the minus strand of JAQVCK010000001.1, from coordinate 57,765 downwards.
CTGCGCCGGCAATGGAAGAAAACTGGTGTGCAAACACCGTAAATTTAGAGGAGGGCACATAGTCCTGCCCATCCTCTTTGGCCACCGCAGGGGTGGTTGCTTTGGGGTCTACCCCCCATTTTTTTGCCAGCCACCGCCCGTACAGCAGGTAAGCAGACGACAACACCACGATGGCGATGCCGACCAGTGTGAGTCCGTTCATGTCATTTCTCCTTTCCAAAACACCACAGTTCAGAATACCGGCCCTTGCAGCGGGGCAAAAACAAGAACAAAAAAACAGCCCCCGTCTTCGCGCAGCTTATTTGCTGCCGAAGACGAAAGGCTGTTGTGCCGTCCGCGTTACCACTTCGATTGCCGCCCGGTTTTGTGGGGCGACCCCTCTGCCTTATCGCACGCGGGGCGCCCCCGCATGGTAATAAGCCCCCGGTTAACGGTGGGGTACCGGTGACGCCTACTGTTAAACTTCGGCGCACTGCTCGCAGGGGAGCGAAACTGGGTCCTTTTTGCCGCCTTTCACCCGCTGGCGGCTCTCTGCAAAAAATAGGCCCGGTCTCTTATTCCTGCTCACTGCATTTTGTGTATTCTGTTGCGGTGAAGTATAACACCCGCACTGTTTTGCTGTCAATCAATTTTCTATTTTTTTCCATTTTGTAAGAATTGCGTGCAAGCAGCCCGCCCTGTTTGTGCAATTTACCTATATTTTTGCAGCCGCTTGCCCGGCAACGCGGCGGGGTTTGTGCTAGGCATCACACACCAGCCGGGCCAACAAGTCGCCGTCTATGTTGCCGCCGGAGAGTATTAGCGCCACATTGCGCCCGCCAATCTCGCGCCCGTGCTCGGCAATGGCCGCAACGGTGGTGGCGCTGCCGGCTTCGGCAATCAGCTTTTCTTCCCGCGCCAAAAAGCGCACCGCCTTGGCAATACTTTGCTCGGTCACGGTAAAAAAGGCGTCCACCACGCTGCCCGCCAGCGCATAGCTCAGCGTGCCAACCCCGCCCACCAGCGCGTCGCACAGCGTGTCGCCGCTGGGGTATTCGGCATAGCGCTTGCCGTCCTGGTACGAGCGCACCATCGCGGGGCAGGCCTCTGTCTGCACGCCAAACACCCGGATGCCCGGTTTTGCCGCCTTGGCCGCCACGGCAATACCGGTAATCAGCCCGCCGCCGCCCACCGGCACCACAATGGTGTCAATGGCGGGGTTTTGCTCCAGCAGTTCCAGCGCAATGGTGCCCTGCCCGGCATAAATTAACGGGTCTTCGTCGTAGGCGTCAATATAGGTCATGCGCGCGGCGCGGATATACTCCATGCCAAGCACATGCGCCTCGTCGTAGCTTTGCCCCATGCGCAGCACCTTGGCCCCAAAATAACATATCTTATCTATTTTGCTTTGCGGGGTGGCGTGCGGCACAATGATGGTCGCTTGGCGGATACCCAGCAGCTTTGCCGCATAGCTGACCGAGCTGCCGTGGTTGCCGGACGAAATGGCCGCCACGCCGCGCGCCTTTTCCTCTGCGGTCAGGGTGAGCATCTTGTTCAGCGCGCCGCGTATTTTAAAGCTTTTGGCGTGTTGCAGCGACTCTAATTTAAAAAAGTACCGCGTGTCCTTGTCACCAAGGTAAAACGCCTGCGCCAACGGCGTGGGGGCAAGGTAGCGTGCCAGCCGCCGCCGGGCGGTGGCAATATCGGCAAAGGTGAGTGTGGGTTGCATAAAAAGCCTCCTTTTTTTGTGCTGTGCCCTACCGGGCCCATAAGACAAAAGCATTGCCGCCGCCCCCCTTCTGTCACAGCCCTGACGGGGGGTGGTGCGCAATGCTTTTGGTGCGCCACCCGGGGATGGCGCAGGCATTCATTTTTTCTTTTGTCTGTCATTAAAAGGGCAAACGGGCGCTTTTACGCAAGTGCATGCAGCACCGCCGCGGTGACCGTGCTGGCCGTGCGGCAGTACTCGGTGATGTCAAACTGTTGCACCACCAGCTTTTCGCGCGCGCCCTCGTCGCAATCGTCGCTCATTGTGCGCAAAATCACAAACGGCAGGTCGTTTTTGGCGGCCACCTGCGCCACGGCAGCACCCTCCATCTCCACACAGTCGGGCTGGCAGGCCTGCCAGATCTGCTGTTTGAGTGTGCTGTCGGCCACAAACCGGTCACCGGTGGCAATTTTGCCCACGATGTGCCGGATGCCCGCCCCCTCGCACGCGGCCACCGCCGCCCGCACCAGTGCGGGGTCGGCGTGGTATTCGCTGACATAGGGGTAGCTTTGGGCAATCATGGGCAGCTCGGCATCGTGGTAGACCACCGTGTCGCTGATGACAAGGTCGCCCACGCCCACCTTGCCGCTCATGTTGCCGGCAATGCCGGAAAACACCAGCGCCTTTGCGCCAAACACGCTGATGAGCAGCTGGGCCGCCGCTGCGGCGTTGACCTTGCCCATGCCCACGCAGCACAGGGTGACCTGCCGGTCGCCCATGGTGCCGGTGATAAAATCTACCCCGGCGATGCGCCGGGTCTCTGTTTGCTGCAACTGGGCGGCAAGCAGCTTTACTTCGTCGGGCAGTGCGCCCATAACCCCTATTTTCTGCGGCATGCAGTTCCCCCCATGGGCGCGGCTATCGGCCCGCGCCCGTTGTTTTATTTGTATTGCCGCCCTGCGGGCGGCTTGTGTGCGCGGGTTTTTACACGTTAAAGCGGAACAGCGTCACGTCGCCGTCCTGCATCACGTACTCTTTGCCCTCGCTGCGCACAAGGCCCTTTTCTTTCGCCGCGGCAAGGCTACCGCAGGCCATCAAATCGTCAAAGGCCACAATTTCGGCGCGGATGAACCCGCGCTCAAAATCGGTGTGGATTTTGCCGGCTGCCTGCGGGGCCTTGGTGCCCTTGCGGATGGTCCAGGCGCGCACTTCGGGCTCGCCCGCCGTCAAAAACGAAATCAGCCCCAGCAGCTTGTAGCTCTCGCGGATCAACGAGTCAAGGCCGCTCATCTGCAAGCCCAGCTCGGCCAAAAACTCGCGCTTTTCCGCCGGGGTCAGGCCCGCAATGTCCTCTTCGGTCTTGGCACAGATGGGCATGCAGCCCGCGCCTTCGCCCTCTGCAATTTTTTGCACGACGGGGTAATAGGGGTTCGCCTCAATGCCCGCCAGCAGATCATCCTCCGACAAGTTGGCCGCATAGATGATGGGCTTTGCCGACATCAGGTGCAAGTCGTCAAACAGGGCCTGCTCGTTTTCCTCTTCTACCGGCAGGGTGCGGGCATTTTTGCCGTCCGACAAATGGGCCAGCAGTTTTTCTAAAAACGCCGCGTCGGCCGCAAGGGTCTTTTCGCCGCTCTTCATCAGCTTTTTTGTTTTTTCCAACCGGCGCTCCACAATTTCAATGTCGGACAAAATCAGCTCGGTGTCGATTGTCTCAATGTCGCGCGCCGGGTCCACGCTGCCCTCGACATGGATGATGTCGGTGGAGTCAAAGCTGCGCACCACGTGGATGATGGCGTCCACCTCGCGGATATGGCTGAGGAACTTGTTGCCAAGGCCCTCGCCCTTGGACGCACCCTTGACTAAGCCCGCGATGTCCACAAACTCGATGGTGGCGGGGGTGTACTTTTTGGGGTGGTACATCTCGGCAAGGCGGTCCAGCCGTTCATCCGGCACCGCCACGACGCCCACGTTGGGCTCGATGGTGCAAAACGGGTAGTTCGCAGACTGTGCGCCCGCGTTGGTGATGGCGTTGAATAATGTGGACTTGCCCACGTTGGGCAGCCCGACAATTCCTAATTTCATGGCGTTACTCCTACTGCGCGCGCTGGCCGCTTTGGCCGCACACGCGCCCTGCTTGTTTTATTTGCGGCACCCTTTGCCGCCCCTTGGGGGATGAATCAACAGGTTTATTATAATGCGTGCGCGCCAAAGCCGCAAGGCTTCGGGCCCGGTTTGTGCCTCAGCTTTGCACAAAACCCCCGTTTTGCCCCTGCCGGGGCCCCTTGGGGGGGCCGGCAGGGCAGCGTGCTTTTTTTATTCATACTTTTATTGTATAATGCAGGTAACTATATTACCAAAATGGCCTTGCGGCCGGAAAGTGTGGCCAACCTATGGATAAGACAAAAATTCTGATTGTGGATGATGATAAAAACATCTGCGAGCTGTTGCGGCTTTACCTGGAAAAAGAGGGGTATCAGACGGTGTTGGCCTACGACGGCGAACAGGTCATTGAAAAATTCAGTGCCGAAAAGCCGGACCTCACGCTATTGGATGTGATGCTGCCCAAGTTTGACGGCTGGGAGGTGTGCCGCCGCATCCGCGCCACCTCCAAAGCGCCGATTATCATGCTGACGGCAAAGGGCGAAACCTTTGACAAGGTGCTGGGGCTGGAGCTGGGCGCCGACGACTATATTGTGAAGCCGTTTGACACCAAAGAGGTCGTGGCCCGCATCAAGGCCGTGCTGCGCCGCTATGGCGCGGGCTGTGCCGACCCCAAAGACGAAGCCGAAAACAAGCTGATTGCCTATGACCAGTTGAGTGTGGATTTGACCCGGTACGAATTAAAGGTGCGCGGCAAAGTGGTGGACGCCCCGCCCAAAGAGCTGGAATTGCTGTACTACCTTGCCAGCCACCCAAACCGCGTGTTTAACCGCGACCAACTGCTGGACGAAGTATGGGGCTTTGAATATTACGGCGACTCACGCACCATTGACGTGCATGTGAAACGCCTGCGCGAAAAGCTGGAAGGCGTATCCGACCAGTGGAGCCTGAAAACCGTGTGGGGCGTTGGGTATAAGTTTGAGGTGAAGGACGACGCATGAACAAGAGCATCAGCTCACGCTATTTTCGCACGACCGCGTTTCTTTTAGTGACCAGCATCACATTTTTGGGTGTGATACTGATGTATTTTTGCGTGGGGTATTTTCGCGCGGAAAGTGAAAAAACACTGCTGACCAGTGTGCGCAGCTTGCGGGATAACTTTTCGACCTTTTCGGTTGAAAAGCTGGATAAGCTGCGCTCTGAGGCAACGGTCTCTCAGGCGGTTGGGGTGGTCGCCAACGCAACCGGCAGCATTTTTTTGCTGACCGATAACTACGGCAGTGTGCTGTACACCTCCGACACCACAGGGGTGGTGAACGACAGCCAGACGGTGAGCACCAAAATACTCAACCGCGCGTTTTCAGACGGCGAATATGCCGAGCTGGGCGAGCTATCCGGCATTTACGACCACAGCTATTATTCTGCCGGGTGCCCGCTGATCAACAGCAACCATCAGGTCATCGGCTATGTGTTCGCCTCGCGCGACGCCGAGTCGCTGACTGCCTTTTTAGAAAGCATGTTTTCTGCTTTCATTTTGTCTGCGGGCGTGATGCTGCTCTTGTCCAGCATTATTTCCATCGTGCTGACCGGGCGCCTTGCAAACCCGCTGCGGCGCATCACGGCGGCTGCCAGTGCGTTTGGTGACGGCGATGTGACCGCCCGTGCCCCGGTGGGCGGCGACGATGAGATTGCACAGCTTGCCGTGACCTTTAACGACATGGCCGACAAACTGGAGGCGGTGGACGCATCACGCCAAAGCTTTATGGGCAACATCGCCCACGAGCTGCGCACCCCCATGACGACCATCAAGGGCTTTGTGGACGGCATGCTGGACGGCACGATCCCCGATGACCGGCGCGACCATTACCTGCAAATCGTCTCGCAGGAGGTGGGCCGCCTGACCCGGCTGACCCACAGTATGCTGGACATCACAAAGCTGGAGACCGGCGAATATGTGGTGAGCGCGGTGGATTACGACGTGTGGGAGACCGTGAGCACAATTTTGTTTTCGCGCGAACAGCAGTTTATTGAACACGCCATCCGGTTGACCGGCTTTAACCCCGTCAAGGTGCTGGTGCATGCCGACCCCGACCTTGTGCATCAAGTGCTGTACAACATTGTGGACAATGCACTGAAATTTACGCCGGACGGCGGTACCATTGATATTTCGGTCACCGAAAACATCAAACTGGGCTTTGTGACCGTGGCCATCCGCAACACCGGCGAGGGCATCCCCGCCGATACGCTGGCCTATGTGTTTGACCGTTTTTACAAGGCCGATAAAAGCCGGGGGCTGCATGCCGAGGGCAGCGGCCTGGGGCTGCATATCTGCAAACAGCTGATTGGCCGTTCTGGCGGCAAGATCTGGGCCGAAAGCACCCCCGGGCAGGATGCAACCTTTTTGTTTACCCTGCCATGTGCCAAGCCCAAACCACCCGAGCGGCGCACTGCGTCCCGCGGGGGGCAAGGTGGCAATAAATAAGAACGCGTCTCAACAAATTACCTACTATTTGGACAAACTTTTTTCACAATTCAACGATACACTGAAATTGTGAAAAGGACAGTGCCCATCGGCCGGGTAGCCCCGGTCCCGAAAGGGAGCGCTCTTTGACCGATATTCTATCATAAAGAGGTGTCTGGTTATGACCGATTTTAATAACGATTATACTTCATCCGATCAGCGCAAAACGGCCGCGGGCGACCCGCCCGAAACCGGCAGTTCCGGGGCGGATTCCAGCTATCATTACTCCGGTGCGCAGGGCAACTTTGGCGAAGACCGCCAACCTTCATCCGCTGCCGGTGATTTTTCTTACGGCAGCAACTCGTATCAGGCAGAGCACGGCAGCGGGTCAATCCCCGAATTTCACTACAACGCGGTGCCGCCGCAAAAGCCCCCCAAGAAAAAAAAGAAGCTCGCACTTGTCGCCGTGCTGATCTCGGTGGGCATGGTGGCCGTCATCGCGCTTTCGATGGTGGCGGGCGGGATGCTGGTGCAGCACTTTTCCGTTGGCAACGCAGCCTCCAGCAGCCAGGCGCAGCCCGAGCATCTTGTCATCAACCCTTCGCCGAAAGCCGAAACCGGCACCGTGGGTGCAGATGGCACCATGACCACGACGCAAATTGCCCAAAAGGCATCCGGCAGTGTGGTGGGCATCAACCTGTACTCGCCGCAGCAGGTCGAAAAAATTGGTGAAGCATCCGGCATTGTTTTGGACAAAAACGGCTACATCATCACCAACGCACATGTCGTGTCCGACGGGTACACCGTGACGGTGGTACTGTCTGACGGCACCGAAAAAAATGCCACAGTTGTCGGTTATGACACCCGTACCGACCTTGCGGTCGTGAAGATTGACCCGAACGGCCTGACCCTGACCCCGGCCGAATTTGGCGATTCGTCGCAGCTGCAACTGGGCAACGACGTGGTTGCCATTGGCAACGCCGGCGGCTACTATAACAGTGTGACCAAGGGCATTGTGTCCGGCCTTGACCGTGAGGTTTCGACCAACATTTCGCTGAAACTCATCCAGACTGATGCCGCCATCAACCCCGGTAACTCCGGCGGCGCACTGCTAAACCAGTACGGTCAGGTCATCGGCATCAACTCCTCTAAAATTGCAAGCTCTGAAATTGATTCGATGGGCTTCGCCATCCCCATCAACGACGCAAAGCCCATCATTGACAATCTGATCAACTACGGCTATGTAAAAGACCGTGTGGCGCTTGGGGTGACCGTCGTCGCGCTGAACGGCACAAACGGCACGATGATGGGCCTGCCCAGCCAAGGGCTGTACATCACCCAGATTAGCGCCGATAGCGACCTGTACGCGCAGGGCATCACCCGCGGCGACGTGATTTTGACCGCCGGCGATGTGAAACTGGTCACGAACAGTGACCTATTAAAAGAGCTGGAAAATTACAAACCGGGCGATACCATTAAACTGACCATTTTAAAGGGCACCGGCCAAACCGTGGAAATTAATGCAAAGCTGCATGAAATGACCACCAATAACTGACCACGCCCAACAAGAAAGCCAGCCGCAACAACTGTTGTGGCTGGCTTTCTTGTTGGGTACTTGTCACGGTCAAACACGATACAGGTGCTTTGTGTAGCCCCAGTAACGCATTACGATCTCGCGGTAGTTGATGATATCGATTTGAATAACTGGGGTTACGCCCCGGTTGCTGTCATAAAGCCCCCCATTATGGAAATAGAGCGTCTGGTAGTAGCCCTCAAACTCAAGGTTGGTACCCCAAGCCTCATCATCTACCTTGAAATACTGCCATCCGTTTTGTTCTATCCAATACCCTATTATAAATTCAGGTAGAAAATCCCGTTCTACGTTAACCGGCAGATCAAAGCCAAAATCATAACATTGTTTTGCAACATTGTAGCAGCTCTGCGCATCGTCCATTTCATTCCAGTCTTTGATGAGTGCCCGGTAAGAAGAAACGTTCTGATACTCTGCCGGTAGATTTTGAAGGAAAGCAGACGCTTTAAAAAATTCCCCTTCGTTCAGGTATTGCAGCGCCGTGTCGTAAGATTCTTTTTCGGCTTGCGCCGCACGCTGCTTGCTGTCTAAATAATCGCCCAGCTTTGTAAATTCTTCGTACTGCGCATTCGGGGAAGTTTTATTGGCCGCCTGCACATAACTTGCCGCCTTTTCTGAATCGGCGTACCCATTTAGCCCTTGCAGCTTTTGCAACCCCTCATCATACTTACCCTGAAGGAGCAGTAGCATGCCGGCGCTGTACTGCTCTTCTGCTTTGTCCCGCACCGTACTCAGCCATGGGTTTTGGTCATACAACTCAACTACCGAAGCATAATCATCTGCCGCCACAGCGGTATCAACTTGGCTGACAACACGACGAAACGTGCTGATACCCCATACAGATGCAATGCCAACCACTACCAGCAGGCACAGTGCAAGTGCCGCAGCAATGAGCCAAAGGTAAATTTTCTTTTGGGGCCGCGGGGCAGCGGGCTGTGCGGCATTGCCCGCGGGCCACACCGGTGGCGGCGGTGCGCTGCCCTGTGGTGGCATGGGGTATGGTTTTATCGGTTGCACCACCTGGTTTTTTGCCTGTGCCGGCCCAACCGGGTTTGCCGCCGATACCGGGGATATCCCCGGTGGCACCGGGGCCGACACTGTCGGGGTGTACACCGGTGCCACGGCCGCCGGAATACCCGTGCCCCCAAAGCCGGATTGCTGGCCCTGCGGCTGCCCGTTATTTGCCGCCTGCTGGGCCGCAGGGGGTTCTACTGGCGGCAGGGGTACCGGCCCTGCCGCAGGTGCGGGGTAGGCCGATGTTGCTGCCTGCAAAGAAGGGGCTTGCCCGCCCTGCGGTTGCCCCTCGTCCACCTCTTGTGGGGCAACAAACGTTGGGGCCGGTGACACAGGCTGTGCCGTGGTTGCTTGCGGCGGCACCGGGGCCGGCACTTCGGGGGCGGCGGGGGTGTCAGACGCGGCCCATGCTGCTTTTGGGCCCTGCGGTTGCCCGCTCGTCGCCGCTTGCTGGGCCGGGGCCATGGGCGGAGCCGGTGTTTGCACCGGCATTGCCGCTCCGGGGGGGACCGCTTGCGGTGCGGCGGCCCTTGCGGTGGCCTTTTTTTCGTTTCGTATTAAAAAGAAAACAAGCACCAGCATCGCGAGTATCAGCACCGCCAGCACCACCACCGCCCAAAGCAGCATGTTGTTGGTGATGCCGCCCCCAACGTCTATGCCCTGCGCATGCAAAAAGCCCTGCAACTCATCCACATGAATGGCCGCATTGACCCCGGTAATGCCAAAATCGTTCAGCGCCAATGTGTTGACCCCGATTACCTGCCCCTGCTCGTTGAGCAATGGCCCGCCAGAGTTGCCGTGGTTGATATCGGCGTTGGTTTGTACCAATTGCACCGGCTGGCTTTGGTCTCCCAGTAAATTGGTGTCGGTCAGCGCGCTGACAAGTCCACTGGTCAGTGCCATTCTATCCTTAGTCAATGCCAAATCACTGCTAAACACATCGCTGCCGCCGGGGTAACCCAGGGCGTACACGGCTTCGCCAATTTCTACCGTATCCGCCAGTGCCAGCGGGGCCATGCCCGGCAGTGCTTCTGGCGTTTGCAGCAGGCAAAGGTCCTGCCCTTCCGACACGGCTACTACTACAAGGCCAACCGGGCCGTTGCCGTCGTAATACAGCGCCATATTGCTGGTACCCTGTACCACATGGTAGTTGGTAATTACCAACGCACCCGCCTCGTCATTTGAAATTAAAAAGCCACTGCCACTGACAAGGTCCCCATCTACTTCGCCAAAAATGCGCACTACACCGTCTTTTGCGCTTAGTACTGCGCGCGGCGCACCGGCCGCCTGTACCGGCGTGCCCAGCAACACAACCAGCAGGGCTAACACCGGCAAAAACAGCACCCATTTGCTTTTTTTCAACCGCACCACACCCTTACCCTTATTGCCGGGGCCGCCCCCGGCGCTTAGTTTTAGTATACCAGTTTTTTGGTAATTTTTACAATCATTTGGCAGCGGTACAAAAATTTTTGTGCGCCCTCTCTACGCTGCGTCGGTTGTGCCTTACCCCGCCGTGCGGTATGCTTTAGGGCGGGGCAAACCCCCGCAAAAAACAAAAAGCAGGTGAAGAAACATGGATGCCGCCCTAAAACGAAAACTGCGCCAGCAATACAAAGCACAGCTATTGCGCGGCGGGGTAGACCGCATTTGCTGCGCACCCGCAGGCAAGTCATGGCTACGCGCTACAACCGAGTTGCAGGGGGTAAAAAACCGGCTTAGCTTTGCCTGTAATATCGGCAGTTGCCCAGAGCCCGACATGCGCCCCGCGTGGGACCAGTACGGCCCCGCCTCTTTTACGTTAGAAGTGCTGGAAGAGCTGGAGCAAAAAGAAACACAGACCGAGCGTGAGTTTGCGGACGATATTGCCGTGCTGCGCGAGTTGTGGGCCGAAAAGCTGGCGGGGGGTGAACCCGTATGACAAGCAAAGACCCCGTTGCGGCATTTTTAGATGCCGAGGGCCGGTTGACCGGCCTGCCGCAAAAGCACACGGTGCGCCGCGCCTTGCTGGCATTGCTGGCCGAAAAATTTGTGCCGGGGCAAGACTATACCGAAAAACAGGTGAACGCCATTTGCGATGACTGGCATACCTTTGGCGATTATTTTGTGCTGCGCCGCGAGCTGGTGGACGAAGGCTTTTTATGCCGCACCTCAAACGGCAGCCGCTATTGGCGAACCGCGGATTAAACTCGACGCAGCGTAGATTGCAAAAAGGCCCCTTTTTCGCTACAATGGTGGTAGAAAGGGGGGCTGCGCCTTGTTAAACGAAGGTGTCGGCGCGATTATTCGTGCACTGCGGGTAGAACGCAATTTAACCCAAAAACAGTTAGCCGACCTGCTGCATGTCAGCGACAAGGCCGTTTCAAAGTGGGAACGCGGCGCAGGCTGCCCGGATATTTCGATGATACCGGCCATCTCCGACCTGCTGGGGGTTGACGCCCAAAGCCTGATTAACGGCACACTTGCGCCCAATGATTTTGTGGGAGGGAACATGAAAAACACCAAATACTACGTTTGCCCCACCTGCCACAACATTTCGCTGTGCACCGGCAATGCCGAGGTGAGTTGCTGCGGCAAAAAACTGGCGGCACAAACCCCACAAAAGACAGGGGAGGGCGAGCGGCTGGCGGTGGAGTTGACCGAGGACGACTGGTTTATCACCAGCGAGCACCCGATGGAAAAACAGCACTACATTTCGTTTATCGCCTTCGCCACCGGTGGCAGCATTGCGGTGTATAAGCAGTACCCCGAATGGAATTTGCAGCAGCGCATTCACCGGTACGGGCACGGGCTGTTGCTGTGGTACTGCACACAGCACGGGCTGTTTTACCAGCCGCTGTAGGCCGTGCTTTGCCCGCGCCGCCTTATGGCTACTTGTTTTGCATTACAAAAACTGGCCCGGTGCCTGCGGCAAAACCGCAGACACCGGACCTTTTTTTAACTGTTGGCAAGGCTTATTTACTGCGCGCTTTCTGCCGCGGCTTGCGCGGCCGCACCGCGCAGCGTAAAGCCGGTAAACGGCAAATCGTTGCTTTGCTGTCGATATGCTGCCTGCTGGCCGGCGACCTGCAACTCCCACAAGGCCTGTTTTTGCACCTCTTGCGGGGTGTTTGGGTCGCTTGCAATGCGGCGCAATACCGTGGCTTTCATACTGGCTTCTCCGTCAGCCCAGCCGACATTTTCAATCGTGCCGGCCTGCCATGCGGTGTAGTTTGCCTGCAAAATCAGCGCGTCGGTATTGACGGCGCACAGCACAAAAAACCACCCGCAAAAGCACAGCGCCAGTACCCGCATCAGCGAAAACTGTTTGAATTCATCCAGCAAAAACAGCACGATGCACACCGCAACCAACACCATGGCCCAGCTTGCCCACACCCGTTTGCGGGTGGTGCCGTATGCCGAAATATACAGCGCCATTTTTGAGCCGGCAATCGCCACCATCAATGCGGTGGCAAGGCACAGCAACACCCCGGTAATGCGTCGGGTTGCGCCGCCGCGGGCGACAAACGCCTTGCCAAACCCCAACAGTGCAAGGTTGATCACTGCGACCCAAAGCAGCTCAAAAAAACCGTGCCGCGCATACTGTGCATAGGTCATGCCGCCCGTGGCGGGCAGGCGGCCCCAAAATGCCGAGATAAAATACGGCAGCTGGTTGACGAAGAACAAGAGGTACACCGCCACCAGTGCCCCCGCCGGGATGCCGAGTGCTGCAAGCGACAGCTTTTTTGCCGCCGCCTTGCCGCCCTGTGCGGGCACCCCTTTTTTATGCCGCGCCCCGTAAAACAGCCCAAACAGATAAAACGACACCGGCACTGCAAAAATTAGCCGCGTAACCAGCGGGCTAAAATCAAATTTTAGCTGCAGTGCCAGGGTTTGCAGCAGGGTGGCAAACGCATCGTCTGCGCCTGCCAGCAGCATTACAACCACCGGCAAAAGCACCACCGTCAGCGCAATGCCCGCCCACACCCCGGCGGTGGGCCGGTGTTTTTTTTGCGGTTCTGTTGCCGCCCTGCGGGCAGCCGCTGCGCCCAAGGCACCCGGCAGGGCACCAAAGTTGCCAAACGGCAGCTCAAAAAAGCCGCGCCAGCCGTCGCGCAGTACCCCTGCGTCCAGCCTGCCTGCGGTGCGGGCACCAAACACCGCCATGGCCCAATACACGGCAATGGCCGCTAAAAAAAACAGCGCGGGCAGGGTAAGCAGGGTGGGGATACCCACAAAAAACAGGGCCGCCATGGCAAGCATAAACGCAAGCCAACCCCACGATGCGCGGGTGGGCTTTACACCGCAGGCCGCGGCATAGGCCAGCACACACCCGGCATAACACAGTGCAAACAAGGTGACCCCGGCGCCCAGCGTTACCAGGCCAACCAGCCATAAAAATGCATACCCCAGCACAAAAGCCAAGAGGGCAAACCGCGCATCGGCGGCATCGTAATGGTTTTTTTGCGGGGGCGGCGGTATTGGGGGCGCGGGCGGCACTGGCCCTGCGGCTTGCGCCGAAGGCGTTTGTGACAGTTGATTCATTTTTTACACCACACTTTTTTATTCTGGCAGGGGGGCGCTCTCGCCCTCTTCTCCCTGCTGATATTCAAATAAGTCGCCGGGCTGGCAGCCCAGCTCGCGGCACAGGGCTTCCAACGTGGAAAACCGCACGGCGCGCGCTTTGTTGTTTTTTAAAATAGAAAGATTGGCCGGGGTGATCCCCACCCGCTCGGCAAGGTCTCCCGCCGAAATTTTGCGGCGGGCCATCATGACGTCAAGGTTGACAACGATTGGCATGTACCCGCCTCCTTAAATGGTAAATTCCTGCTCGGTTTTTAGCACAATGGCTTCTGCAAACACGTTTTTGATGACCCGCACGATGAGTGCCATAAAGCCCGCGGCCACCGCCACCAGCAAAAACGGCAGGTAATACAGCGCACTTGCCACGCACACCACGGCTTCAAAAATACAGCACCAGCTGATGCGGCGCAGGGCGGTTTCGTTGCGCGGCTCAAACACCGCGCCCTTGCCAATGCGCTGTAAAAGGCCATTCAGTTCAAACAACAACAGCCCGGCGGGCAGCACCGACGTGTATTCGGTCGCGAGAAACAACCCCACCGCCAAATCCCGCTGCCCACGGGCAATGGGGGCATCAATGATGCGCAACAAAAACTGCGTCAGCGGCAGCGCACCAAACACCAGCGCCACCAATAATATGCTGAACACGCCCACCGCCACGCGGGACAACATCAAAGACCGGTTATGATTCCACATAGGCTCCATTCCCCCTGTTTCTGCCCCGGTTGCGGGGCGTTGTGGCCGCGGTAAACCACGACCGGCCGGCCATTTTGCAATACAAGGGAGGCAGGCCCATGGTGGATGCCCATCCGCTCAAACACACTGCCCACGGCTGCGACCCCCTCTTTTAAAAAATAATACTGGTGGTTTTCCACAGCTTCTGCCTGATGGCAGGGCAACCGGCCCGCAAACAACACCATGGCGCCGACGCACAGCACAAAACAGGCAAACCATTTTTTCTTCATCCTATCACCCCGCTTTCTGCCCCAGAGTATACCATAGCTTTTATTGAATTTCAAGTGTTTTTTATTGTTTTTCGATATTTTATTATTCTTTTTCAGCTGTTTCGGCTGTGTTTTACAAGCTGCATACAAAACGGGGGCCCGCTGGCAGGGTAAGCCGCCTTTACAAGCACGGCTGCCGGGCGGTCATTGCTATGGCTGGCAAACTACACGCTGGGATACACGTATTTCTGTAATTTAAAACAGGCCCTGCGGGCAACTGCCGCAGGGCCTGTTTTTGCGTTTTCACTACTGCACTTTTTCGATAATCGCGCTCATTGCATCGGTACTCATCGGGATGTCTTGCGCCTCCACAGCATAGGTGCTGCCATCCTCTGTCCAGGTGGCAACACTGACCATACCGTTTTCGCCCTTCATCAAAACCGATACACTGCCAACCGGCACGGTGTTCGTTTCGGCATACTCGTTATAGTCGCCGCTGATATCGTCTGTACCGGCCGCCTTGCGGATCAGCAGTTGATCTTCGCCTTTCGCATAGGTGACCTGCATCATTTCGCCGCCCACGACCTGTACCGTGCGGGTGTCATACCCGTCGACCGCATCCGGCACGGCCAAATCAAACCCGGTGACCTTTGCGGCCTCGGCCAGCGTATCATAGCTTACAATGGGGTTGGGCAGCTGTTCGCTGCCTGAGGTGGCACCGGTACTTTTGCAGGCGGTAAAAACACCCACAGCCAAGATGCAAAGAAGGATTGTTGTCAGTTTTTTCATGATTTAGTTTCCTTTCTGTGAATTGGTTGTCGGATATTCCATCTTGTTTTCCCCGGATACAAAGGGGACGCAAAAACCAGCCCTGCCGCAAAGAATTTCAGCTTTTGCAGCCTCTACGCAAAGGCGTTTTGCCCCGATGCAGTTACGCCTCTCTGGCTTTATTGTACCCCTTTTGTCAATCATTACCTACCCGCAGATACAGAAACAGCCCGCATGCGGCGGCATGCGGGCTGTTTCTGCGTCTTGTTTGGAGTGTACTGTATGCTTTCACACCCACACCGTAAGGTGGGGGTGGTCAGCTCTTTTTTTTGCCGGCAAGGCGAAAGACTTTTTGCTCTTTCAATTCTTCCAGCGCCTGCAACTGGCGGCGGGGCAGCCGGTAAGTGGTGCCGTCGCGCAGCTCGATGCTGTCGGCCTTGCGCGCACCCCCGTGCACCAGCCGTTTGAGCTCGGTATACGCCACAAACCGCTCTTTGATAAAAAAGCCGGTGGGGGTGTAATACAGCCGCTGGGTCATGTTGCCGGTGATGCTGCCGCCTGAAAATAAAATGCCCAAAATAAGCAGTAGCACAAGGTAGGCTTGCGGGTCGTTGACCAGCGTGGGGCGCAGCACAATCACCACTGCCACCACTGCGCAGATGGCCACCGGCACCAGCAGGGACACCCGGCGCAACGGCGCAAACACGGTAGCCTGCGGTGTTTCGCCGGTTTGCTGCTGGTGCTGTGTCATCTGCTTTAAAAATGCGCGGTACTGCTTAACCTGCAGCACCACCAGCAACAGGGCCACCACAACGGCAAAAATGATAAAAAGCATGCGGTCCTCTCCTTTACAGCCGGTTTCAGCGGTAAACCGCACTAAAATCAGCCAGTTCAATTTCGTGGTCATCCAGCCAGTCGCGCACCCGCGGGTCACACAGCGTTGCAAGGTCGCGGCAGCGCGGGGTGGTCAGCGAGGTGTTGTCCAGCAGGTAGGCGTCGAGATAACCGGGGTGGAAATGCAGCACATTGATTTCGTGCGGGCTGTCCAGCAGGCCAAACCGGTCTTCCAACCAATCCTCCGGCCGACTGCCGCGGTTTAAAATCTCCATGGCGGAGGGGTTTTGGGTAAACAGTTCAAACGCGACCCGCATCGTGTCGGTCTCCTTGGGTGGCTGCGCCATGTTGTGGATGCCCAGCTTTGCGCCGATGTCCAAAAAGGCCTGCATCATGGGCCTGGTCATCGCGCTGTGCCCCTCAAAATGGTTGGGGTAACTGCCGGTCAGCTGTTTGTGACGGTTTAGCTGCGCCATGGTCTCGGTGTAAAAATCCGCATAGCTGGGGTAGACGGTGCCCTTGCACTTCGGGTCGTTTGGGTTTTCGCCGCGCCAGTCGTAGCTGCGGTAAAATTTGCCCTCACCATCCACCAGCGTGGGGATGCTTGCCGGGTCGCTGACGGGGCGGTACTGCACAAAGTTTGTGTGCTGGGCCAGCGGGGCGGTAGGGCACTCACGGTTGCGCAATGCCACCGCGTGGGGGGCTGCCGCCATGTTGCTCATCAGCGACAGGGTGGTGACAATGCCGTCGCGGTAGCCTTTAAGTACCCCGTAATTGTACGCTTCACTAAAGCCGAAATCATCGGCCACAACAATCAGTTTTTTCTTGCTCATGAATTTGCTTTTAAAAACTCCTTGTTAAAAATGGTGCCCTCGGCGGCGCGGTCATACACGCGGCGGCCCTCGGCAAAGGTGACCTGCGCCTTGTAGTCGTCGCTGATGACCACAAGGTCGGCATCCTTACCCACGGCCAGCGAGCCCTTGCGGCTGGCAAAGCCGTACTTTTTGCAGGGGTTCAGGCAGGCCATTTCAAGGCAGGTTTGCAGCGGCAGGCCCACTTTTTCAACCAGATTGCCGATGTCGAACAACACCGGTTGGCTGGAGCCCATCAAGCGGCCGGTGTCGGTGAGCACAAAGCCCTCGGGGGTGACGATCATCGTCATGCCTTCAAAAAAGCCGGTGTACTCGCCGGTCGGCGCGCCGGACAGCGGCGTGCAGTCGCTGACCATCATAAACTGCGACGGGTTTTTGACGCGGAAATAAATTTGCAGCATCTCGTTGCAGATGTGCATGCCGTCGCAGATGACTTCGCACTGCACGTTGTCGTTCAGCAGTGCGGCGCCAAGGCCGCCCACGTCGCGGTGGTGCATGTCGGTCATCACGTTGCCGGTGTGGGTGGAGACGGTGATGCCCTTTGCATAGGCCGCGGTTGCCTGCTGGTAGTTGTTGTCGCTGTGTGCGGCGGCCAGCGTGATGCCCTGCGAGAGGAAATACTCGATAATCGGCTCGATGCCGGGGATCTCCGGCGCCAGCGCCACAAGGCGCAGCAGGCCGTCGCCCGCCTGCACCATGGCCTTTGCAGTGTCCATGCTGACATCGGGCCAGCCGGTGCGGATGCCCTTTTCGCCGGTGCGGTTCAGCCACGGGCCCTCGCTGTGGATGCCCAAAATGGTGGCGCCGTCCTGGTTGCCCTGCTTTGCCACCTCGGTCACGGCGCGAATACCCTCCACGTCCATCACGGTGGGGAAGATATTAACCGTGCCCTGGCTGGCAAGGCCCTTTAAATAGCCCTTCACTGAAGCGACCCGCTCTTCGTGGCTCGCTTCGCCCCCCAGCATGCCAAAGCCGCAGGTGCCGTGGTTGTGGGTGTCAAAAATACCGGGGATGATGCGCTGGTTGCCAAAGTCCTCGGCGTCCGGCGCGGTACCGTTTTCGTCAAATGCGGTGATTTTGCCGTTTTCAATCGTCAAAACACCGGCCTTTTCACCGTCTTGCATCATAATACGATTCGATTTGATTTTCATGTTGTCTGTTGCTCCTGTGTTGTTTCTGCCACCTGCTGCGGCGCTTTTTTGGCGCGCGCAAAGGCGGCTAGTGCCTGTTTAATTTGTTCGAGCCTTGGTAAGTTCAGCCCCACGTCGTGCTTGGTGCCGGTGTGCTGCACCACAAATTCGCCCTGCTGCACGCTGCCGCTGGTCAGCATCAGCCCGGTGGGGAAGATGGACAGCACGTTGCGCCCGAGCTCTTTTTCCTCATAGCTGCGCCGCAATACCGGCGTATCGCCCAGCAGGGCGATGAGCTGGTCTGCCCGCGCGGCTGAAAATTTGCTGTGCGCCAGCGCCAGCTTTTCGCCCTCTGCAATGCAATCCAGCAGAATGACGGCAGCGGGGCCCGCAAGGTTTTTCGCCAGCAGTTTATACCCCTCGTAGGTGGTGGCAGAGCGGTCGCAAAAGGCAAACGCCACTTTGTTGTTGCCATGCAATTCTTCTGCCAGTTTTGCCATCACGGCAATGCTGGCAGAGGCGCGGTTAAAGTTATAGGGGTTCGAGTGGCTGAACAGCCGCCACACCCCGCCCAGCGCCAGCGCGCCGGCTGCCACAAAGGCAGTGACACGCGGCGCAACGGCGGCACTGGCAAGCCCCAGCCGCAATGCAAGGGTGGCGCCCAGCAGCAGTACCAGTGACAGCAAAAACTGCACTATAATGTCACGCCGGTTTTCGCGCACCGTCAGCTCGGGGTGAAACGGGTAATACTTGGCAGGGTAAATGGTCTTTGCGGGGGTGTCAAACGGCGCGACAAACACCACCTCGGCGGTGGCAAGGTCGCCCGCAGTCAGGTTTTCCACCTGAAAAACCCGCTCGTTGAGCTGCTGCACCTGCACCGGGAACCCCAGTGGGGGAAAGGCCTCGCCTACCTGTTTTGCAAACATATATTTTTCCCGTTTTGTGCGCCGTTTGCCCAGCGTGACGCCGTACAGCATCATCAAATCCCGGAGTGTCATAAAAAGCCCTGTCCTTTCTGTGGTGGGTGGTGCAGCAAGGCTGCAACGAAAAAAGGCCCGGCGAAGCTGCGTGCCCGCAGCTCCACCGGACCTTCCTGTATCAGCGAAGCCGCTGTTGAACACGGTGTCGATAAAGCTGGTGCCCAGCGTGTAGCCAAGTTTCAGCAGGATATATTTCAGCACGGACTGCGAAACACCGTACAGCAGAATGAAGATCAAAGTGCCCAAAATATTGCCCTGTGCGCCAAGGCCGATGGCGATACCGGCGCCGATGACACGCAGGCAGTTGAAGAAGATGGAGTCAAACATACCGGCGGTCGGGCCCATCAAAGAGGCCTTGATGGCATCAATGGTCTCGCCCGGCACCTTGCCGTCTTTTGCGTCTTTTTCCAGCGCGTAAGACAGGCCGGCAATAAAGTTGAACGCAACTGCGTGGGTGTTGAAGAAAGCCTGATGGCGGGCATAAGCCGCCTTTTTGCCCTCCATGTCGTCCTTGTAGATGCTTTCTACCGCGGGCGACATGGTCATGGTGAAACCGTTGGCCTCCATCTTGGTCATGTTAAAGTTTGCAAATACCAAGTGGCTGCGCCAGAACATTTGTTTGAGGACCTTATTTTCCTCTGCGCTGATTACTTTCTTTTCCATCAGAAGAAATCCTCCTCACTGTTTGCTGGTTTTACCTCTGCGGCAGCCTCTGCTTTGACCATGCCTTTTTTGGCGTCAACAATGTTCTTTTCAATAAAGAAGATTGTCAGCGCGATTGCGGCGCCGATTACGGCGATGCCAAGGCTGCTGAGCTGCAGACTTTTTGCCAGAATAAAACCGACAAAGTAAAATACGGCGATATCTGCCGACCAGATCATCGACAGCAGGATGCCAAAACCGACGGCGGTCATCATGGTGCCCGCTGCGGCAAGGCCGGTCATCACCCATGCGGGCAGCGCGGACAGGGCCGCGTTCAGCCCGTCAATACCAAAGGCCACACCAAAGAAGATGATGATGGCGCCCGGCAAGGCGGCAATGATGTTGAACAGAATGTTGAGGAACATAAATTTGCGGGGCTTGCACTCGGCGGCGATTTTCTCCCAGAATGCAGCCATTGCAGACCAGACCGCCATCAGCATGTTGTTGAACGACGCCATAACGGTGCCGATTGACAGCGCCAAGGCAAGGCCGGTCTCGGTGGCACCCTGGCCACCGACCAAAATGGCGTAGGAGACCGAGATGATGGTGCCGGACAACGTATCGGACGGAATGGAGCCACCCACAGCGGAAATCCCCATAAAGATAGCTTCCAGCGAAGCACCCATGGTAATACCGGTGTGCAGGTCGCCCAAAACCAGGCCGATGATGGGGCCCACAACGATGGGGCGGTTGAGGCACTGCCACGACAGCGTATAAGGATCAAGCACCTGAATGATCCAGTATACCAGCGCGCAGGCAATTGCGGCGGTGATTGACATTGACAAACTCCTCCTTATTTATGTTCTAATGAATGGAAGCTCCCATTCACCCGAGAACCTTGGAAAGCTCCTGCGGCACATCGTCCGGGATAGTCTGGACATTGCAGGGGATACCGGTCGCCAAAATTTCTTTTAAAATGGCGACTTCGTCGTCATAGGCGTACAGGTTTTTTGTGTAGGTGTGGCGTTGCTCGGTGCCCTTTTTGGGGGCGATGCGGCCATAATTGCCCACGTTGATTTGCGGGATGTCTTTGACCTCTTTTGCCACCCGCAACAGGTTTTGCGGGGTGCTGACAATCAGCAGAATTTTTAGTGCGGCAGCGCGCGGGTCATTACACAGCGCAATGCCCTTTTCTACCGAGACGATTGCCGTTTTGCAGGTGGCGGGGGCCGCCATCATCAGTGATTTTTGCATAATCTCATTGCCTGCGGCAACATCGTCCGCCACAACAATGCGGTCCACACCCAGCGTGCGGCTCCATTTTGTGGCCACCTGCCCGTGGATCATACGCTCGTCCAACCGTACCCATTTAATCATAACGTTTTACCGTCCTTTCTTTTGCTTAAAAAAAGTCGCTTTCTGCATCGGCGGCAGGCTGGGTATCCAGCTTGTCCAATTCAACACGGCGCAAAAACTCTCGGCTCTCGTCAATGATTTCATCCAGCCTTGCATCGCTGATGCTCGTTTCACCCAGCACATCCATCATGAAGATCAGGTTGACCCCCGCAACGAGACGGGTGTTTGGCCGGTCAAGGTAGGTGCACATTACCTGGTTGACGCTGCCGCCGTACAAATCGCTGCACAGCAGCACTTCATCACCCTGCTCCACCGTTTGGTAAAACTCATCCAGATGCTGCTGCACGCTGGTCTCGTCGATATACGCGTCAAATACCGTCAGGTTCTCACATTCCCCCATCAGGATGCTTAGGGATTTGCGAATGCCGCTTGCCATAGTGCCATGGGAGGACAGAAAAACTTTAAGCATATTGGTCTCCTTTTGTTTGTACGATTACTCGTTCAAGTCAATCATATTTTATGTCTATTTTTTAAACACAACAACTTTCCTTTTTTCTAATTAAAAGTGAAATTATTTGTTGTCTTTATGAATAAGTGAAAAAATAAAGCGTCTACTCGTCAACTTCACAAGTAGGCGCTGCTGTTTTTATGCAGTCTGCAAGGATTGTCGCAATAATCTGCGAAATGTTTCGGCCGGGTTTTGTGCAAACTGTTCAATTTCTTCTTCGTTTTTTGTAAGTTCACTCAATACGGTCTCTAGTGCTTTCACTTTCTGCAACGAATCAGCACATTCCATGCACACAAACAGAATATATTTCACTTTTTCTGCATTCCACTGGCTTTTTTTATGTAAAACATACAGTTCCATACACTCGTGCCGGCAGGTGCCGGCAGGGCCAAACACTACAACACATTCATTTTTTGCCAGTGAATATTGGGCCTCCTGCTGCACAAGGTTTGTTTCCATCAGGTTGCGGGCTGTTTCATCCTTTGCGTGGCGCAGGCAAATAAACTGAAAAAACTGCTCGGGCGACAAAAAATGAAAATCCTGTATCACGCGCAGTTGGCCCGGCTGTTGCATCAATTGCGGCAACTGGTAGGCATTGATGAGCACGTCGTTATAAATACGGTTATAGTCGCGCCCCTGCTGGGTCATCAACAACATCGAAGCGGGGTAGCTGTAATTGTAACCAAACAACCCCTGCCCGGCCGAGCCGTTGCCCACCAATACCACATCGTAGTCTTGGGGGTCGGTGCCGCGGATCTCGTACAATTCCATACCGGTAACCGACTCAATCAAATCCGGGTAGCGTTTTTGCAGGTCTTTCGCCTGCATGCGGGCAAACTGGGTACCAATAAAATGGGTGGTTAAAATGCGCAGCGGCTTGATGTCGTATTTTACCTGGTTCAGCAACGCACAGACATAGCAGGACAAAATGGAAATGTCGGTTTGTGACACGCGGCAACCGGTGGTCTCGGTGAGGGCGGCCGCCATCATGCGGGCACACTGCACACACAACGGGCTTTTTAAAAATTCTTTTTCATAGCTGTAGTCAAAGTGCTGGTACCCATCCATGCCATACCGGGCACCCGCCAGCAGTGGCAGGGCAAGTTGCCGCAATATGGGCACGGCATCGGGTTGCGCGGCAAAATCAATCCCCGTCTCATGGTACACCTGCTGTAACATTTGCCCCGCAGCGGCACAGCAGTCCTCGTACAAAAACGGGGCGGTGGCACGCAGGTCCCTTGTCAGGTCCACATCCATATTTGACAAAATATAAATGGCCAAAAATGCCGTCTCGGCCGTGTTCATGCGGTACCCGTCAAACTGCGCGGCAAGGGTGGTGTAAATGGTGCGGGCCACCGCATATACCGGGGTGGGGTGCAGTTCTTGCATCCAACTGGGGGGCAAATCGACAAACAGCCCGGCACGGGTGCGGTTGCGGGCAATCACAAGGTACATGGCAATGCGCTGGGTCACACTGTCGCGCAGCGAATACCCGCTTTCACGCAACACCTTTAAAAAGGTATGGCGGATGTTCTGCCGCTCCTCGTATTCGCAGCCAATCCACTGCGCGTACTCCTCATCGGTCGCGTCCAACCGCACCTTGTGAAAATGCAATTCAAACAGCTCGGTCATGGCAATGCGGATCAAATGCTCTTGCCCGGTGACCCGGATGCCCTGCCCGGCGGCGTACCGGGTCTTTAAATGAAAGCTCTCACAAAAGGTGCAGGCACGGCGCAGCGGCTCGCGCAGGGCCGAGCGGGATAAATACAGCTCTTCCGCCAGTTCTTCGGCTTTTACCCCGCGGGCGGAGGCCACCAGCTTGCGCGCAAGGTAGAGCAGGCGGGAATCGTCATTGGAGTTTGCAAGC
Source organism: Pygmaiobacter sp. (assembly GCA_028689835.1). Classification (GTDB taxonomy): domain Bacteria; phylum Bacillota; class Clostridia; order Oscillospirales; family Ruminococcaceae; genus Pygmaiobacter. Next base: position 34,451 of record JAQVCK010000001.1, on the reverse strand, counting down.
GTCAGGTTGACCGCCTTTAAACTGAGCAGTTCGTACAGCGAACGGTAAGCCTCCTCGTCTTGCACCTCGACCGAATAGCCTTGGTTTCGCTTAGAAATCAGCCTTGCACCGTTTTTTTCTAATATTTTTGCCACTGCCGGCATTTCGGTTTTGATGGTGCGGCTGCTGCATTCCAACACCTGTGCCAGCTGGTCGGACGTCACCGGCCCCTTTGCGGTAGAAAGCTGCAACAGAATCATCTGCTGGCGGTTGACCATCTGTATTCCTCCCTGTTTGCGGGGGGGTTGCCCTGCCGCTTTTTTCTTCATGTTAGCATATGGGGTGGCATTTGTACAATGCGCCCTGCAATCTTTTGCCCGTTTTGTGTGCAATATTCTGACTGGAAAAACAGGGGCGCCGTTTTATAATGGGTATTATGCCGTTTTTGATGTTCTTTGATTCCCCGGCGGCAACAAGGAGCACCTATGAATTATAGCTTACAAAATGAATGGCTTTCGCTGACGGTAAGTACCACTGGGGCGGAGGCGGTGAGTGTTAAGGCACCAAACGGGCACGAGTTTTTGTGGAAGGCGCAGCCAGATGTTTGGCCCCGCCATGCGCCCATTTTGTTTCCGTATACCGGACTGTTGCCGCAAGGTACCCGCAGCTGGCAGGGCAAAGAATACCCCTGCACTTTGCAACATGGGTTTGCACGGGATAAACAGCACAAACTCGTGTCGCAAACTGCCGACACCTTGGCGTTTCAGCTTTGCCCCGACGAAGAAACCCGCGCCGTTTACCCGTTTGACTTTGTGCTGCAAAGCACTTTTGTGTTAGTAAAGAACACCGTGCACCACACGGTACAGGTGCAAAACCCCGGCAACGCACAACTGCGCTTTGGCCTTGGTTTTCACCCCGGTTTTCGCTGCCCGTTTGACAGCAAAAAAACGTTGGCAGAGTATGAACTGCGCTTTGACCCGCCCCAGCCGGGGGCAGCCCTGCACAATTACCCCACAACCGAAACGCCGGTAAATTGCATCCCTTTGACCCTGCACACCTTTGCTGACGGGCCCCTTTTACTGCGACACCCCAAGGCTTCTACCATTACGCTGGCAGAGCGGGGCAGCGCCCGCCGCGTGGTATGCCACATTGGCGGATACCCCTATTGCCTGCTGTGGAGCCCGCCCACCGCACCGGGCCACCTTGTGTGCATCGAGCCGTGGCACAGCCTGCCCGATTTTGATGCCAACGGCACCGCGTGGGAAACCTTTGCACCGGCAGCGCAGCTTGCACCGGGTGAAACATGGGCCACCACTTTAACAACAGAATACTGGTGCTGAACTGCACCGCCTTTTTTGCCTGCCACGGGGGGAATTATGGCCCCTGTGGCAGGTCTTTTTATACCATTGGGGTGCAGTGCAAAAAAAGGGCCGTGGCAACAGGGTGGGGGGCACCCCCTTTTTGCAAGGGACCTTAATTTTTTGCAACCAGCCTTTTTTACGGCTTTTGGGGGCTTGCGGCCCCCTGCGTTGTTTTGTAAAACCCAGAACCCCTGTTTCGTTTTTCGGGGGCGGGTGTAAATACCTTGGTATTTAGGCATGGCCGCCGGGCATCAACAAAAACAGCCTTGGTTTTGCGGTGGAGGGCAAAGGCCGCTGTTTTGGCTTGCTGGCGCGGAAAAACGTGGGCCGCACCGGATGTAAAGTGTGCGTGAGAAGCAACACGGTGACCTTTTTACCAGTTGTACGCCTTTTGTACCAACGCCACTGCCGGCCTTGCGTGTGGGCGGCTGTTTTTTGCTCTGCTAAAAAAGGGCAACACGGGTATCCTCCATTTAAAAATGCCGCACTTTTGCCAGCGCCTTGGCCGCGTGCCCGTTTAGCGGGGGCTGTTTTTCTTTTTTAAAAAACAGCCCACAGACAAAACAAAAAACAGGGCGGCTGTAGGCCGCCCTGTTTTTACTACCCTCTTAGGGTTTTTTATAACAATTACAAGTCCCCGTCTTGTTTGCTGCCTGGCAGCTCAACGTCTTCGGGTTTCGGTGCTTCGACCCCGGAGAGGATGGTCGCTTCTTCAAGAACCTTTTCTTTCGGCTCTGCCACCGCAATCACCAATGCGGCAAGGATGAGCACAGCCTTTGCAGCAAGCACATAATACCCGGCTGTGGTGCTGGGAGAAGCTAAACCCAGCACAGAGCTTAACCCCGCACCATAAAGGGTGTTGGCCGGGCTGTACAGCAAAATACTGCTACAGACATACAGCACTGCACTGTACACAACCGCATACTTTACCCCGGTCTTTTCAAACACCGGGTTGCCAATCAATACGGCAAAAACGGGCACTAAAAAGGTGCCATACACCACAAAAAGGTAGCTTACCGCAAGGTTTGCGGGGCCGATCTGATCAAACAGGCCGTGCATTACAAACATTTCCAAGATAAAGACAAGGCTCAGCAGCCCGGATGCGATCAGGCGATTCGTTTTGATTTTCATAAAAATTCATTACTCCCTTTATTTTTGTCCGGGCGCCCCGGCAAGGTTTTTTTACATGCCTTTTTATGCCCAAAAAGCTGCCAAACAGCAACAGCCCAATATGCTACAGTATAGGGATTTTCTGTTAATATTGTGTGAAAATCACTTATTCTTCACTGTTTTTTTCTGCGGTCGCTTCTTGCGGGGTCTCTTCGCCCTCTTCCGCGGGCAAATCAGCATCCTCTTCGTCCTCGCCGCGCGGGGTACGTGCGACGGTCACGACCTTGTCGCCCTCGCCAAGGCGCATAACCCGCACGCCGCCGGCATAACGGCTTTGCACCGCAATATCTTCTACATGCATGCGGATGATAATGCCTTCAAGCGAGATGAGCATGATGTCGTCCTGTTCATCCACGACCTTGACACCGGCCACGCCGCCGCCCTTGCCGTTGTAGTTGCGAATGCCCTTGCCACCGCGGTACTGGCTGCGGTATTCTTCCACCGGGGTACGGCGGCCTTGGCCCTCCTCCGTGATGGTCAGCAGTTCGCCGCCGTCGCGCACAACAGCCATACCCACCACGCTGTCACCTTCGGCCAGCGTAATAGATTTTACACCGCGTGCGGTGCGGCCCAGCGGGCGGGCGTCCTCTTCAGAGAACCGGATGGCCATGCCCGCGTGGGTGGCAACGATTAACTCGTCGGTGCCGGAGGTGATGCGCGTCCATGCAAGGCGGTCATCCTCGTCCATCGTAAGGGCAATCAGCCCGTTTTTGCGGATATTGCGGTATTTTTGCAGCTCGGTACGCTTGATGATGCCGTTCTTTGTCACCATCACAAGGTAACCCTCGTCACTCTCTGCCGAAACACGCAGCATCGTGTTGACCTTTTCATCCGGCCCAAGCGGCAGCAGATTGACAATATTGACCCCCTTGGAGGTGCGGCTGCCCTCTGGGATCTCGTACCCCTTGACGCGGTAGACGCGGCCAAGGTCGCTGACAAACAAAATATAATCGTGGGTCGAGCCGATGAACAGCTCTTCCACAAAGTCCTCATCACGCCGGGTAAGGCCGGTAATGCCGCGCCCACCGCGTTTTTGGCTGTGGTAGGCATCTGCCGGCTGGCGCTTGATGTACCCGTAATGGGTCAGCACATAAATGCAATCCTCCACCGGGATCAAATCTTCAATATCCACTTCGCCCGACACGGCGGCGATTTCGGTGCGGCGCTCGTCGCCGTACTTGTCGCGCATGGCAAGCAGCTCGGTTTTGACGATTTGCAGCACCTTGGCTTCGTCGGCCAAAATTTCGCGCCAGCCATCAATTTTTGTGTGCAACTCGCCCAGTTCTTTTTCAATTTTTAAAATTTCAAGGCCTGCCAACTGGCCCAGTTGGAAATTGACGATGGCAGTTGCCTGAATATCGTCAAACTCAAACGCCTGCATAATGGCGGCCTTTGCCTCTGCCTTACCGCCTTTACAGGCGCGGATGGTGGCAATAATTTCATCCACAATGTCGGTGGCGCGTTTGAGACCCTCTAAAATATGGGCGCGCTCCTCTGCCTTGCGCAAATCAAACATGGTGCGGCGGCGCACGACCTGGCTTTGAAACTCGATGTATTTTTCCAGCATCGTTTTCAGCGTCATGACCTTCGGCTGGCCCTCGTCCAGCGCCAGCATGATGACCCCCACGGTGTCTTGCAACTGGGTATAGCTGTATAGCTGGTTCAGCACCACCTGCGGGTTGGCATCGCGTTTCAATTCCACCACCACGCGCATGCCATGGCGGTTTGATTCGTCATTCAAATCACTGATGCCCTCAATGCGTTTGTCTTTCACAAGGTTTGCAATGCTTTCCAGCATGCGGGCCTTGTTGACCATGTAGGGGATCTCGGTGATGATGATTTGGAAACGACCATTGGCTTTTTCTTCAATTTCGGCGCGGCCACGCAGCGTGATTTTGCCGCGGCCGGTGGCATAGGCCGCACGGATGCCGCTGCGGCCCATGATGATACCGCCGGTGGGGAAATCCGGCCCTTTGATGTGCTCCATCAAATCGGGCAGCTCCACGTTTTCGGTGCCGTTATCAATCAGGCAAATAATGCCGTCAATCACCTCGCACAGGTTGTGCGGGGGGATGTTGGTCGCCATGCCGACGGCAATGCCCGTGCTGCCGTTGACCAGCAGGTTGGGGATGCGGCTGGGCAGCACCGAGGGCTCCTGCTTCGACTCGTCGAAGTTCGGCACAAAATCGACCGTTTCTTTTTCAATGTCGGTCATCAGGTCCACAGCCATTTTGCTCATGCGGGCCTCGGTATAACGGTAGGCAGCAGGGGGGTCACCATCCACCGAACCAAAGTTGCCCTGGCCGTCCACCAGCGGGTAGCGCAACGAAAAATCCTGCGCAAGGCGCACCATGGCATCGTACACCGATGCATCACCGTGCGGGTGGTAAGAGCCCAGCACCGAGCCCACGGTGTCCGCCGATTTGCGGTAGGGGTGTGAGGGGTCGTTGCCGCGCTCGTGCATCGTGTACAGGATGCGCCGGTGCACAGGTTTTAAACCATCGCGCACATCGGGCAGCGCACGCGCCGTAATGACCGACATGGAATAGTCGATAAAGGCGCTTTCCATCTCCTCTTTGATGTCGCGGACAATCAGCTTGGTACCTTCGTTGATCGAATTATCTATCATTTCAGCCATCCTTCTGTTCCGTTTGAAAAATCATGCCGTCCACACCGGTCGGCCACCATCAGACATCAAGGTTCGCATACCGTGCGTTCTTTTCAATAAACTGCCGCCGCGGCTCTACTTTGTCACCCATTAAAATGGTAAACGTCTCGTCTGCCCGCTCGGCATCCTCAATTGAAATCTGCACAATCACACGGTTTTCCGGGTTCATCGTTGTCTCCCAAAGCTGTTCGGGGTTCATCTCACCAAGGCCCTTATAGCGGCTGATCTTGGTGCCCTGGCCCATCTCGGCAGACATCGTTGCAAGCTCTGCTTCGTTGTAGGCATATTTGACCTGCTGGCCCTTTGCCAGTTTAAACAGCGGGGGCTGTGCGATATACACATGCCCGCCGTCGATGAGCGGCCGCATGAAGCGGAAGAAGAAGGTGAGCATCAGCGTGCAGATGTGCGAGCCGTCGACGTCGGCATCGGCCATAATGAATACCTTGTGGTAACGCAGTTTCGATAAGTCAAATTCCTCACCGATGCCGCAGCCCAATGCCGTGACGACCGGCATCATTTTTTCGTTGCCGTACACGCGGTCCAGCCGGGCTTTTTCTACGTTGAGCATTTTGCCCCACAATGGCAAAATGGCCTGGATGTTGGAGTCGCGCCCCATTTTGGCACTGCCACCGGCAGAATCACCCTCGACGATGTAAATTTCGGTTTTCGAGGGGTCTTTTTCGCGGCAGTCAGCCAGTTTGCCGGGCATCCGGCTGGATTCAAGCGCGGATTTGCGCCGCACCAATTCCCGCGCGCGCTTTGCCGCCTCACGGGCACGGGCTGCCTGCGTGGCTTTTTCAAACACCGCCTTGGCAACGCCGGGGTTTTCTTCAAAAAATTCTTTCAGCTTTTCGTACACAAGGCCGGACAGCAGGCCGCGCACTTCGGTGTTGCCCAGCTTTGCCTTGGTCTGGCCCTCAAACTGTGCTTCGGTCAGCTTGACGCTGATGACGGCCGTCAGCCCCTCGCGCACGTCGGTGCCCGAAAGGTTCGCGTCCTTGTCTTTCAAATAGCCCTTTTCACGCCCAAAATCGTTGAACACGCGGGTAAGCGCTAATTTAAAGCCCTCTTCATGGGTACCGCCATCCGGCGTATTGACGTTGTTTGCAAATGACAAAATCAGCTCGTTATAGCTGCTGTTGTACTGCAACGCCACCTCCGCCACCACGTCACCCTGTTTGCCCTGCAAATAGATTACCTGCGGGTGCAAAACCTCCATCTGGCGGCGGGTGTGGATGTGCTCGACAAAGCTGCGAATACCACCCTCATAGCACATGCTCTCTTGCATTTGCTCTTCGCCGCGCTCGTCGGTCAGCGTAATGCGCACACCGGCGTTTAAAAATGCCTCTTCGCGCAGGCGGGTAAGCAGGGTTTCGTAATTGTATTCCAGTATTTCAAAAATCTCAGCATCCGGCTTAAATACAACGGTGGTGCCGTTGCCGGTGGTGGTGCCAATTTCGCGCAGCGGCGCATCCTCTTTGCCACGGTGGAAACTTTGCTCGTATTCTTTGCCGTCGTGGCGCACCCGCACGGTCAGCCATTCAGACAGGGCATTGACCACGCTGGCACCCACACCGTGCAGGCCGCCTGCCACTTTGTACCCCGAGTTATCGCCGCCAAACTTACCGCCTGCATGCAAGATGGTAAACACGACCGTGACCGCAGGGATGCCCATTTTCGGCTGAATGCCGACCGGGATACCGCGGCCATTGTCGGTGACCTCAATGATGTTGTCTTTCTTAATGGTGACCTCGATGTGGTCACAGTACCCGGCAAGTGCCTCGTCGATTGCATTGTCGACGATCTCGTACACCAGATGATGCAGCCCGCGGGGGCCGGTGGTGCCAATGTACATACCCGGGCGTTTGCGCACGGCTTCCAGCCCTTCTAGGACCTGAATCTGTGTGCCATCATACTCGTGCATGACCTTGTTTTCGTTTTCTGCCATAACCTGTGCTTTCCTCCTGTCGAGGGCCCATGGGCCCCATCCTGCTAGAACCGTTGTAAACGATCAGATATTTTTAATATCGTCGATATAGCCAGAGCGTTTTTTTAGCGTACCGGCTGAAATCTGCGAAATATAAATGGTCGGCCTGTGGCCTGCCATCACAATAAAGCTTTTGGGCAGCTCGCCCGAGACATTGACCACACGGCCCTCTACCTCGGCGCGGCGCAATAAATCGCGGGTGCGCTTTGAAATGGTAGAGCTGTCCAAATCAAAAATGCCTAAAATGTCTTTGGTGCGAATAATGGTGTCGGTGCCGAGATGCAGATACATAGCGTCCCCCTAGTCCTCGTGCTTGACCGCGCGCAGCCGCCCGGCCTCCATTTCGTAAATCGCGCCGGGCGTGTCGTGAAATGTCGCCGCGTCGCAACTGGTCAGCAGTACCTGCCGGCCCTCTATTTTGCGCAGTAAAAAATCACGGCGCACCCCGTCCAGCTCGCTGAGCACGTCGTCCAGCAACATCACCGGCTCGGTGCCGGTCACCTGACGGATCAGCGCCGCTTCGGCGAGTTTCAACGCCAGGGCTGCACTGCGTTGCTGGCCTTGGCTGGCAAAGGCACGGGCATCCTGCCCAGCCACCGTAATGGCAATATCTTCGCGGTGTGGGCCCACGGTGCAGCAACCCGCGTGCAAATCCGCCGCGCGGGCGGTGTGCAAAAGGCCCCGCAGTTCTTCTTCGCCCGCCGCAGCAGGCAGGTAAGCAAAGCCACACTGCTCGCTGCCGGCCGAAATGCTGTCGTACACCGCACTGGCCTCGGCAAATAACTGCGCAAGATACGCCGTGCGCCGGGCGATGATCTCACCACCCGTGCGGGCCATCTCCTCGTCAAACGGGGCAATCAGCTCATCCACTCCGGCAAACCGGCGCGCATCGCGCAATAACACATTTTTTTGGGTCACTGCTCGCAGATACCGGCGCAACACCGCAAGGTACCCGGGGTACAGCTGGCACAGCGCGGCATCGACAAACCGCCGGCGCCCCTCCGGGCTGCCCTTAACTAAGTCTAGATGCGCGGGGGAGAACACCACGGCGTAAAAATGCCCGGCAAGGTTGGTGGCCCTGCCAAAATCGGCGCCGTTCAGCTTTGCAGTGCGCCCGGGTTTTACCCCGGCTTGCTCGCAGCCTTCGCCGCCGATGACAAGCCGAAACTGGTCTTCTTCGCCGTTATCCTGCTTTGCCGCGGCCTGTACCACCGCATAGGGTTGCCCACGCTGCACCAGGTGCACATCTTTGCCACCGCGAAAGCTTTTGGCCCCGCACAGCAGCCACACACTCTCCAGCAGGTTGGTTTTGCCCTGCCCGTTTTTACCGCAAATCACCGTGAGGTGTGGGCCGGGGCGAAACGACGCCTGCTCGATATTGCGGTAATGTTGCACGGTGTGTTCCTGTAAAATCACGCGGGGGTGACCTCCAACTCAAAATCCTCTATTTTTACGTGGTCACCGGGGCGTATTTTTTTGCCACGCTGGGTGCAAACTTCGCCGTTCACGGTAACAGCGCCGTTTTGAATAGCCATTTTGGCCTCGCCCCCGGTGGGCAGGATATTCGCATATTTTAGCAGAGAGTCTAATTTAATAAACTCGGTCTTGATTGAAATAGTTTCCAGCGCCATAGGCTGCCTCCTAGTCGTTTTTAAACCGTACCGGCATCACAAGGAAGATAAATTCATCGCCTTCTACCGGCAAAACCTTCACAGGGGACAGCGGGCCATTTAACTCAAACGCCACCTTGTCACACCCGGAATTGCGCAGCGCATCCAGCAGGTAACGGTTATTAAAGCCAACCTCCATGTGCTCACCCTCAAATTCGCAGGGGATACTGTCCATCACCTTGCCAAGCTCGGTCTGGCAGCGCACGGTCAGCGTCTCGTCAAAGGTGACCCGCAGCGGGTTTTTCAGCCGCTCGGTGATAATCAGGCTTGCGCGCTCAATCGCAGCCGAAAAATCGCGCACCTCCACAACGATGCGGGTGAGGTAGCCGGGGTTGATGGTTTTGCGGTAATCCAAAAACGCATCATCCAAAAGGCGGCTGACAATGGTGTACCCGCCGATGGAAAAGACAACATAACGCTTGTTCGCGCTGATGGCAATTTCTTCTTCGGAATCGCCAATCAACCGTGCCACTTCATTTAGTGTCTTTGCAGGGATGACAATTTCAACCTCATGGTCGGTCTTTACCGGGCGCTCACAGATGGCAAGCCGAAACCCGTCCAATGCGACTAAAGTGAGCTTATTGTTACCGAGAACAAACTTTTCCCCGTTATTGGCCGGCTTTTTATCATCCTGCGAAACTGCATAAATTGTGGTTTCAATCATTTCCTTCAGGGTTACGGCATCCATCATCGTCGTAGGCAGTGCGCCACGGCCCTCAACTTCTGGTTGAGAGAAGGCGGCCGCCGGTAATTCGGGATAATCGGCCGCGGAAATACCGGTAATATTATACTCGGTAATCCCGCCCTTGATGGTGGTGACGAGGGATTCATTGCATTCGATTTCTACAATGTCCGCCGGCAGCCGGCGGATCATGTCGCCGACGAGCTTGGCGCTTAAGACCACCGACCCTTCGTCACGGATGCGCGCGTCAATCCCGGTCGTGATGCCCATTTCAAGGTCGTAACCAATGAGGGTGAGTTTACCGCCCTCCGCCTTAAACAGGATCCCTTCGAGCGCCGGCACACTGCTGCGCATGGTGACTGCGCGAGAAACGCCGAGGATTGCCTCGGCAAGGCTTGTTCTGTCGCATTCTAATTTCATGATCATTCCCCCATCAAATTCGAGATGCCCGGCCGTACCGGGTTTTCAAAAAAAACGGAAAAACCGCTGTAATTGAGAAGTTTGAAATAGAAGTAGTCATAGGGGCTGTGAATTTGTTGAAAAAATGCCCGCAGCCCGCACGACACAACACCAAACAGTTGTTTTTTTGCCGTGCAAGGTTCTGTGGATAACTTGTGAGTTTCAACAATCCATGCTTTTGCAAGCAACCCCTGTGGAAAACTTTCTGTTGAATGTTAAAAGCGTTGTGGAAAAAGGGAGGCTTTTTTAAACGCTGCCTAGACCCTTGCATTTTTGACAATATCTTCGACAATTTCGTGAAAACGGGGGTCGGTCGTGAGTTTCTTTTCTACTTCGGAGATGGAGTAGACGACGGTCGAGTGGTCGCGCCCGCCAAACTCTTTGCCGATGTCCTGCATTGTCATACCGGTAATCTCGTGTACCACATACATGGCGGTCTTGCGGGCCGACGAGATATTGCTGCTGCGTTTGCGGCTGCGAATATCCGCCGGGGTAATGTTGTAGGTACGCGCCACCTCGCTGATGATTTTTTCAATCGTGACCGGCACGGGCTGGTTTTCGTTTAAAATATCCTTGATGGCGTTTTGCGCCGCGCCAATCACCGGCTGAATGCCCTCCAGCAGGCGGTAGGCGTTTAGCTTTTTCACCGCACCCTCTAACTGGCGGATGTTGTTTTTTAAGTGGTTTGCAATAAACTCGGCTACGTCATTGGGGATGTCGAGCCCCAAAAGGTCGGCCTTGCGGCGGATGATGGCGACACGGGTCTCAAAATCCGGCGGTTGAATGTCGGCGGTCAGGCCCCATTCCATCCGGGTGCGCAACCGGTCTTGCAGGCTTTTAATCTCTTTCGGCGGGCGGTCACTGGCCAGCACAATCTGCTTGCCCGCGTTGTACAGCGTGTTGAAGGTGTGGAAGAACTCTTCCTGCGTGGACTCTTTGCCGCCGATAAATTGGATGTCATCGACCAGCAACACGTCGGCCGCGCGGTATTTTTGGTGAAATTCGGCGGTCGAGTTGTTTTGGATGGCGCTGATGATCTCGTTGGTAAACGCTTCACCATCCACATAAACAATGTTGAAATCCGGGCGGTTTTTTGCAATCTCCAACCGGATGGCGTTCAGCAGATGTGTTTTGCCAAGGCCGGAATCGCCATAAATGAACAGCGGGTTGTACGCGCCGGACGGGTTTGCCGCCACGGCCTGCGCCGCCGCGTGGGCAAATTTGTTTGTGCTGCCCACGATAAAGTTTTCAAAGGTGAACGCATAGCTGCCGGTGGGCACTGTATTTTGCGGCTCTGGTTTTGTGGGCTCGGGTACTTTGAATTCCATGCCGACCTCAAAACCAAGGATCGAGCTGAACGCCTCGCGGAGTAAATCGGCGTAACGCTCTTGCACCATGCCCTTGATAAAGTCGCTGCGCACGGAAATAGAGACGACGCCGTTTTCAAACGACAGCGGCTCCAGCCCGTCGATAAACAGGTTGTATGTGGCATCCACCAGCCGCTCTTTACAATAATTTTTTACAGCGGCAAATACCTCGTCAAACGAATCCATAGTTGTCAGACACACTCCCAAAATATAAATTGTTTCCCGGGGCAGGAGGCAACGAAACGGCCGCCGCATGCAAAGCCGGTGACCGGAAAAACAAAAAAAAACAGGTTTTTAAGTAATTCTGCGCCAACTTGGTACGACGCACCCCCAAAAAACCTAAAAACCGTTTTTCTGCCCGCCGGGCACCGTGATACCGGCCCGCGCGGGCAGTTGTCCTGTTTTTGCAATTATAGCATAAATTTCGCCGCCATACAACTACCACAAGGCACTTTTATCAATAGTATAATATAGACAAATAACTTCTATCTATAAGGCGGTGCAAATAGCAAGGTACCATGGGTGCCTTGCAACAGGTGAAAACGGGGTGATTTTAGGTTTTTTAAAGCCTGCCTTGCCGCCGCGGCCAGTACAGAAACTGCAAAAAGTATTGACAGCACAAAGAAGTTTAGGCTATACTTTTATTTTGCAAGGCTATACATTTTGTAAATTTGGCAAAATGTAGTGTAACTGCGATGTAACGCCCCAAGACCGGCGTACACATAACGCCCGCCAGGGCAGACCTTGATTGGAGGAACAGAACATGAAAAGAACTTTCCAGCCCAAGAAACGCCAGCGCACCCGTGAGCATGGCTTTCTCAGCAGAATGAAAAGCAAAAGTGGCCGCAAGGTCATCGCCGCACGCCGCACCAAAGGCCGTGCAAAGCTTGCCGTCTGATTCAAAAAGAATTGGCGGTCGCCCGTCTTCCCCACCCCAAAAGGGCCGCCGCAGGTGGCCTTTTTGTCTTACGAGGGAAAACGCAGTATGGGGGGGCTGAAATTTGCGCTACCGTTCAATCACTCGCAATGGGGATTTTGCCCGCACTTACCGCAGGGGAAAATCCTACGTCAGCCCGTTTGTCGTCACCTATGTGCTGCCCCGCAAACGTGGCGGGGTACGCCTGGGCATTACCACCAGTAAAAAAATCGGCGGCGCGGTGCAGCGCGTGCGCGCGCGGCGGGTCATCCGCGAGGCGTACTATGCCGCCGGGGTCGACAAGACAAAAAATGTCGACATTATCTTTGTTGCCCGCACCGCAACAACAAAGGTCAAGATGCAAAAGGTCGCACAGGCGATGCACGCGCATCTTGCGGCAGCCGGGCTGCTGGTACCATGAAAAAGCTGGTACTTGCCCTGCTGCGGGGCTACAAAAAGTACATCTCTCCTTCGCTTGGCAATAATTGCAGGTTTTTACCTACTTGCAGCGAATACGCGATGGAGGCAGTGGAGCGCCACGGCATTTTAAAGGGCGGCCTGCTGAGCATTTGGCGTATTTTGCGCTGCAACCCATTTGGGCGCCGCGGTTATGACCCCGTACCGGAAAAGGGCCGTTGGCGCAGCGACGAGCGAAACCTAGAAAAGCGCCACTAGGGCGCGACAAAGGCGGTAATTTGGCCGCGTTTGTTTTATACTATCAGGCCGCGCTTGCCGCGGCAGTGAGGATGTCAATATGTCGAGTTTTTTTGGTATTTTAGGCGGCCCTCTTGGGTATGTCATGGAGTTCATCTACAAATACATCGTCAGTGACTACGGCTTGTCGCTGGTGCTGTTTACCTTGGTGCTGCGCTTGCTGATGTTCCCCCTGCGCATCAAACAGCAAAAATCCACCGCCCGCATGGCGGCCTACCAGCCGATGATCCAGGAGATCCAGAAGAAATATGCCAAGGATCAAAAGCGCCAGCAGGAAGAAATGATGAAGATGCAGCAGGAGTACGGCTATTCGCCGACTGCCGGCTGCCTGCCGATGGTGCTGAACATGGTCGTGTTGTTCGGCATCATTGAGGTCGTTTACCGCCCGCTGACCTATATTTTGCATATTTCTACCGATTTGTTGGATGCTGCCGCCACCGCAGGCAATATTGCAGGCGGGTATGCGCAGCAGAGTAAAATTATTGGTGCTGTGCTGGCAGGCAATAGCGGCGTCATCGCCGCGCTGGGCGAGCAAGCCGTTGGCCTGATCAAAGGCTTTAACGTGTTTTGGGGCAACCTGAACCTTGTTGCCATGCCGACCATCAGCCTTGCCGGTTGGCAGACGCTGGTCTTCCCGGTGCTGTCGGTGCTCACGATGATTGGCAGCCAAATCGTGATTCAGAAAACCAGCGGCCAGCAGCTACAGGGCAGTATGAAGTACACCCCGTGGATTATGAGCGCGATGTTTATTTTCGTCGGCTTTACCGTGCCGGTCGGCTTTAGCTTGTACTACACCGTGTCGAACCTGTTGATGATTGTTGAGAGCCTCGTGGCCCGCAAGGTTTATGACCCTGCGAAGATGAAACAGCAGATTGCGGAAGAGATTGAAGAAAAACGCAAAGCCAAAAAGGCAAAAAAACAGGTCACCGTCAAAACGGAGAGCGGCGAAGAAATGAAAAAGGATGTCACGGAATCCGAGCTTGCCAGCCTGCGCTTGCAGCGTGCCCGTGAGCTGGATGCCGCCCGCTATGCCGATGAGCGCACCGCCCCGCTGACCGAGGAGGAGCGCGCCGCCCAAGAGGAAGAGGCAAAGAGCCGCAAAAAGGGTAAAAAAAGTGCCCCGTCGAAAGATGCGACGGAAACTTTGCTGGAGCAGGAAAAAGAAGAGAGCGAAAAGCAGCACTTGGAGGATGAATAAACCCGTTGCCCTAGGTGACGGTGAAAATAGAGAGGAGCAACGACCATGAGCGAATGGATCGTAACCGGGAAGACAGTCGAGCAAGCGATTGAACAGGCTTGCGACGAATATGGGTTTTCAAGCGATGAAATCTCGGTTGAAGTGCTGGAGATGCCTGCCCGCCGGTTTTTTTCCTCCACCCCTGCCAAGGTGAAAATCACCCTGGAGCAGGAGCAGAAGGAGCATGCCCCGGCGAGCGCAGTGAAAAAAGAGCAGCCAGCAGAGGCTGCGCCCAAAGCACCGCCCCGCAAAGAGGCGGCCCCCACACCAGAACCTGCTAAGGCCCCTGTGGCCCCAGCGCCTGCCGCAGAGCAGGAAGCCCCGACAGAAGAGCCCGCCACCGGTGAAAAAATTGACGTTGCAGTGCAGTTTTTTACCACCGTTGCCGCAGGTATGGGTGCAAAAGATTTGACCGTCACCCCGGTGCGCACGGGCGGTGCGACCATTTTGAAGGTCGAAGGCCCCAGTGTTGGGGTACTGATTGGCCGCCGCGGCGAAACCATGGAAGCGCTGAGTTACCTTGTCAGCCTTGCCGCCAACCGTGGGGAAGGCGAGTACGAAAAAATTGGTCTTGATGTTGCAGGCTACCGCGCCAAGCGCGAAAAGGACCTTGCTTCACTGGCAAAACGCGTGGGCAGTAAGGTACAAAAAACCGGCCGCAGCCATATTTTTGAGCCGATGAACCCGTACGAGCGGCGCATCATCCACTCGACCATCAGCGAGATGCAAGACCTTGTCAGTGAATCCACCGGGGAGGGTGCTGCCCGCCGGGTGGTGGTGCGGTCTACTGCGGCCAATGCCCAGCAGGACAAACCGCGCAGCGACCGTGACCGCAGCCGTGCACCCCGCCGGGGAGGCAAGGGTGGTGGCCGTGGCACAAACAATGCCGAGCGCACCCCGCGCAGAGAAGCACCCCCGCGCCCCCCGCGCCCGCAGCCCAAAGCCGATGGTGCTGCCGAGGCCGCACCGCGCACCGAGGGCATTGACGATAGCTTTGATTTGCCGCTGTATGGCAAAATCGAGCTGTAAACGAGCACGAAAACCGGGCGGTCAGGGATCGCCCCCGTTTGACGCGGGGGCCCCGGCCGCCATTTTGTTTGGGAGGGAAAACACAATGCAGCATCAGGAGACGATTGCCGCCATTGCCACTGCGGCTGGGCGCGCGGGTATTTCTTGCGTTCGCATTTCGGGCCCCGCGGCCTATGCGGTTGCCGCTGCGGTTTTTACCCCGGCAAACCCCCGCCGCAGTTTGGCCAAGGCAAAGGGATACACCGCATTTTACGGCAGCTTTTCACGTGGTAGCCGCCGCATGGACGAAGCGGTTGCCCTTTGTTTCCGCGCGCCCAAAAGTTATACCGGTGAAGAGGTGGTAGAGCTTTCGGTACACGGGGGCGAAGCGATTACCAAAGAATTGCTTGCCGCCTGCTATGATGCGGGTGCGGCCCCTGCCGCCGCGGGCGAATTTACCCGCCGCGCCTTTTTAAACGGCCGCATTTCACTGACACAGGCCGAAGCGGTGATGGAGATGATTGAGGCCACCGGCGAAGCGGGTACCCGCGCTGCCGCCGCCGCCATGCAGGGGGCGCTTTACCGCAAAATTAGCGGGGTGGCAGGGCAGTTGACTACCCTTGCCGGGCACATTGCCGCCTATACCGATTACCCGGAAGAAGACGTGGAAGAGCTGTCTGATACGGCCCTTGCCACCACCCTTGCCGCGGCGCGCGGCGAGCTGGAAGAGTTGCTTGCAAATTACGAGAGCGGCAGCATTTTACGCCGCGGGGTGCGCACCGCCATTGTGGGCAGCCCCAACGTGGGCAAAAGCACGCTGCTGAACCTGATGAGCGGGTTTGAAAAGGCGATTGTCACCCCCATTGCCGGCACGACGCGCGATGTGGTGGAGCAGGATGTATCGCTTGCGGGCACCACGCTGTTGCTGGCCGATACCGCAGGCCTGCGCGACACGCAGGATCCGGTGGAGGCAGAGGGCATCCGCCGCAGCCAGCAAAAGCTGGAGGAGGCCAACCTGATTTTGGCAGTGTTTGATGCGTCCCGCCCGCTGACCGGCGATGACCTTGCCTTGGCGCAGCGTTGCCGCGGGCGGCTGGCCATTGCGGTATGCAACAAAACCGACCTGCCCCGCGCCGCCGATATTGCCGCCATTGCGCCCCGTTTTCACGCGGTGGTGGAATTGAGTGCCAAAGAAGAGGGGTTTTCGCCCCGGCTGCGGCAGGCTATAATGGATTTAATCGAAACATCCCATGTGGACCCGGACGCTGCACTGCTGGCAAACGAGCGGCAGCGCGCCGCCGCGGTGCGCGCGCAGCAGGCACTCGCCGAAGCACAGGCGGCACAGCAGGCGGGGTTTGCGTTGGACGCGGTTTCGGTTTGTGTGGATGACGCGCTGGATGCGCTGTACGAGCTGACCGGCGAGCGCGCCAGCGACGCGGTCATTGACGATGTGTTTTCACGGTTCTGCGTGGGCAAATAAAAAGGGTGCGCCGCAGTTTTCCACCGGCACGGGGTGTTTGTGTTGAAAACTGCGGCGCACTGGTGGATTTTTGGGCTGCAAACGGCCCAAACAGAAAAGCGAGGCGGGGACGTTGGATCTTCTGGAACAATATGATGTGATTGTGGTGGGTGCCGGGCATGCCGGGATTGAGGCCGCTGTGGCGGCCGCAAAGTTGGGCTGCCGCACGGCGCTGTTTACGATGAGCCTTGACGGGGTGGGCAACATGCCCTGCAATCCGTCGATTGGCGGCACGGCCAAAGGCCATTTGGTGCGCGAAGTGGATGCGCTGGGCGGGGTGATGGGCATTGCCGCCGACGCCACCTTTTTGCAAAGCCGCATGCTGAATTTGGGCAAAGGCCCGGCCGTGCACTCGCTGCGGGTGCAAAGTGACCGCCAGCGCTATCACGAATATATGAAACTGCTGATTGAGCGCACCGAGAATTTGCAGCTCAAACAGGCGGAGATCACCGGCCTGCTGTCGCAAAACGGCAAGGTGACCGGTGTCGTCACCCGGCTGGGGGCCGCGTACACCGCGGGTGCGGTGGTGCTTGCCACCGGCACCTACCTTGCGGGCAAAATTTTTGTGGGCGAAGCCAGCTATGCCAGCGGGCCGGACGGCCAGCATGCCGCCGTGGGCCTCAGTGACAGCCTGCGCGCGCTGGGTATTGCATTGCGCCGCTTTAAAACCGGCACCCCGGCCCGCGCCAACCGCCGCAGCATCAACTTTGACAAGATGGAGGTGCAGCACGGCGACGAGCCGGTTGTGCCGTTTAGCTTTATGACGCCGGGCGGCGCCAAAAATAAAATGGTTTGCCACATCACCTACACCAACGAGGAGACCCACCGCATTATTTTGGACAACATCGGCCGCTCGCCGCTGTACGGCGGTAAAATAGAGGGCATTGGCCCGCGCTATTGCCCCAGTATTGAAGATAAGGTGATGCGGTTTCGCGATAAGCCCCGCCACCAGATTTTTGTAGAGCCCTGCGGCGAGTTTACCGACGAGATGTATTTGCAGGGCATGAGCAGCTCGCTGCCCGAAGAGGTGCAAAACGCCTTTTACCGCACCATCCCAGGGCTGGAGCAGATTGAAATCATGCGCCCGGCCTATGCAATTGAGTATGACTGCTGCGACCCGCAGCAGCTGGATGCCTCACTGGTTTTTAAAACCGTGCCCGGCCTGTACGGCGCGGGGCAGTTCAACGGTACCTCCGGTTACGAGGAGGCCGCCGCCCAAGGGCTGATTGCCGGCATCAACGCCGCGCGGTTTGTGCAGGGCAAGCCCCCGGTGACACTGGGGCGCTCTACCAGCTATATTGGCACGTTAATCGACGACCTAGTGACCAAGGGCGTAATGGACCCCTACCGCATGATGACGAGCCGCAGCGAGTACCGGTTAACCCTGCGGCAGGACAATGCCGACGAGCGCCTCACCCCGCTTGGGCGCGAGATTGGCCTTGTAAGTGACGCGCGCTGGGCACAGTTTACCGCCGACACCGATGCCCGCAAGGCAGAGCTGACCCGCCTTGCCGCAAGGGTGCTGCGCCCGGTAGAGGCAAACGACCTGCTGGCCGCCCGTGGCGAGCCGCCGCTCATCAGCGGTGCCAGTGCGCTCGAGCTGTTGCGCCGCCCGGCCATCAGCTATACCGACCTCGTCTCGCTCATCGGCCCGGGGCCGGGGGTCAACCTGCATGTTGCCGCCCAGCTGGAGACCGAAGTGAAGTACGAGGGGTATATCCGCCGTCAGCAGCAAAAAATACAGTCGCTGCAAAAGCAGGAGTCGGTCAAAATCCCGGCGGGGTTTGCCTATGACAACATCACCGGTATCCGGCTGGAAGCGCGTGAAAAGCTGGCAAAAATCCAGCCCGCAAATTTGGGGCAGGCCGCCCGCATCCCCGGGGTCAACCCGGCGGACATTGCCGTGCTGTCGGTAGAGCTTGCCGCATGGCGCGCAAAAGAGGGGAGAAAACACACCGATGATCAATAAACAGCGGCTGATTGCCGCCGCCGCCGCGCGCGGCCTTGCGGTAGAGGGCATTGCCGACGCACTGGACCAGTACGCCACCCTGCTGGTGGATTACAACAAAAAGGTAAACCTGACCGCAATCACCGACCCCGAAGGCGTTGAAATGAAGCATTTTTTGGATTCGCTGTTGCTGGCCGCCCAGCCGGAGGTTGCCGGTAAGCTGGTGGACGTGGGTACCGGGGCAGGCTTCCCCGGGGTGGTGGCAAAACTGTATAAGCAAGAGTTACAGTTAACGCTGTTAGAGCCGACCGGCAAACGGGTGGACTTTTTGCGTTATTTGTGCGGTGAGCTGGGGTTAAAGGCAGACTTTTTAAAAGAGCGTGCGGAAGAAGCCGCCCGCAAGCAGTGGCGCGAAAGCTTTGATGTGGCGACGGCCCGTGCGGTGGCGCGGCTGAACAAGCTGGCGGAGTATTGCCTGCCGCTGGTGCGGGTGGGCGGTTACTTTATTGCGATGAAAGGCGAAACCGCGCAAGAGGAATTGCAAGAGGCACTGCCCGCCATCGCAAAGCTGGGCGGCAGCTTGGTAGAGCTGCGCAGTGCAGATTTGCCCGGCGGCGAACAGCACAGTTTAATTGTGTTGCGCAAGACGGCACCCACCCCGCCGGTCTACCCGCGCAACGGTGGTAAAATTGCAAAAGCCCCCCTAAAATAAAAGTGGGATAAAAACCTAGAAAAAGGGCGGCCTGTTGAAGCAAAAAGTTTTCAACAGGCCGCCCTTGCTTTGTTGAAAACCGGGGCCAGAAAACGCAGTACCACAAAAAACAGCCGGTGCGGCTGTGCCACAATAGAGCGGGGGTTTGTCCCTGTTTCTGGTGCCAGGGGGAGAAGTTTTAGGGTGGCACAGGGGGGAAACCAAGTAGAGCGTTTGACTTTGTTTTTTCCACGATGGGGCGGTGGAATGTTGAAAACTTTTTTAAAACCCTTAAAACCAGCTGGCAACACGGCATGGCGGTAATTAGTTTAAAAACCTCAAAAAAACCGCAGTGCAAAGCCAAAAAACAGGTATTTCGTTTTACGCTTACCGGGGCTGTTAAAACTAAAACAGGTTGTTTTTGGCCCTGTTTTAAACAATCGGCAGTTGTGGTGTTGAAAACTTTTTTGTCCACATCGGCACCCTATCTGCCGCCCTGCCCGGCACCTGCCTACCTATCTTGGGGTAGTACCCGGCACCACCCCAAGATAAGCGAGTGGTGCCTTTTTTTGGCGGTTGTAAAAAAGAGGCGAATAACAACCGCTCTAAAAAGTTTTCAACATTGTTCTGATGCGTCGGGGGAAACTTTGCCCGGCGTTGGCGTTGTGTTACACAGCAAAAGAAGGGGGGATGCAACTTGTTTTTTAAGCGCTTTTGTTGGGCGCATTTAGCGGGACTAGTAGGGTGGCCAGCAGCACCCTGCAAATTGTAAACCCCTTTGGCGTGGGGGCACTGCTTGCAACAAATGGGCAGGCTATTTTTTAGTACGCTTATGGCCGGGTGCCAGCTGGTTAGCGGTATGCCAGGTTGCAAGCAAAACTAAAAAGCTGAAAACGATTACGTTTTGAACAGCCAAAAGAGCTGCCGGGCAAAAAAGAGGTAATGGAAAAATAGGAATAAGGTACTGGTGAATGGGTGAACACTGAACGCGAATTGTTTTTAACAATAAGTGGTCTTGCCGGTGGAAAAGTAGCTGCCACGCATGCAGAGTGCCTGCTTGGCAGGGGTATGCCGCGCCGGGCAAGCAGATAACGCCGGGGCCAGCTAAACTTATTTGATGCCGCGCGCCGGCGCAGATGTTTTTTAACATAACTTTTTGAATTTAGAAAAGGGCAAGGCGGCCAACTGGCCACCAACCGGGGAAATGCATTTATGCCCTCTGCGATAGATGGGGCAAACGAAGGGGGTTGACACGTTATGGATGGCTAGGGCAAAAAATAGGGGGAAGCCGCAAGCAATCGTTTTCAGCTCTGCCCGGCAGAAAGCAGAACCCTCTTATAACAAACTGGCAAACGCACCGGGAAGAGGGAAGAGAGCGGTGTTAGGGCATAGTTTGCCCCCGGCGGGGTACAAAAAAGGCAAACCAAAGGCTAATAACGTTTCTTTGGTGCAGTGCAAAGGCAGACCCCATGGGTTGTGAGCAGTACAGGGCAAAGTAAAAAGTGGTTGTGCCAGCCCCTTTTTAGAGCAAAGCGCCGCCAAGCAAATAAAAATGGGCTAAAACCAAGCGGCGGTTGTTTGCCCACACAGTGGCAGAGACTAAAAAAGATGGGGCACCCATGGCAGAAGCAGGGGAGACTTTATCGCGGCCTATAAAGTTGAGACAAAAGGCCGGGGCCCAAGCAGGGCAATAAAGGGCGGCAATCGCCCCCAAAGAGGAAAGAGTAAGCGGCAGCAAGCCCACAAAACGGAAGGTCGCTTATCTGTTAAACAGAGGCAAGGCAGGTTACCGCAAGCGGTCCCCCGCTAATGGTGAACAAGCGGCAGGGCCACAAAATAGCCCCCACAAACGGCAGGCAAAAAAAGCAAGGCGGGTAAGCGCGGCAAAAGAGAATAAGGCAGACAAGGTGGGTAAAAGCGTTGATGGTGCAAGCCCCGGGGTGCAGCCAACTGTTTGTTACACCGCAGGCAGGTAGACAGGGGGAAAGTTCAACCTTCACATAACACCACCGCCAACCAAGTGATAAAAATGGCAGCGGGTTGCCCAAAGCCGTTACCCGCTGCCCGGCGGGTGTGTGCAGCTACAGGGTGAAAACCAGCATGCTTTATCAGCCTTTCGGTGTTTCACGTGAAACATTGGGCGTGAGCATTGCTTTCATTGTTTCACGTGAAACACCGTAACTAGGCCAACCCCGACCCCCGCATTGTTTCACGTGAAACAAGAGAACCCACCCCGGCTCAAAACAAACTCCTTATTGAAATACGGCACGCATTGCTACCATACACAATAGAATAAAAAAATAAGATAAAACCCCTAAAAGACGAATCGCCTCAGCCCGTAGGGCAGCGGCGCGATTACCACCAATAGTCTGGCGGCCGCCACCCCCCGCACACCGGGCGGGTGCCGCGCCGTTTAAAGGATGCGCTAAAACACCACAAAAAATGTGCCCCGGCCAGCACAGCAACCCCCGAAACACAAAATAAAAAGGGATAGCTGCCCAAAAACTACCCAGGAACCGGGGGTAGGGCATAGTTGCCCCAGTTGCAATAGGGGTAACCGGCGCGGCAGCATCTATTTTGGCAGGCCCGATAAGGCCCTTGCTTTAAAAACAAAAAGGGGTTTTTGGCAAAAACACAAATTTTACAAGCACACCGGCAGAGAAACGGCAAAAAAACAAAAGAAAAGCCTAAAAGATGAAGTAAATCCCTTTGCCGGGGCAAAACCTTGTGCTATAATAGCCATACAGGTCGCAAAACGGCAGTTTTGCGGCCCATTACGCCTGCGGCGGCAAACAACACAATAAAAGGGGAGCTGATGGTCGTTTGAGTAAGGTGATTGCGATTGCAAACCAAAAAGGCGGTGTGGGCAAAACCACCACGGCGGTTAATCTATCGGCAGCGGTGGCGGCTACGGGCAAACGGGTGCTTTTGGTAGACCTTGACCCGCAGGGCAATAGCA
This sequence comes from Pygmaiobacter sp., assembly GCA_028689835.1. GTDB lineage: Bacteria > Bacillota > Clostridia > Oscillospirales > Ruminococcaceae > Pygmaiobacter. The sequence continues at coordinate 12,116 of JAQVCK010000001.1, read as the reverse complement.
CCAGTGGGTTTGGGGTTTCAAAACGCAAGGTTGAAAACAGTGTCTACCAACTTCTCATCGGCGAGTGCACTGCCGGGGACTGCATCATTAAAACGCAGTACAAAGTGGACCTCATCCCCTCTAAAATTCAGCTGTCCGGTGCCGCTATTGAGCTCGTTTCAATGGAGCGGCGCGAGGCCCGGCTGCGCGAGGGGCTGGCCCCGGTGGCAAAAAACTACGATTTTGTGTTTATCGACTGCCCGCCGTCGCTTGACCTGTTGACCATCAACGGGCTTTGCGCCTGTGACACGGTGCTTGTGCCCATCCAGTGCGAATTTTTTGCGCTGGAGGGCCTGTCGGAGCTGATGAACACCGTGCGCACGGTTAAAAATATGTATAACCGGTACCTTGAGGTGGAAGGCGTTTTGCTGACCATGTATGACGGCAGGTTAAATTTAACGCTGCAAGTCGTGGCAGAGGTTAAAAAATACTTCCCCAATAAGGTTTATAAAGCGGTCATTCCCCGCAATGTGCGCCTTTCAGAGGCCCCCAGCTTCGGCGCGCCGGTCAATTACTACGACGCATCCTCCCGCGGGGCGGCGGCTTATGCCGAGCTTGCAGTAGAACTGCTGAAAAATAACCGGTAACCGGTTGCGTGCCGCACCGGGGTACCGGCTGTGCGGGCACAAAAGAGAAGGAGGTATCATATGGCGGCAAAAAAAGGCGGCCTTGGCCGCGGGTTGGACTCGCTATTTGTCGAATCGGACAGTGCAACGGGCACAAAACCCTCTGCACTGCCAATTGCGGAGATTGAGCCGGATAAAGCCCAGCCCCGCAAGCATTTCGCACCCGAAAGCCTGGCAGAGCTGGCACAGTCTATCCAGCAGCATGGGGTGTTGCAACCCATTACGGTGCGGCCCAACCCTGTGGGGGGCTACCAAATTATTGCGGGTGAGCGCCGTTGGCGCGCGGCGCGCGAAGCCGGGCTGACCGAAATCCCCGCCGTGGTGCGGGAGGTAAGTGACGCCGAGGCGATGGAGCTGGCGCTGATTGAAAACCTGCAACGAGAGGACTTAAACCCGGTTGAAGAGGCATTCGGCTACCAGCAGTTGATTGAAAGCTGTGGCTTGACGCAAGAGCAGGCCGCCCAGCGGGTGGCAAAAAGCCGCCCGGCAGTGGCCAATGCGCTGCGGTTGCTTGCATTGCCCGCCGAAGTGCTGCAATATTTGCGCGGCGGCAACCTCAGCGCGGGGCACGCACGTGCCATTTTGTCCATCGAAGGGGAGGACGCCCGCGTTGACGTGGCCAAAACGGTGCTGCAAAAAAACCTGAACGTGCGCCAAACCGAGGCGCTTTGCCGGCAGATGAGCCGCCCGCACAAAGAGCGGGCCGCCGCACCGCGCCCGGCGCTGCCCTGCGAAGTAGAGCTTTCGCTGCAAGAGGCGCTTGGCACCGAGGTCGGCGTAAAGTATAAAGAGGGAAAAGGGACACTTTCCGTGCATTTTTACAGCGACGACCAGCTGCGCGCATTTGCCAACCTGCTGGGGAACTATGAAAAGGAGAAAAGAAACTAATGCTGGACATCAAATTTGTCCGGGAAAACCCGGAACTCGTCAAAGAGAACATCAAAAAGAAATTTCAAGAGTATAAATTGCCCTTAGTGGACGAAGTGATTGCGCTGGATGTGGAAAACCGCGCCGCCATCACCGAGGCCGGGGCGCTGCGCGCAGAGCGCAATCGCCTGTCCAAAACCATCGGTGGTTTAATGGGGCAGGGCAAGCGTGACGAGGCCGAAGAGGTGAAAAAGCAGGTTTCTGCCCAGGCAGACCGCTTAAAAGAGCTGGAAGCAAAAGAAGCAGAGCTGGAAGAGAAGATTCGCACCATCATGCTCAACATCCCGAATATCATCGACGCCAGCGTACCCATTGGGCCGGACGACAGCCACAATGTGGAGGTACAGCGCTTTGGCGAGCCCGTCGTGCCGGATTTTGAAGTTCCGTATCACACCGAGATCATGGAGCGCTTTGGCGGCATTGACCTTGACAGCGCCCGCCGGGTAGCCGGCAACGGGTTTTATTACCTGATTGGCGACATTGCCCGCCTGCACGAGGCGGTGCTTGCCTATGCGCGCGATTTTATGATTGACAAAAAAGGCTTTACCTATGTCATCCCCCCGTTCATGATGCACGGCTCGGTGGTGCAGGGGGTCATGAGCTTCCCTGAGATGGACGCGATGATGTACAAAATAGAGGGCGAGGACCTGTATCTGATCGGCACGTCGGAGCACACGATGATTGGCCGGTTTGTCGACCAGATGGTGCCGGAAGAGCAGCTGCCGCTGACGCTGACCAGCTACAGCCCGTGTTTCCGCAAAGAAAAGGGCGCCCACGGGCTGGAGGAGCGCGGGGTATACCGCATTCACCAGTTTGAAAAGCAGGAGATGATTGTCGTCTGCAAGCCCGAAGAGAGCATGGCTTGGTATGACAAGCTGTGGAGAAACAGTGTGGAGCTGTTCCGCAGCATGGATATCCCGGTGCGCCAGCTGGAATGCTGCTCGGGCGACCTTGCCGATTTAAAGGTAAAAAGCTGCGACATTGAGGCGTGGAGCCCCCGCCAGCAGAAATATTTTGAGGTGTGCAGTTGCTCGAACCTCGGCGACGCACAGGCCCGCCGGTTGAAGATCCGCATCAAGGGTGAAGACGGCAACTACCTGCCCCACACGCTGAACAACACCGCCGTGGCGCCCCCGCGCATGCTGATTGCCCTGCTGGAAAACAACCTGCAGGCCGATGGCAGTGTGCGTATCCCCGAGGTTCTGCGCCCTTACATGGGCGGTAAAACCGAGTTGCGCCCAAACAACTAAAAAGGTAAAAAATGACAAACAAGGCGTTGCCAATGCAGCGCCTTGTTTTTTTTGTGCGCCGCAGACAAAGGGGAAAAACAATTCATTTTTTCGGGTGCGAAAGTATTGACATTCTGTTACAGGGTTGATATAATAATTAAGCGTCAAATTACGCAAAAACAAACGAGCCACTAGCTCAGTTGGCAGAGCAATTGCCTTTTAAGCAATGGGTCCGGAGTTCGAATCTCCGGTGGCTCACCAAAAGCGGGAAACCTTTGGGTTTCCCGCTTTTTTCTTTGCCATAATGGGGGGCCAGCGCGGCCCCACACAGTAAACAGCGCCGCAAAAACCACAGCTGCAAATTTTACACCCTGCCGGCGGCTAACGCGGTGGCAGGGTGACCCCACGGGGCAGGTAAAGTAAAACCGGTGCGGGGCGGCATCGGTGAAACCAATAAAACAAAAACAACCTGCGGCGGGTATAAGGGGGATACGATACACGCTGCAAAAAAAGTACTCACAACAAAAGCCAGCGCCTTAAAAAAGCGCTGGCTTTTGCTTGCCCTTTAAAAGGGGCTTTTATCGGGTTGCCTGCCGGTACCCCCCCCAAGTTGGGGCTAGCGGTATGCGGTACCGGCGAAACACAAACGGGGCAGGTTACGCCGGCAGCGTGTAAACTGCGGTGTTGATGAGGGTAAACAGGGTACCAAAGACGACCGGCCCAAGGTAAAGGTTGCTGGTCGCGTTGTAAATTTTCCGGTTGATGATGGTGCCCGCGGTTGCGGAAACAATCATATAAGAAAGCATCATATACGCTTTCCAGTTGGTGGGGGCACCAATGCCAACCCCTGTGTTAAAGAGGACGGTATAATAAACCGCAACCACAACAATGGTACCAAGGACGTTGCACAGAACACAAAGGAAGAGGTTGAAGCCCTCCGACATGCCCTTAAAGCGGTTGCATCCGTTCATAATCAGCGAGTTGATGCACCAGTAAAGCACAAAAAACGGCACATAGCAAAGGGAAACCTTTAAATGCGACCACTTCATCATCGACAGCGACAAATCAACAAGGCGGAAGTCCACTTTAAAGAAATAATCTGCAAACCACACGACACTGCGGCAAAGCAGCACGACGCAAGCAGCTAGCAGCAGCACGCGCCCAACGTTTGCAAGGCTGATTTTCAGGTGGTAGTCAGACAGCTTTGCGCCGTTCTTTTTGTGGATGAGGTTGTAGAACAAGAAGAACATCGCAAGCAAAAACAACCCGCTGAACAGCATCCACACCACCACGTTGTTTGCCACACCATAAACAAATACACTGCCGGTTTGGCCCTGGCCGGTCAGAGAGAAAATTTTACTGGTCTGTTGTATAATAACAGGGGCCATAATGGGCGGCACAAACCCGCCAATTACCGACGCGAGGATGAAAATCAGCCAGTCCTTTTTTGAAAACAGGCCGGAAGAGGGCGCGCCCGCGGGCTGTTGCAGCGCCGAGAAAACCGGCACCTTTAACAAAAGCAGGGTCAGCGGCACCGTGAGGCCCAAAATGGCCAGCAGCCCCAGCGCAGAAAAGAACATTAACAGCGGGAAGCTCTGGTTTGCCGGGTCAATGGGGTCCGGGGCGCCGAGCGCATCCGAGAAAAAGCTGACGGTAATGCGGGTGAACTCGCTGCTGATCATGCCGGAGCCATGGGTAGAATCCGACGGGTTATAAACAACACGCGCGTTGTTGTCGGCAAAGCTGCCGTACGCATGGCCAATTTGCACCTTTACATCGGGGTTGGTCATATCCGCATCTGAAAAAGTGCCGGGCACGCCTAAATTAACGACCTCTTTCATCTCGGTTTTTACACTTAAATCACCGGGCCAGTACCCTGCGACCGGTGCGTAGCTCATGCGCGAATAAGGGTCGTACAGGCCGGCGCCAAAGCCAAGGTTAATGCCGGTTGCAAGAGGTGCCAAAGAAGAGTACGGGGGCGCCATAATCAGCGCAGCGTCCACCTTTTTTACATAGGTTTCGGGTGAATTGCGCTGTTCGTCGCCATATTGGGTCATCACGCGCATCACATTGCCAGCCCCCTTGGAATACCCGGCAATGCCAATGCGGGTGCTGTCCACATAGGGCAGGTTGGTGTAGACATAATTAATCAGCTCGTCAAACCCATAGGTGGGCGAAGCGCCGGTCGACTCCGAGGATTGCCCGGCAGAGAGAAGGTCGGGCACATAAACCGCAAACCCTCTTCGCGCCAGTTCGGCAGAGCACAGCCGCACACTTTCGGCCGTGCTGTCATTGCCCGGGCTGTAAACCACGGCGGGCACCGGGTTTTCAGCTGAAGCCCCCACAGGGCGGTACTCTAAAAAGCGCACCGTATCGCCGCTGGCAATGGCAATTTTTAAATCGTTAATTTCTACTTTGCCGCCATCGGTCAAAAAAAACCGCGTGCCGACCATGCTGGTCAGGCACAAAACCAAACAAATTAGCAGTGCAATTAAACTTTTTTTAGTTTTCATCATTTGTCCCCCATTCATTCCATCGGTTCCCCCTTACCCCTAAAACGGCGCAAAGCCATTGCCGGGGCAGGGCGAAAAGGATGATGCATGATTTCCTCTTTTTTGTACTGTAAAGCAAAAACGGTAGGGCTTTAACGGTTACGAAATAAGGTGACCCCCTTTTTATTTTTTGAATTTTTGGTCATAAGTACTATTTTTTTACGCGTTACGTTGAAATTATAGCACTTGGTTGGGTTTTAGAAAGAAGTCTATTGTCGAAAGTTAGACATTTATTGACTTTTATAAAAGTAAGGGTAAAATGACGCTAGAAAGAAGGCAGAGGAAGCGATGGCGAAGCAGGAGAGAAGGCATTTTGACAAAGGGGCCAGGGTCTGGGTTCATTGTTATGAAAACTTAAAAAACGTCGCCCACTGGCATTTTGAAAACGAACTCGTTGTGTGCCAAACCGGCACGGCAAAGCTGATGATCGACGGGTATTTTTACGGTATTGAAAAGGGGGAGTGCGCTTTTTTTCGCGCTGAAAGTGTGCACAGCATTTCCGCAGCGCCGGGCAGCCGGCTGGCGGTCGCCCAGTTTGAAAATGTCCTTAGCCCCATCAGTTGCCTAAAAAAGCCCATTTTTAAAGACCAGTACAACGCGGGGCCAAGGCTGTCTGCGCTTTACCGTGAATCGCAAAAAAAGGCCCCGTTTTATATTGAAAAAATGAATGCGACTATCACCTCTTTGCTGGTGGATATTTTCAGGGGTGAAGAGCACAGTGTGGGCCACTACCATTTACAGCCAATTATTGCCCGGTATAAGCAGTTGCTTGAAAAGATGGAAGCACACTGTGACGAATTTACTTTTTGTGATGCCGCACCGTTTATGAACATGTCCAAGGCCTATTTTTCGCGCTATTTTAAACAGATGACCGGGCTGACGTTTTCGCAGTACAGTAATGTGCTGCGCATCGACCGCGCCGTAAACCTTTTGTCTCAAAACCCGGATATCAAGATGACAAGCTTGATGGCCGAGTGCGGGTTTAATACGTTGCGCAATTTTAACCGGGTCTTTAAAAACATCACGGGGTACCCCCCCACACAGCTGCCCGCGGGCTTTTACTTAAACTGCCGCACCCTGCTCAACGAAAAAAGCACCTTTGACCCCACCCTCGCCTCCTCTATTGTTTTAACCGAGTAGGGCACGGGGGCCAGTTTATAAAAAGCGACGGCGCTTGCCGCAAACCGGCAAAGGGCAGGGGTGTGGTTTTCCACCACCGGCACCGCGGGCTGTTGAAAACCCGGCGCGACAAAAAATGGGAGTTTGCACAAGGCACGGCAATCGGGTATACTGGGCATAATAAGGGGCGGCAAACGCCGCCGCAAAGGTGTTGCCCGGCACAAATGCCGGGGCAGGCAAAAACGGTTTGCCACAAAGGAGGATATTATGCAGCAGCCAAAGCTGACATTACACCCCCTAACGGATGAAGACCTACCCTTGCTGGAAACATGGCTGCGCCGGCCCCATGTGTTAAAGTGGTATGAGGACACCGACAGCTGGCTGGCAGAGCTGCGCGGGCGCGGCGGCGAGTTTTGCTGGCTGCACCACTATATTGCCCGGCTTGCCGGCAAGCCGGCCGGCTTTTGCCAGTATTATGATTGCTGGGACGCCCGCGAGATGGAAGATTGGTACAAGGTCGATGCCCCGGGGCAGTTATACTCCATTGATTATTTAATCGGCGAGCCCGCGCTTTTGGGGCAGGGCCTTGGCAAACGGCTTGTTGCGCTGCTGACGGGCACCGTGCGCCGCGAAACCGGGGCAAAGCAGATCATTGTGCAGCCGGACGAAGCAAATTTAGCTTCTTGCGGGGTGCTGCTGGCAAACGGCTACCGGTACGATGGGGCGCGGGGCTATTACAGCAAAACATGGTAAGCGCAAAGCGGCAAAGTGCAGGGCAGCGGGTGGCGGCTTTGCTGCCCATACATGCCACACGGGGCGCAGGCCCCGTTTTTTGCGCAGTAAAAAGGGGTGGACAGGATGAGAAGAAGCGGGGTACTGCTGCCGGTGTTCAGCCTGCCGGGGCCGTATGGCATCGGCACATTTGGCCGCGCGGCGTTTGACTGGGTAGATTTTCTTGCCGCGGCGCGCCAAGCGGTGTGGCAGGTGCTGCCGCTGGGGGCCACCAGCTTTGCCGACAGCCCCTACCAAAGCTTTTCTGCCTTTGCGCTGAACCCCTATTTTATCGACTTGGACGCCCTGTGCGAGCAGGGCCTGCTGACGGCGCAGCAGTGCGAGGCCGCTTTCCCCCAGCAGGCAGACGCGCGGGTAAGCTATATGGCACTGTTTGAAAAGCGCATGCCGCTGTTGCGGCAGGCGTATGCCGCCTTTTGCAAACAGGGGCAAATGGCCGGGCTGGATGCTTTTTGTGAGCAGCAGCAAAGCTGGCTGGGCGATTACACGCTGTACATGGCCATCAAACAAGCACAGGGCGGGCTGTCGTGGCAAAAATGGCCGGCCCCGCTGCGCCTGCGGGAAAAGGATGCACTGCAGCAGGCGCAGCAAATCTGTGCCGAGGAGCGGGGCTTCCACGCCTTTGTGCAGTACCAGGCGTATACGCAATGGGCGGCGCTGAAACAATACGCGAACGACAACGGGGTCGAGATTTTGGGTGACCTGCCCATTTATGTGGCGCTGGATTCGGCGGACGTGTGGGCAAACCGTGCGTTGTTTTGTTTAGACGACGCGGGCTGGCCCACTGCGGTTGCGGGCTGCCCGCCCGATGCCTTTGCGACCGACGGGCAGCTTTGGGGCAACCCGCTGTACGATTGGCCGGCACACGAAAGCACCGGCTTTGCGTGGTGGCTGCAGCGCATGCAGGCGGCCTTTACCCTGTTTGACGCGGTGCGGGTAGACCACTTTCGCGGGTTTGAAAGCTATTACGCCATCCCGTTCAGCGCGGGCACGGCCCGCCGCGGCAGCTGGCTGCCCGGCCCCGGCATGGCGTTTATTCACGCGTTGCAGGCGCGGTTTGGCAACGCGCCCATTGTTGCCGAGGATTTGGGCTTTTTAACCCCGCAGGTACAGGCACTGCTGCGCGAGAGCGGCTACCCCGGTATGAAGGTGCTGCAATTTGCGTTTGACACGCGGGAAGAGCACGATTACCGGCCCTACACCTACCCCGAAAACTGTGTGGTGTACACCGGCACACACGACAACGACACCACGGCGGGATGGCTTTGCAGCGGCCGGCGCGACGACGTGCGGCTGGCAAAGCGGTACCTTGGCTGCACGGGGCAAAGCACCCGGCAGGGGGTATGGGCATTTTTGCGCGCCGCGTTTGGCAGTGCGGCGGCGCTGGCGGTCATCCCCATACAGGACTGGCTGGGCCTTGGGGGCGAAGCGCGCATCAACACCCCGGCCACCATTGGCGGCAACTGGGCGTGGCGGCTTTCGGCGTCGTATCTGACCCCGGCCCTTGCCAAAGAAATGGCGGATTTTACAAAGCTGTATGGCCGCGCCTGAACTTGCCGGGCGGTCGCTGGCCGGGTGCGGGTACGGTGTGCAGCACAGGGGCAAAAGCAACGCGGGTGCACGATGGCGGCCGGTGCCCACAATAGCCAGCAGCGGCAAAAGTGTCACAAAAAATTGCAATAAACTAAACAAAAACACATTAAATATGACATATTTTACTGGTATAGTACGTGTTGTATAAAAAATAAGGCCTCTCACCCTGCTTTGGCAGGCCACGGCCCCCCCACCGCAACTAAGTTGTTTGAGGCGGTAAAATCCGGTGGCGGGCACTGCCACAAGGGATAGAAAGGCCGAAAAAACCACAAATAAACAAAAGTAAAGGGATAAAGAACAGCAAAAATATGGCATATCATATAAATAATATACGGTCTGTAATATAAACGCGAATAAAACCGCCCTGTCGGCCACTGGTCGCCCAGTACCCATGGCCAGTGATTGATGGTCGTTGCTCCCTGTGGGTTAATACTACCCCAGAGGTATAAAGTAACACATTGGGGGCCGTGATGTGGTGGCGGTGCATTGCCATACCGGGCAAAATAGCGCGGTGGCGGCAACAGCACGTAATGCCAAAACCGGCAGGGCAGCAAGGCGGCACTATGGCAGACGGCGGCCTAAGTGTACGGTAAACAGAAAAACCGCTTGACAATAAAAGGGGCATGTGGTATTATAATTAAGCCCTCAAAAAACGGGGGCACGATATCGCGGAGTGGAGCAGTCCGGTAGCTCGTCGGGCTCATAACCCGAAGGTCGTAGGTTCAAATCCTGCCTCCGCAACCATATTGTGCAAGTGAAAAAGATAACTTGCCGGAAAACCCAGAAACTGCAACGGTTTCTGGGTTTTTTTGTGCCCATTTTTTCAAGTGCAAAAAAAAGATAACTCTGGCTGTTCTCCCCCGTTGGTAGGGACTTGAACTAAATCATGAGCGTATTTGACCGGTTTTGGCGGTCAAATACAGCCCTGATCCGCCATAGGCACAGATTTATTTTGTAAACTTTCTGTGTCTAAAGAGGTCTGTATCACATATGATACAGACCAAAACATAGTGATTATATTTTGTGTGGCCGGCATTCAGAAATGAGTGCCGGCCTTTTTTGCTATCATCTGAAAGGAGAATAAAGTATGAATCAAACAGTCCAAACTACCTATTTTGAGGAGCTTGCTCAACGTGTCCAACGAGAGCACATTGAAAGTGTACCACCGGACGGCGACCGTCTCCCTATTCTCTTGAATGGTCAAGAAATCGGAGTCATAACGCCTGGCGGTGCCATACGAGTAAGAGCAGAAAGCATCCGCGATCGGGACGCCAGTGACCTGTATCACCGTGCCGGAGCGATTGCGGCAGAGGTACGAGAGTATATGGAGCTGATGAATACGGCACCCTTTATCAAGGCTTCCAGCCTTTCTGCTCCATATAGGCAACTTGCAGATTTCAACGGATACGTCCTTGGTGGTATGGAGAGCAAACGCGGCGTCCAATTCACCACATGGCAGTGGACATACGACCACGACGGCCTGACCCTCGGCCACTATTTCGGCAACGACTACGCAGCAGCCAAGCAGAACTTTGCCCTTCGTTCCGGGCTTATGCCGGAGGAAAAGCAGTTCACGTCGGAACAGCTTATCGAAATCTATCGCTGTTGTGCAGATACTATATCTCACGACTATGAGCTCTCAAGCGAACAGGAAAAACGTATCGATGACATCCAAACGCTGATCACCGAGATGGTGCCTGACTATGCAGATAAGATGAAAACAGCGTTGGAGAGCGATTTACCCCAGCAAATACAGCCAACCATGTAAATAAGCACAGACACGATTGGAGCGCCGGATTTGAGCAATCAGATCCGGCACTTTTTTGCGTTTAGGAGGAAAAATGACAGAACATGAATTTGAGTACTGGCAGGCAGTCATGGAGCGCAGCGCACACCATTGGACGGAGGATGATGTTACCCGCTTGAACGGAAAAGGCGAGCTCTACTACACCGGCGGTGAGAGTGGAATGTATATGCGCCTGTATCCGGACGGGAAGTTGTCGGTCGGCAGGTATGAGGATGCCTTCCCGCATATCGGCGAAGCGCTGTTCAAGTGTGAGGCTGAACACCAGTTTGAGAGCTTTGATGAGGCATCCATTGCCGCGTGTAAGCTTGGCGGGCAGAAGTTCCTTGTGGATCTGTTTTCGGATGGCGGAGTCAGAGAAGCGCTTGCCAAACCACAGGAACAGAACTTCGGAAGTTTTGAAATGAAAATGTAAAGGAGGACGCAAAATGCGGTTAAATGCGGTTCTATCCAATCGGGAGCATCCGGAATATGGCGTTTTCACAGAGTCCTTCCCTGTCTCCCGAGTGAGTTATGATGACAATATAGAAATGATCAGGCAGTTGGAGATCGGAGACGCTGTGGCGCAGGACTGTCATGTGGACGAGATCACTGGAGATTGGCCTGCACTGAAGCTGATGGAACACACGCAGGTCAACTTCGATGAGCTGGACTATCTTGCAAAGCGGCTGGACAGCTTTGACCAATACGAAAAGGCGCAGTTTCAAGGCATGGCGGCCAAGCTGGAGATTCATGATGTGAGGGAACTGATCAATCTCACATTCTGTTGCCAGGACGCAACTGTGATCACAGATTTTTCGGAGCTGGACATTGCGGGGCGGCGCCATTATATGACACTGAATGGTGGTGGGGCATCACCCGATGAATTGAAAAAGCTGGACGCTCGCGCCTTTGCCGAGGAGCTCATTGACTACAACATTGGCTATGTGACACACTTCGGCGTCGTCTATCCCAACGGCATGGAGATGTCTGAACTCTATGACGGGCGGCATTTTCCCGAATACCGTTATGAGGATTGCGTAATGGAGTTAGAAATGTCCTCGCGTCATAACCCCGCCGACAGCCCTGCCACATATATCTATCTCCCCATGACGCAGGTGCAGATTGAACGTGCAATGCTTCGGGCGGGGGTCGACAGTTATGCGGATATGCGTCTGCGGTTTCTTGAAAGTGAACTGCCCGACGCCATTGATATTGCGCTGGACATGGAACATGAAAGCATCGGCGACATCAACGAGATGTGCAGTGCAATTCAAGCGCTGAGCCGTGAGGGCAGAGCAAAGCTGGGCGTGGTTGTCTCCTTTGCCCAGCCTGAGTATGCCAGCCAGATCAAGCATCTGGCGGAGAACCTCGAGCTTTTCGATTTTGCTCCCGGTGTCCAGACGCCAGAGGATTACGGCAGATACATGATCCAGGAATCCGGCCACTTCGACTA
>JAQVCK010000216.1 GCA_028689835.1 Pygmaiobacter sp. | reverse complement strand
GCAGTATTTGCCGCGCTGTTTGACACAGGGTATGCGGGAGGTGGGTTTTCATGAGATTGAACAAAGGCCGATTGTGTTTGGCGATGGCCGTCATGGTTTTGTTTTTGAGCCTTTCGGGCCCGGCCTATGCCGTAACGCCCGACTACCGCAGCGCACTGGATGCACTTTCGTCCAAGTATACCCAACTTGAAAAGGAACAAAAGGCCATTCAAAAGGAAATTGACAAGGCCAAAAATGCCAAGGAAAAACAGCTGGCCGAAAAGAAACAGCTGGACAACCAAATATACAGCGTGCGCGAGCAGATTGCACTGCTGGCCGAAAAAATTACGATACTGGAATCAAGCATCACCGAACGGCAGGAGGAAATGAAGCGCCAGAGCGCCACCATCGGCAATAGCCTTCAAACCCTAAAAAAGCGGCTGCGGGTGATGTATTCCACCGGCAGTGCTTCGCTGCTGGGCCTGGTGCTTGGCGCGGAGGATTTTTCGCAGTTTTTAACCCGCGCGCAGGTTGCCTCCCGTGTGGCGCAGCATGACAGACAACTGGTGGAGGATATGCGGCACGAACTGTCGGTCATTAATCTGGTCAAGGATGAAATAGATGACGCCAGACTCGAGCTGGAGGACGCCAAAACCCAGATGGCCGAGAAACAGGCCGACCTTGGCGACAAGCTTAAAAAAACCAACAGCCAGATACAGGATTTGGAGGCCCTTGAAAAGGAATACAAGGCCAACAAAAACGCCATCGACAAGCAAATGAAGGAGGTCCAGGCCGAGGTCGACGAGATTTACCGGCAGATACAGTCTGTGGGTGAATATGAAGGCGGCGTGATGCTGTGGCCGGTGCTCGGCTACACGAGCATCACCTCTTATTACGGCTGGCGTTTCGGGGGCAGCGATTTCCACACCGGGGTTGACATTGCCCGAACCAATGCCGCGGGCCAGGGCATCTACGGCAAACCGATACGCGCCGCCGCCTCGGGCAAGGTGGTGTTTGCCCAAACCAAATACATCGCCTACCGCGGTTACGGCATTTACCTCATCATCGACCACGGCAGCAACATATCGACCCTGTACGGCCACTGCAGCAGCCTTGCCGTCAAGGTGGGTCAAAAGGTGAACCGCGGAGACACCATCGGATATGTGGGGTCGACGGGTTGGTCAACCGGTCCCCACCTGCACTTTGAGGTGCGGGTCAACGGAAAACACGTCAACCCTCTGACCTATCTGAAATGACCGGGAAGTGCCCGGTTTAACACAAAGGAGCCCTAGCATGAACCGAAAAATTTCTCTGGGCGGCGCTTTGACGCTTGCCATTATGATTTCCACCGTCACCTTCATCAGCACCATGATTTATGCCCAAAAAACATTTGACGGCCGGGTGTTTTCCATCAAGGAACGCGAGGTGATGTACGCCAAGCTGGCCGAAGTAGACCGTTTGGTGCGGCAAAATTACATCCGCCCAATCGATGAAGAAAAATTGCGCGATGGTTTGGCCGGCGGTTACCTCGACGGCATCGGCGACCCTTATGCCCGTTACCTGACCGACAGCCAGATGGAGCAGCTTTCCGTCAACCGCGAAGGACGTATGGTGGGCATCGGCGTGGAGTGCGCCCCCTCCCCCACCGGTTACATTATGATAGAAACGGTTTATCCCGATTCCCCGGCCTTGGCGTCGGGGCTGCAATCGGGAGACTTGATTGTGAAGGTGGATGATTTGCCGGTAACGTCTGCCAACTATGAATCGGCCGTCGAGGGCATCAACGGCGACCCCGGCAGCGGCGTTGCGTTAACGGTGCGCCGCGCAGGGATTGAAAATACGCTGACCGTAACACGTCGCCGTGTGGACAAGCCCACCGTCTTTCACCGTTTGGTCGGCTACGTGGGCTACATACGCATCACCGAATTCGGCGACATGACCCCTGCCCAGTACGACAGGGCCTTGGCCGACCTTTTTGCCGGCGGAGCGCTGGCCTTGGTTTTAGATGTGCGCAACAACCCCGGCGGAAACCTGGACGCAGCTGCGCAGATCCTTGACGGCCTGCTGCCCGAAGGCCCCATCGTATCCGCCACCTACCGCGACGGCACCACCGAGGTGCTGCATGCCAGCGACGACCTGTTTTTGGATGTTCCGCTGGCGGTTTTGCAAAATGCCAAATCCGCTTCGGCCGCCGAGCTTTTCGGGCAGGCCTTGAAGGATTATCAGCGCGCCACCCTGGTGGGTGTCATCACCAAGGGCAAGGGAACGCTGCAGCGCATTTACAGCATGTCCGACGGGTCGGCCTTGGATTTGACGGTGGCGGCCTACAACCCGCCGCGGTCCGCAAATTTTGACGGTGTGGGCGTAAAACCCGATTTTGAGGTGCGCCTGACCCCGGACCAGGAGGCAAACTTTGAAAGCCTGGATGAAAGCAACGATCCCCAGCTTAAAAAGGCCATGGAGGTTCTGCAGGCCAAACTGCGCGACATCTACGGCAACTTGCCCACACAGCCGGACGTGGTGGTGGTAGAGCCTGCCCCTGCCCCGCCCGAACCCCAACCGGATGCTCAGCCGCCCCAAGAAACACCGGACGATGACGTCGTAACCGTAAGCCCTTAAAATTAACAACCGCTCATAAAAACAACAGCCGTTCGTCCACCGTGCGCGATTTCGGCTGTTGTTTATATTTGACGGAAGAATGCGGTCTTTTTTTGTTTCGGATGCGTAAACCCGGTTATAAGATGGGCGCCAGCTCCGAAAAGGTGACCTTGGGATTTTTTTCGACAGCCCGGCGCAGCAGCCATTCGTTTGGGAAAAGGGCAACCGGCCTTTCGAAACGGTCGTTCACCCAGGTGATTTCACGCGAATAGAGGTTGAGCTCGCGGTCGGTGTCATAAGGCGTAATCCAGCGGGCAAAGCGGTGGGGCAGCGATTCTATGCGCAGCTCGGTGTTGTATTCGTTTTGCATGCGGTGGGCAAGAACCTCAATTTGAAGAGCGCCCGCCACCCCAACGATGAACTTTTCGACCCCGGCGTCGGGTACGCGGAAGGTCTGAATGGCTCCCTCAACGGCAAGCTGTTCAATGCCCTTGATGAACTGCTTGCGCTTGGAGGAATCTTTGGGGGTAACCTCGGCAAAATACTCTGAAGGGAACATGGGGATGGGTTCGAAGGCAATGACGTTGTCTTCGGCGCATAAGGTATCCCCGATGCGAAAGTTTCCGGAATCAAACAGACCCACGATGTCCCCCGGCGAAGCCGATCCCTGCACGGCGGTTCTTTCCTGCGCCAAAAACTGCTGGGGCTGCGACAGTTTGATTTGCTTTTTGAGGCGGGTGTGATAAACGCCCATACCCTCTTCGAATTCTCCGGAACAGATACGCACAAAGGCCAGCCTGTCGCGGTGCTTGGGGTCCATGTTGGCCTGAATTTTAAAGACAAAGCCGGTGAAAGCCGCATCGTTTGAAAGGATTTCACCCTTAACGGTTGTTCTCGGACCGGGGGGGGGTGCCAACCGGGTAAAGTCTTCTAAAAAC
>JAQVCK010000215.1 GCA_028689835.1 Pygmaiobacter sp. | reverse complement strand
TGATGACCAGCACTTTACCTTTAAATTCTTTCATCTTGCTCTCCCCCCTTAAAATACGAACGCTTTGTCGTTGGCTGAATGCATGGCGTTGACAATGTTGCCCGGTTTTTCGGTGTCTCCCAGCAAAACCACGCGGTCAAACGCGGCTTCCATCTCGTCTACCAGCGCGCGGTTTGGCCGCACGCCCAGTGCAAACACCACCACATCGGCCTTGCGGGTCACTTCCATTGCGGTTGCACTGACGCTGAGGGTCACTTCGCCATCACCGATGGCCTTAATGGCATGGCCGGTCAAAATTTCGGCGCCGTTTTTGTCCAGCCGCTCTTTTAAGAAGTGCAGCACACTGGGGTACAGCGTGGTGCCAACGGCGTTTTGCATTTCAACAACCGTCACCTTGTTGTCGGCGCTAAGGTATTCGGCGGTTTCAAGGCCGGTCACACCGCCGCCGATGACGGCGATGGTTTTGCCGGTCAGCTTCACTTCGCCCGCCAGAATTTGCTCTGCCAGAACAGCCTTTTCGTGGCCGGGGATTGGCGGGGCAATGGGGTTGCCGCCCACGGCGAGGAACACCCCGCAGGCACCGGCCTTTTTGCACTCTTCTACGGTGCCGGCGGTGTTCAGCCGCAAGTCAACGCCGTACTGCTTCAGCTCGGCCTCCTGCGTGTCAATCAGCTCGCCCAGCAGCTCTTTGTGCGGGGGGGTGGAGCCAAATTTCACGGTGCCGCCCACGCGGTCACTTTTTTCAAACAGCACGGCATGGAACCCGCGCTTTGCCAGTACCAGCGCCGCCTGCACGCCCGCAGGGCCTGCACCCACCACGGCCACCGTGCGCCCGGCGCCGTCTTTTACCAGCTTGTCGTCGTCGTAGGTCAGCTCGCGGCCAAGGGTGGGGTTGACGGTACATTCCACCGGGCGGCCTTGGTTTGCCACCAAGAAGCAGTTCATGCAGCCGATGCATTTGCGAATCAGCACATCGTCGCCGCGTTTTGCCTTGTTGGCCCATTCGGCGTCGGCAAGCTGGCCACGCGCCACTCCCACATAATCCGAAACGCCCTCTTCCAGCAACTGCTCGGCAAAGGCGGGGTGCTTGATGGTGTTGACCGCAATCACCGGGATTTTGACATTGGCCTTGATGTTTTTGGCGAGGTGCTTTTTCCAGCCCTCGGCAAAGCAGGACGGCTCGATGATGGTCGCGCCGGATTCATAGGTGCCGCAGCTGACATTCAGGCAGGCAATGCCTAGGCTTTCAAGGTAGCGCGCAATGCGGATGCACTCCTGCTCATCCAGCCCATCCTCAATGAATTCGTTGCCGTCGATGCGCACCGACACTGGGAAATCGGGGCCGCAGGCAAAACGGATGCCCAGAATGATTTCGGTGACAAAGCGCATGCGGTTGAAAAAGTCGCCGCCGTATTTGTCGGTGCGCTTGTTGGTGTGCGGGCTAAGGAACTGGTTCACAAGGTAGCCGTGCGCCGCGTGAATCTCCACGCCGTCAAAGCCGGCAACTTTGGCAATCACCGCGCCCTTGACAAACTTTTTGGCCATGGCTTCCACCTCTTCGGTAGACAGTGCGCGCGGCATTTCGCCAATCACCTTGCACATCACCGCCGACGGGGCGACAATCTGCTTGCCGTGCAGCAGGCGGCCCATGGTCTCGTTGCCCGGGTGGTGCAGCTGCAAAAAGATTTTGGTGTCGTAGGCGTGCACTGCCTCGGCAAGGCGCACAAGGCGGGGAATGTGCTTCGAGTCGGTGGCACACAGCTGGTTGCTGGTGCCGATACCGGTCTCCTCGTCAATGCGGCAAATCTCGGTGATGATCAGCCCGCAGCCGCCTTTCGCGCGGTCGGCATAAAAGCGAATGATCTCGTCGGACGCCTCCCCCGTGGACGACGCGAACCCGGTGCCCATTGCGGGCATGACAATCCTGTTTTTCAGCTCGACCTTGCCGATCTTGCCTTTTTCAAAAAGCTTTGGATACTTCATGAAACCAGCCCTTCCTTCAGATAAAATTGACCATGTTTTTTGCACAGAACATCGCTGTAAGCGCATGTCTTGTTAATAATATAACACAGTAACTTTTGAAATGATATGGGCCGCCCACACAAAACACTTGCGCTTTTTGTGCTTTGTGACTAAAATAACAAATGAGGTGAGGCGCCGTGTACTTGAGTGAAATAATGGAAAAATTATCCACAAAGTTGTCAATATCCACAACGACTATTGGGCATAACGTACAAATTTATGGGGTGCGGGAACTTTTACCGGGTGAAGTTTCAGAACCAGCAAAAGACGACCTGTTATATTTTGTGCATGATGCTGGCCTGTTGCAGGGCACACTGCCGCAAAGCATTGTCTGCGTTGCCCCCTTGCCCGATGCCGTGCGCGGGCAGGTAGCCAACGTGATACAAGTAAGCCCCGCGCAATATGACACCCTGCTTTGTGCCGTGCGTGATTTGCTGAACGACGCCTACCGGTTGCAGGCTTTGTACTCGTCGATGTTGCAGATGATTTTTGACGGCCGGGGCGTTTCGGGCATTTTGAGCTCGATTGCAGACCGCGCCGACAGCTCGATTGTCGTCATCAATATGGGTGGCAAAATTTTGGCCCACTCTGCCCCGTTTCGGCTGAAAGAGCCGCTTTGGGCGCAAAGCGTGCAGCAGGGTTATTGCCCCGCCGAGTTTATGGAGCATATTCGCGCCCTGCGCCAGGCCGATGCCAGCCAGCCCGGTGCCGGCCCCTATGTGCGCTATTGCGAAGAGATGGGGCTTTATTACCTGTGCAGCAAAATCACGCGGGACGGCGCGCTGTTTGGCTATGTGTTTATGATTCAGCCCGACGAAAGCTTTGGGCCGGACTGCTATGAAACGCTGTCGCTGGTGAGCAAGACACTGACCGAGACGACGCTAAAAAACCAGGACCGCATCACGCTGCACACTTACCTTTACGGTGAGATTTTAACCGACATGCTGAACGGCATTTCGCAAAAGCAGGCCAGCACCCGCATTCAAATCGGCAAACTGGCGTTCCCGTCTTACATGCGGGTACTGGCGGTGCGCCCGCTGTATTACCACGGCGAAAGCGTGTTGACCGGCGACGTGCAGGCCCGACTGGAAGCGCTGTTTTCCGTCGAGCAAAGCGTTGTTTACCAAAAGTCGGTCGTGCTGTTGGTCGACGTGCAAAAAAACCGCGCCATCCCCCAGCCACAACTAGACGCCCTGCGTGAATTGTGCGAAAAAAACTATCTGCTGGCGGGCATCAGCAATTCGTTTACCGACCCCACCAAATTTCAGGAGTACTACCGGCAGGCGGAAAAGACGATTGTGTTGTCACAGCGCACCAAAGCGGAGGGCTGTGTGCACGGTTACACGGATTTTGCGTTTTTTGACCTGCTGGATGCCCTGCCCGAGGGGCTGCGGCTGATGCGCTATTGCCACCCGGTGTTGCCGCTGCTGCGCGACTATGACCAGCGCAAGGGCACCGAATTATATGAAACCCTGCGCACCTACACCCTGACCGGCTTTA
>JAQVCK010000037.1 GCA_028689835.1 Pygmaiobacter sp. | reverse complement strand
GTGCCCCCGGGGTCAGCGCAAGGTGGCTGGTGTTGCGCGGCACACTGAATACGGAAGCATCTGTCATGGTAACCGTGTCACGCCAGTTGCCGTTTTCAACGCCCAGCAAAATGGTCATAATCTTGGTGATTGATGCCGGGTAGCACTGTTTGTCCATGTCTTTTTCAAATAGAACCTGCCCTGTCTGCGCGTCCATCAAACAGGCCGCCCCGGCAGACAGCGCCGGCGGCGCGGCAGTTTCTGCCGCATAGGCGGTTGGCACACCGGACAATAACAATGCTGCCCCTATACAAAACAACCCTATTTTTTTAAACCAATTATGCAATCGCTCCCCAACCTTTACCAGAGTTTTGCTTTGGGCTTGGCAGGTTGTCGCCATTGGGGCCAAACGCCCCAAAACACCCGTTGTTATTTTATTAATTGTAACACATTTTGTACACTGGGGAAAGGCAGGGTGCAAAATTACACATTTTATTCTACTGTAACCATTTCTTAGTTTGCCACTGGCAACGAACTAAGGTATAATGTAGTTTGTCTTGCGTGGGGCCCCTTTTCTGCGCAAATCAAGGCAAAGGGAGGATATTCTCTGTTCATGATACAAGCTGTAATTTTTGATATGGACGGCCTGCTGATCGATACCGAGCGCTTGTCGCTGAGCTGCTGGCGCCGTGCCCTTGGCGAAGCTGGCTTGCCATTTATCCCCGAGATCATTATCGACAGCCGTGGCACCGGGCACGAAGAGAGCAAAAAGGCTTTTGACCATCATTTAAAAGGCTACGATGCCGACTTTGATGCACTGGCATTGCGCGCCAAAGAACTGATGACCGAAGCCATTTTAGAAGAGGGCCTACACCCCAAGGTGGGGGTTTTTACCGTGTTGCGTCGGCTGAGAGAACTGGGCTACAAGCTGGCCCTTGCCACCTCTACCAGTGAGCAGACCGCGACCCGCTACATGAAAACACTGGACCTTTTTGATGCGTTTAACGTGCGTGTTTATGGCAACATGTTCAAGCGCTACAAGCCAGCACCGGATATTTTTATGAAAGCTTGCGAGCTGTTAGAGTGCGCACCGGCAGACTGCCTCGTGCTGGAGGATTCTCCCAACGGGCTGAAAGCCGCCCATGCTGCGGGCACAAAGCCGATGATGATTTCCGATTTGACCGGCCCAACTGAGGACCTTTTGCCCATTTTGTATGCACAGGGCGCAACCCTGCTGGATGTGCTGCTGGTGCTGGAAGAAGACCGCGCGGGGAAGGAGAGTTTACATTGAGCCACACCGTGACCCCGGACGGTTACCGGCCGGTACTTTCCCTTTACGAAACCCAGCGGGCAATTGGGCTGATTAAACAGCTGTTTCTTGCACGGCTTTGTGACGCACTGCATTTAAAACGTGTTACCGCGCCGCTGTTTGTAGACCCCGCTTCTGGTTTAAATGACAACTTAAACGGCACCGAGCGCCCCGTTGGCTTTGCGATACCTGCCACCGGCGGTGAAGGTGAAGTGGTGCACTCGCTTGCCAAATGGAAACGCTACGCCCTTGCAAAATATGATTTTCATGTGGGCAATGGGCTTGTGACCGACATGAACGCCATTCGCCGTGACGAAGAACTGGACAACCTGCACTCAATCTACGTGGACCAGTGGGACTGGGAAAAAGTAATTGACCGCCCGCAGCGCACCACCGCTTTTTTAGAACATGAAGTGCAGCAGATTGTCGGTGCCATTTGTGGCACTTTAGAGGATTTGCGCGGTTATTTCCCCGCGTTGCAAACCCTGCTGTGCCCGTCTGTTACCTTTATCACCAGCCAGCAACTAGAGGACACTTACCCTGATTTGACGCCAAAACAGCGCGAAGATGCCGCGGCACGCCTTTACAAAACCGTATTTATCGAGCAAATTGGCGGCGCATTGCGCTCGGGCCAGCCGCACGACGGCCGCGCGCCGGACTATGACGACTGGGCGCTAAACGGCGACTTACTTTTTTACGACCCACTGCTGGACTGTGCGCTGGAAATTTCATCGATGGGCATCCGTGTCGATGCCGCTTCTCTTACAAGCCAGCTTGCTGCGGCAGGCTGCGAACAGCGCAGTAACCTGCCTTTCCACCGGGCCCTGTTGCAGGGCGAATTGCCACTCACCATCGGCGGCGGCATCGGCCAGTCACGGCTTTGCATGTTGCTACTGGGCAAAGCACATGTGGGTGAAGTACAGGTTTCGCTTTGGGACGCGCAAACACTTGCCGCCTGCCATGCGGCAAAAATCCCCCTGCTTTAGGTTTATAAAAAAACAGCACCCGCCAAGGGTGCTGTTTTTTATTCTGCCAAGGTCATCGCATAATCCAGCACTGCTTTGCCCGCGGCGGAAAGGTAGTGGCCCTTTTTTGTGGCAACACAAATTTCCCACACCAGCTGTGGCTCTTCAAATGGAATGTGGACAAGTAATTGGTCTGTTTGGCGAAGCTCTTGCGACAAAAACGAGACCCCAATGCCAACCCCTTTGTTTTTTTCCAGCATGCTAATCCATAAAATTTCATCCGGGGAGCGCAAAGCATACTGCAATGCAATGCCGTGCTGTTTTGCAAGATCGTCCACCATGTGGTACGCGCGGAACAAGGTGTTTTTGGTAATAATGGGCTGCCCGGCAAGGTCATCGATGCAAAGGCTTTTGTGTGAGGCAAGCGGGTGATCTTTATTGACCACTGCGCACAGGTGGCAGCGTTTGAGCGTCTGGTACCAAAATTCTTGCTGCGGCTGCGGTGGCCCCACCAAAAAGCCGATGTCACTCTCTTCGTTTAGCAAGTTTTGCTCTGCCAAAAGGTCGGGCAACTCCATCAAATCAAACGTGACCTCTGGGTAGCGCTGGGCCAGCTCTTCCACAGGGTTCCCTACCAAGGCATTGGGCACACCGTGTGCAAACACCACGCTCAACCGCCCGCGCTCCTGGGTGCTCAGGCGGCTTAGCTGTTCGCACAGGTTATTGTAATCGTCAACAAATGGTTTTACCTCACGCAGTACTCTGCGGCCAAATGGAGTCAATAAAAGCCGCCCTTTTTCACGAAAAAACAGCGGTGCTTTTAGTTCTTCTTCTAGTGCGCGTATTGCTTTGCTTAGTGCTTGTGGTGTGAGGTACAACCTTTCTGCTGCGGCCGAAAGGCTTGGCCCGTTGCATATTTCTACCAAATAAATCATCTGCCGTATTTCCATTTCGTTCCTTCTTTCACAGCCATTGCCGCTGTTTCAATACAATTAAACTATAGTCAACCACATCTCGTACAAGTTGTCAACTTTTATTTGACGATTTTAGAAAACAGGTTGTTTGATTGATAACTGTTTAACAATTATAATATAGGTTGTCATTTACACAAAGCCGTCACAACTGCATAGGCAGGGCTGGCGGCAAACCCTAAAGGAGGAACTGAGAAATGCATAAAATGCATAAGCTGACCGCCATTGTTCTTTGCTGCGCAATGGCCCTCAGCATGGCAGGCTGCGGTGGCAGCAGTGCCAAAGCAGAAAGCTACACCGCAACCGCGGCAGGCTTTGGCGGCGACGTAACCGCTACCCTGCAAGTGGCAGACGGCAAGGTGGAAACACTGGCCGTTGCCGGCGACAAGGAGACCAAAGAGGTCGGCGGTGCCGCAATTGAAACATTTAATAAAGAATTTGAAGGCTTAAAGGGCCAGGCCGCAGCCGATGTTGACATTAGCGCCATTGACGCGGTTGCCGGCGCAACGGTTACTTCCACCGCTGTGCGCGCTGTATTGGGCGATGTCTTTGCACAGGCAACCGGCAACAACACCGCTGAAAAAACACCGGTGACCGATTCTACCGCAACTTATAGCGCAATCGGCCACAGCGAATTACAGCCAATGCAGGTAGAAGTTACACTGAAAGACAACAAGATTGACGCAATCACTGTTGGCGAAAATGGCGAGACTGCTGAAATACTGCAAACTGCCGTTGACCGCCTAATCCCCCGCATCATTGAAAAACAGACGCTGGGTGTCGACAGTATTTCGGGCGCGACGGTTTCTTCCAACGCCATTAAAGATGCTGTGGCACAGGCCATTGACGCAAACGGTGGCGATTCGACCCAGTGGTATACCCCGGCCGAGAAGAAAACCGATACCGTTAAGCTGGATGGTTACGATGTCATCGTCGTTGGCCTTGGCGGCTCTGGCATGGCCTCCTACATCAGCGCCGCACAAAACGGTGCTACGGTATTTGGCCTTGAGACTGCCGGCAAAGTGGGCGGTAACTCCACCAACACCTCCGGCCCGATGGCCATCAACCCCGAGACAAAAATGGCGGCCGAAAACAACGGCGAAAAGTTTTTGAATGAAGAGGATTTGATTGCCGACTGGCTGGACTATTGCCGCGGCGATGCAAAAGAGGACCTTGTGCGCGAATTTGTGTACGAGTCCGGCAAGACGATGGACTGGCTGATCAACGATTATGACTTCCAGTTTGGCGAGATTAAAGCCTTCTTCCACCCGAAGCAGTGGAAAGTTTGGGCAACCTACACCGGTGACAAGACCGCAATGTATGTGAACGCGCTGGAAAAAGCCAAAGCTATGAACGAAAAGAACGACTACATGTTGGAGTTGACCGCGACCGACCTGATTATGGAAGACGGCGTGATCAAGGGCGTTAAAGCAGTAAGCTATGACGGCACCACCTATGAAATCTACGGTGATTCGGTTATTCTGGCTACCGGTGGTTTCATTGGCAACAGCGAAATGACTGAAAAATATCTGGGTGGCACGTTTAACACCAAAGCGATGTTGACCGAAAATGGCAGTGGTGTGCAGATGGCCCTTTCGGCTGGTGCCGACACTTACAACATTGATATGCCCGCCATGGTGCATATTGCACAGACCAAAAAGCTAATCAAAACCGACGAACTGACCCCGGACCAAAAAGCCGCACTGACCGCGATGGTGTTGACCCCGGAATCGATGATTGTGGGCACCGACGGCACCCGCTTTATGAGCGAAGCCGGCAACATTGCGTTTGACAACTGGAAGGGTGGCGACACCTACTACGCCATTTACAGCGGCGCACAGATGGACAGCTTTAAAACCAGCGGCATGCTGGCACCGGCAGCCCCGATGTTCCTGAACCAGGGTGGCAAAATTGAGGCCAATACCCCCATTGCAGACCTTGACGACATTTTGGCTGTAGGCGAAAAGTATGGCATTGTGGTGAAAGCGGATACGTTGGACGAACTGGCTGAAAAACTGGGCGTACCGGCAGAGAATCTGAACACCGCCGCCACCGAGTACACCAGCTACGCCACTGGTGCAACCACCGACCCGATGGGCAAAGATGTTGCTATGATGTCCTCGCTGGCAGATGGCCCGTACTACGCAGTACTGGGCGCCGGCTACTATTACGGCACCTGCGGCGGCCTGAATATCGATGATAGCTGCCGTGTCATCAAGACCGACGGCACCGCAATCGACAACTTGTTTGCGGTTGGGCAGGACTCGATGGGTGTCCTGTTCTCGAATCAGGTACCGTATGTCACTTACGGCGGCGCTGCACAGGGCTGGGTGCTAACTTCTGGCCGTCTTGCAGGTGCAAATGCCGCAGAGGCTTTTGCAGGCTAAGTAGCTACGATGCTTTAACCACCTTGCTATTAGAGCTAAAAGAAAAAACCGGCTTTCGCCGGTTTTTTCTTTTTATTCGTGTTTGTGCTTCTACTGCCGTATGGCAGCTTAACTGTAAAGCGAAGCTAAAAAAAGCAAAAGCCCCCAAGGCACCAGCTGTTCATTTGCGGTACCCTTGAGGGCTTTATTTTTTGTCAAATATCAGCATTCGCTTTTCAGACACGCGACAATCTGTTCTTTCACTTCTTGTATGGTGCTGCCCAGTGGCAGCTCGCCGCCAAGGTAAACCAATGTATTTGCCAGTTGCTCCTCGTTAAAGTCCGCTTCTAGGCATTGCCGTACGCGCTTCTCCTGTTCCTGATCAATCACAATATAGCGCAGGTCCGACAAATAGCGACATCCTGTTACCTGCTTGAGCTCTTCCATCAGGTCCACGTCATTCCCGCCTCTTTTCTATTGATGTTACTTTGATTGTAGCATTCTGCGCTTTTCTGGTCAACTCCCGTCTGCGCTCTATGAATGCTCTTGGGTAACTTTCATCAGGGAGGCCCTATCTATTGTGGCAAACTGGCACTAGCTTTTGCTTGTACCGCCAAACAGTTTGCGCCAAAAAGACGGCTTTTTTTCCACTTGCAAGGTGGCGCCAAAACGTTTTAGTGCTTGCTGTGCCACTTCACTGCCCTGCTGGGCAGCCTTTTCATACCAAAGCACCGCTTGCACTAGGTTTTGTTCGACCAACCGCCCGGTTTCGTACCACTGTGCCAGAGACAGTACCGCCTCTTTTTTGCCGCTATTTGCAGCAGCTATCATTAAGTCAATTGCCTTTTGTTTACCCTCTGGCCCCACTTCACCGGCAGCATACGTAAGTGCCAGATCATACTGGGCATCATCTAGCCCCTGCGCCGCAGCTTTTTTTAACCAGCCCAGCGCGGCAATCGGGTCCTTTTTTCCGCCCCAGCCATTGCGGTAAATCAAGCTCGTATAATACATCGCAAGCTTTTCACCTGCCTGTGCCGCTTGTAATAAAAGGGGTTGTGCCAAAACGGGGTCTGCCTTTGTGCCCCAACCAAAAAGGTAACAAAGCCCCAGCCTTGTTTTAGCCTCAACTTTTTGCTCTGCAACACGCCGGCTCAGCTCCATGGCCTTTGCGTAATCTTTTTCCACCCCAAGCCCGCGCAGGTAAA
Organism: Pygmaiobacter sp.; assembly: GCA_028689835.1. Lineage (GTDB taxonomy): Bacteria > Bacillota > Clostridia > Oscillospirales > Ruminococcaceae > Pygmaiobacter. The sequence goes on along the minus strand of JAQVCK010000037.1, from coordinate 9,824 downwards.
CATCTGACAGTTGGCTAGTTGCTGCAACGTGGCCCTGCTGGGTGGCCGCCTGCAAAAATTCATTTGCCTTTTGTTGGTTTAGCGCCTGCCCGGCGCTATAATATTGGCCCAAGCGATATTGGGCGTCGGCATCCCCACCCTGCGCGGCACGCTGATATAAGCTAAGCGCATACTGCCGGTATGGTGTACCGGTACTTTTTTCAAGGTAAAAGGCTACTAAATACTGAGCCGCGGCATCCCCCTGTTTTGCAGCCCTTGTAAGCCATTTCCCTGCTTCGTGCATGTTTTTTTGCACACCGACCCCGTCGCGGTACAACAGTGCCAATGCATATTGTGCTTTTGCACTTCTTTTTTCTGCGGCAGCTTTGACCAAGCCGGCACCCTGCGCGATGTCCTTTTGCCCGTATTCTCCTTTCAGGTAGATGATCCCCAGCCGATACTGTGCAGCGGGGTTTTGCTGCTTTGCTGAAAGCTGGTAAAGCTCAAGTGCACGGGGGATATCTTGCGGGACACCAAGGCCTTTTTCTAAGCGCTGCGCCAGCCCGTACTGAGCCTCTTTTAATCCTTTTGCAGCGGCCAGCCCATAATAACGCACTGCCTCTTTTTCGTCCTGCGGCACCCCAAGGCCGTCATGGTAAAAGTTTCCCATTTGGTGTTGCGCAAGCGCATACCCCTGCTGCGCCGCCCGCCGGCAGTATTCCACTGCAAGTGGAATGTTTTTTTCCACACCAAGCCCACTAACATAACAGCGCCCCAGCTCATACTGGGCAAGCGCATATCCTTGTTCGGCAGCGGCCTGATATAGCTTAGCCGCTTTAACATTATCTTGGGGTACGCCCCAACCTTCTGAGCAACATGCGCCCAACAAATACTGCGCCTTCGCAAGGTTTTTTTCTGCTGCTTTGATATACCACCCTGCCGCTTTGGTATTGTCTTTAGGCATGCCCCAAGCAAGCCGGTTGCACTCCCCCAGCATGTATTCTGCCTCAGCATACCCCTGCTCGGCGGCACGGGTAAACCACTCTGCGGCTTTTTCATCGTCCTTTTTTAACACTTCGCCCTGATGGTACAACATCCCCACTTTGTATTGCGCCCCAGCAACCCCGCGGGCTGCTGATTTTTGGTACAACAGCGCTGCTAAAGGTAAGTCTTGCGCTACAAGGCTACCCGATTGATATAAGGCAGCCATCGTATACTGTGCGTTTTCGTCATTCTGGTCTACCGCACGCTGGTACCATTGCACCGCCTGCTGCTCGTCTTTCGGCACACCAAAGCCATACTGGTAGCAATTGCCCAGCACATGCTGGGCGGGGGCAAACCCGGCGTTTGCAGCATTTAAAAATAGTGCCGCCGCCTTTTCGTTATCTTCGTCCACCAACATACCGTGGTAATAAAATAGGCCTATGCGATATTCCGCCTCAAAGTTGCCCTGCTGTGCCGCATGTTGGTACAGCGTAAAGGCCTGTTGCAAGTCGCGTTCAACAAGGTACCCTTTTTCGTAGCAGTAACCCAAGACATACTGTGCAACGGGGTACTCTTGCTCGGCAGCAAGCCGGTAAAAGCCAATGGCCTGCGCCGCATCCGGCGTTACGCCATACCCGTTTTCGTAGCAATAGCCCAAAAAGAACTGCGCCTCTGGAAACTCTTGTTGTGCCGCTTTTTCAAACCATTCCACTGCAAGCGTTTCGTTCTTTGTAACACCCACGCCATGATAATAAATCAGCCCCAATTTATACTGCGCGGGGGAATACCCGGCCTTTGCGGCAAGTTGATACAGCCGCAATGCTTTTTGCTGGTCTTGCGGTAAACCGTCACCTCGCTCGTACAACTCACCTAAAATAAGCTGGGAACGCGGGTAGCGCTGGCGGGCAGCGGCAGCAAGCCACTGTATTGCCGCTTGCACGTCCTTCTCGGTGCCAATGCCATTGTTATAAAAATAGCCAAGGTTGCACTGGGCCGGCGCGTCCCCCTGCTCTGCCGCTTGCAGATATAATTCAAATGCGCGTTCGGCACTGGGCTCTACCCCAATGCCATTTTCGTAACAAAACCCCAAAGCACACTGCCCTTGGGCAACCCCTTCATCTGAAACCTCTTGGTAAAATGCCACGGCTTTTTGCAGGTCTTTTTCTACCCCTATGCCGTATTCATAGCAATAGCCCATGCGCAGGCGAGCCTCCGGCAACCCTTGTGCCGATGCCTTGCCAAACCAGTATGCCGCAAGCCCGTCATCCTGCCGCGCACCGCGGCTGCCCTCAAAATAGCGCAGCCCGAGTTCATATTGGGCCAATACTGCCCCTTCCTCCGCGTGTGCCGCAATCTCCTGCAAATCCTCTTGCTCACGCCGCAACGTGGTAATTGCATTGCGCAACAGGTGCGAGTTGACATAAACCACTTCATAGGGTTTTTTACCCTCTTCACTCTTCCAGCCATGTCCATTTTCTTGTGCCATACTGTTTCACCTTCTGTCTTGCCTGTGTTCTGGCCGTATTTAAATAACCGTTCATCTCTATTATATCATACCTCAAGTTTTGATACCGCAAAATTTAGTACTAAGCAGCTTTGTTACACCTGATAGCGGACAACAAAAGCCACGGGGCAAGCCGCCCCATGGCCTTTGTTCTTTTGTTATGTCGTTATAAAAAGCAACTACAGCATCAGCCCCGTATTAGGCCTGCCCCGGTGCCATCAGGTTGCAAACCGCATTGGTATAGGCAATGGGGTCTTCTACCGGCAAGCCCTCAATCAACAAAGCCTGTGTGTACAAAATCATTGCATACTGCTTTGCGGCCTCTTTATCCGCTGCATATTTTTGCTGCAGGGCGGTAAATACCGGGTGTTGCGCGTTGATTTCCAGCACACGCTCGGCTTTTACCTTTTGCTGCTCCGGTGTCGGCATCGAGTTCAGCACCTTTTCCATCTCAAGGCTAATCTGCCCCTTAGCAGTCAAGCAGACCGGGTAGGTTTTTAATCTGCCAGACAACACCACGGCAGACACCTTACCGTCCAGCGCTTCTTTTAAGAAGTCCAGCAGTTCTTTATTATCCTCTGCCTGCTGCTTAATCTCTTCCTTTTCCGTCTCGTTTTCAATGCCCAAATCATCGTCGGAGGTCGAGCGGAACTCTTTGCCGTCATACTCTCGCATCATTTTTAGTGTAAACTCATCCACATCATCGGTGAGGTACAAAATTTCGTAGCCCATCTCGCGCAGGCGCTCGTTTTGGGGCATCATTTCCAGCTTCGCTGCGCTTTCACCCGCTGCATAATAAATGTATTTTTGATCCTCTTTCATGCGGGTGCGGTACTCGGCCAGTGTGGCAAACTTTTTTTCTGCCGACGTTGTGTATAGTAGCAGGTCGGCAAGCAGTTCTTTTGTGCTGCCATAACTGGTATAAATACCGTATTTCAACTGGCGGCCAAACTCTTTGAAAAATGTCTCGTACTTTTCGCGCTCGTTTTTCAGCATGTGCTCTAGTTCCGACTTAATCTTTTTCTCAAGGCTGCTCTCAATTCGTTTTAGCTGGCGGTCCTGCTGCAACATTTCGCGGCTGATATTCAGCGAAAGGTCCTGGCTGTCAACAACACCGCGCACAAAGCTGAAATAATCCGGCAACAGGTCGGCGCATTTTTCCATAATCAACACGCCGCTGGAATATAACTGCAAGCCCTTCTCAAAGTCGCGGCTGTAATAGTCATACGGGGCATGCGACGGGATAAACAGCAAGGCATTGTAGGTGGCAAGGCCCTCGGTTGAAGAAGTGATGACCCGCAGCGGGTTTTCGAAATCATAAAACTTGTCTTTATAAAATTGGAAATACTCTTCCTCCGTCACTTCGCCCTTGCGCTTTTTCCAAATCGGCACCATGCTGTTCAGTGTTTCGACCTCGGTGTAGCTCTCGTACTCCGGGGTTTTGTCGTTGCCGTCGGCATCCTTGTCGGTCCCCTCTACCATACGGGACTTAGTGACCGGCATACGGATGGGGTAACGGATATAGTCGGAATATTTCTTTACGAGGTTGCGCAGGGTGTACTCCTCTAAAAACTCATCGTAATTATCCTGCTCGGTGTTGTCCTTCATCGTCAAAATAATTGTCGTACCACATTCGGCGCGCTCGGCTTTTTCCACCGTGTAACCGTCCGACCCATCCGATTTCCAGCTCCACACTTCGTCAGTTTCCATACTGTGGCTAATAACTTCGACATGCTTTGCCACCATAAAAGCAGCGTAAAAGCCCACGCCAAACTGGCCAATGATATCAATATCCTCTGCAGTTTCATTGTTTTTCTTGAAATCCAACGAACCGCTTTTGGCAATGGTGCCAAGGTTTTGCTCAAGCTCTTCTTTGGTCATGCCACAGCCGTGGTCAAGCAGTGTTAGGGTACGGGCTTCTTTCTCGGCGGTAAGCTCAATAAACAGCTCGTCCCTGTTCAGGCCACTGCCACCCTGTTGCAACGCATTGTAATAACGCTTATCGGTGGCGTCACTTGCATTCGAAATCAGTTCCCTTAAAAAAATTTCCCGGTTGGTGTAAATCGAGTTGATCATCAACTCAAGCAGCCGTTTGGACTCTGCCTTAAACTGTTTTTTTGCCATTCCTAACCGCATCCTTTATTAAATTAATATGTTCAAAATAATTAGCACTCTTATACATTGAGTGCCAGCATGGTATTATCATAGCCCTTTTAAACCATAAAATCAAGCGTTCACAACGGAATTAACAATTTTTTAAAAAACGGACCTTTTGTTCTGCCTTTTTACCCCATTTACGCCCATTGGGCTGCCGTGTTATACTAAATAAAAAGTTGGCCTAAAAAGGGGGCGGCAGCAGTGCGTGTTTATCTGCGTGTTGGTGGTAGAGTACAAGGGGTGGGTTTTCGCTATTTTTCTTACCACACGGCAAACCGCCTGGGCCTGACCGGCTGGGTGCGCAACCGTGATGACGGCGATGTGGAAATGGAAGTACAGGGCGCTGCGAGCACAATTGAAGCTTTTGCACAGGCCGTGAAGCAAGGCCCAACTTGGGCAAAAGTAACTGAGTTGGAGCAGCACAAAATAGACCCTATTGTGGAACATTCTTTCTCTATTGCAGACTGGTAAAAAATTTTTTATTCCGCATCAAAAAGGGGCTTGCAATCCACCTGCAAAAGTGATATAGTAACAAAGTACCTTTCACGACATATTCCTCCTTAGCTCAGTTGGTAGAGCATGCGGCTGTTAACCGCAGGGTCGTTGGTTCGAGCCCAACAGGGGGAGCCAAATAAAAAAGAGCAACTACTGTTTCGCACGATAAAAACGAGACAGCGGTTGCTTTTTTTATTTCAAAACCAAAAATTAAAATCAGCAGTTACAGCCTTTGGGTATTCTTTTGCCATAATCCCCTGCCGCAGGCGACTGGGTGAACTACACAATATAAAAAGCTTCTGGTATACCACGGCTTAGTATTAAGCAGTTGGTTCTAAAATGGTTTTGGGTGGGCAACTATCCTTTGCCCACTCTTTTACTGCTTACAACAGCTGAAATAAATATAGGGCCGCGGTTTTTGTGTACGCTACCCCTTTCCCCGTTTGTAATAGGTGGGCCCGTAAATCCTGATTTTGCTTTTTAGGGATAAAGTAACTGTCAAGGTCGCGCTCTGAGTAGACATAGCGGCCGTCTCTGCGGTTAAAAGCACCACATAGCTGATACTCTTCATCCAGTGCCGCTATTCCCGCATCCCCATGGCTGTTATTGACTAAAAGCAGGCCTCCGTGTTTCAGGTATCGCTTGCATGGTTGACAAATAAAGCCGGCATATTGTGAAATTAAAAGGTCAAACGAGTGCTCCGGCTCAGGGATGGGCTTTGTGTAATCCTGTGAATAGTATTTTAGACAAACAGGGCCCTGATATGCCGCACGTTTTTGTATTTCCTTTGTAAGCCCCTCGATGTCTTTAAAAAATCGGTTTGCTTTTTGGTCTTTATCCACATAACAAGCGCTGGGGATAAAAAACGAAGGCGAAATGTGGACATAACTGCCCGGGTACAGCACTGATTGCACCTGAAATGAATCAGCCATGGTTTTGAATAAGTCCAGCTGCTCATAGTCTCTTTTTGTATACCACTCATGATATAGTTCCAACATTTTAACCACCTCCCTATTAAAGATAGCAGAGATACCAAAAAACAGCAAGAACCACCGCCATTGCCCCCTGTTGCGCGGGATTTATTGGTGGTGGTTCTTTAAGGTACTGCATTCTATTATTACAGCTGATTTCCGGCAGGGTCACAGCCGGTACATGTGGTCCATTGGGCCGGGGCCCTTGCCAAGGTCCAGCATGGCTTTCAGTGCACCCGTCAGGTAATCTTTTGCGTTTTGTATGCTTTCGCCCAGCGGTTTGCCCGCCGCAAGGTTGCAGGCAATGGCAGAGGACAACGTACACCCGGTACCATGCGTATTGGGGTTGTTTACCCGCTCGGCCGCATACCAGTGCGCCCTACCCGCTTCATACAGCAGGTCGGTGGCATCACTGACAAGGTGGCCGCCTTTGACTAAAATGGCGCCATTAAAACGCCCTGACAAAAGCTGTGCTGCCCGCACCATGTCGCTTTCTGTTTTAATGGCAAACCCGCAAAGTACCTCTGTTTCGGGGATATTGGGGGTTAGCACCGTGCCCAGCGGCAACAGCTTTGCCACAAGTGTTTCAATTGCTTCATCCGAAATCAGCTTGCTGCCGCTGGTGGAAACCATCACCGGGTCGATGACAATATTTTTTGCGTGGTATTGCTTTAGCTTTTCGGCAATCACCTCAATAATGGCGCTGCCCGACACCATGCCGATTTTGACCGCATCGGGCGGGATGTCACCAAAAATGCAATCAAGCTGCTCCCCCACAAATTTGGGGGAGGCCTCCATAATGTCAACCACCCCGGTGGTGTTTTGGGCCGTCAGGGCGGTAATGGCGCTCATTGCATACATTTTATGTACCGTGATGGTTTTAATGTCTGCCTGAATGCCTGCCCCGCCGCTGCAATCAGAGCCCGCAATCGTCAACACTTTTTTCATGTAAAAACACCTCCATTTCTCTGAACGAGTGGATGTAATAATCTGCGGTGCTGCGCAGCGCATCCGCGTTTTGCTCTGCCGGGTCATACACGCCAATAACCGGGTACCCCGCATTTTTGGCTGTTTGCGCGGCATGCAGCGCGTCCTCAAATACCCAGGTACCGTTTTGCGGGGTTTGCAGGCAGCGCCGGGCCGCGTGGTAGATATCCGGCTCGTCTTTGCCGTGGCCAATGGCACCACAAGTTAAAATTTTTTTAAAATAAGTCAATAGGCCGGTGCGCTGCAATGCAATTTTTGCAAGCGGCTCATCGGTTGCGGTGGCAACACACATTTTAACGTGGTGCTGTTGCAGTAGTTGCAGCACAGCAACGACCCCCGCTTTGGGCTGCACCTGCTGTTCGTAATAATGCCAGATCATGCGGTTGACACCGTCCATGATCTCTTGTGTGCTACCCTGTAAATTATATTCGGTTTGGTAATACTGCGCCGCCTGCAACAAGCTCATATTTTTAAAAATCTCATTTAACTTTTCCCGCGGGGCGATGCCGCGGCTGCGCAGATATTCTTCGCCGATGGTTGACCAGATAAACATCGAATCCAGCAACGTGCCGTCTAAATCAAAAATTGCGCCTTGCAGTTTCACCCGCTCACCACCTTTTGCGATAATATGCGAAGTTGCCGGCAGGCCTGCCTAATTTCTTTGCTGCCAAAAATTGCAGAGACCAGCGCAACCCCGTCTACCCCGCTGCCGGACAGTTGCAACAAATTATCCTTGTTAATGCCCCCAATTGCGACAACGGGGATCTGCACCGCCTCACAAATGGCTTTCAGCGTCTCATATGTCACCGCGTCGGCATCCGCTTTGGTGGCTGTCGGGAACACCGCCCCCACCCCCAGATAATCCGCACCGTTTTTTTGGGCTTCTACCGCCTGTGTTACCGTCTGCACCGAAACCCCCAGCAACATGCCCGCTCCCACACGGGCGCGCACATTTTGCGCCTGCATATCGTGCTGCCCCACATGGATACCGTCTGCATGGCAGGCAGCCGCCACGGTAACATTATCGTTCACGATAAAAGGCACTTTATAACTTTGGCAAAGGGCTTTTAATTCCAGCGCTTCTTGCAAAAACGCGGCGTCATCCAGTTCTTTTTCACGCAGCTGCACACAGGTCACCCCGCCTTGCAGGGCGTCTACCACCTGCTGCGCCAGTGTCTGCTTGCCTACCCACATGCGGTCGGTGACGGCATAAAGCAACATCGTCTTTTTATCGCACTTCATACTTTGCCCCTTCCTCTAACGCATCCCCTGTCAGGTTGCAGATGGCGTCAATAATATAAGTGCGGTAAGAGGCGTTGCCATCCGCTGCCGACATGCGGGCAAACGCCACCTCGCCACAAAGCCCCATGGCGCAAACCGCGGCGGCCGCGGCCTGCAACGGGGTGTTGGGGTTTGCCGCTACATAGGCTGTCATCAGGGCAGAAAGCTGGCACCCGGTGCCGGTGACTTTGCTCATCATGGGGTGCCCATTGTAGATGCAATAAGCACGGTCTGCATCTGCCACAATGTCAATTGCACCGGTAATGGCGACAACGGCACCGTTTTTTTGTGCAAACTCTTTTGCAAATGCAACGGCACTGGGCAGCGTGTCTTTTGTCACGGTATCGGCAATATCGGCATCGACCCCATGGGTGGTACCGGCACCCAGCGCAAGCGTTTTGATTTCTGAGCTGTTGCCCCGAATTACGGTAAATTTCACTTTGCTTAGCAGTGCCTGCGCTGTTTGCGTGCGCAAACCGGAGGCCCCTACCCCCACCGGGTCCAGCACGACGGGGTGCCCCAAGGCATTTGCCTGTTTGCCCGCCGCAAACATCGACGGGATTGTACGGCTGTTCAGCGTACCGATGTTGATGTTCAGCCCGCCGCAAATCGACGTGATCTCCTGCACCTCCTGTTCATCATCTGCCATAATGGGGGATGCCCCCGTGGCCAGCAGTATATTGGCGCAGTCGTTCACCGTGACATAGTTTGTAATGTTATGCACCAGCGGGGCCCTTGCCCGCACATTTTCAAGTATTTCTTTCCACATTTTATGGCCTCCTAAACAATTTGTTGGCTGCAAAGCAAAGCAACCCGGTAAGCAGCATCACCGGTACGGTGTTGCCAATGGGGGTATCGAGATACAAAAACACCCGGTACAGCACAAACCCCACCAGCCAAAGGGCGAGGTTGCCCCAGTTAAACTTACTTGCAGAATTGTCTTTTTTGAGAATAAAATAATCCACGATTTGAATAGCGACCATCGGTGCAAACACCGACCCAATAAAATACAAAAACGATTCAAATTGTGCAATTGGTGTGGCAATTGCAAGCAACGTGCCAACCACACACACAAGAATTGCGACCGGCTTTTCTTTTAGTTTTGCCGAAATACTCTGCGCACTGACCCCGGCAGAATAAGAATCTAAAAACGTCGTGGTGACGGTGGAAAGCAAGATAATCAACAGCCCCGCAGTGCCAAGGCCCGCTTGCAGCATGATTTCGGCAATCTCACTTTTACCGGTAAAAAGGGCCGCTGCCATACCGATGGTATACATCCAGCTGCTGGTAAAAAAGTAGGCAAGTGCCCCCACGCCTGCCGCCGCGCGGGGCTTTTTTGCTGTGCGTGTGTAGTCAGAAATTAGTGGCAGCCAAGACAGCGGCATTGCGACTGATAGCTCTACCGCCGCACCAAAGCTCATGGCCCCACCAAATGCGGTACTGCCACTTGGGCGAAACACCATCAC
>JAQVCK010000214.1 GCA_028689835.1 Pygmaiobacter sp. | reverse complement strand
GTAGTGGGTGCGGCAGTGGCGTATGAGCTGGCACATTATCACTTAAACACGGTGGTGTTGGGAAAAGAAAATGATGTTTCTACCGGTACGACCAAGGCAAACAGCGCAATTATTCACGCGGGGTACGACCCAGAGCCCGACACGTTAATGGCCCGTTTTAATGTGGAGGGTAACCGGCTGGTGAAAGAGCTGTGCAAAAAGCTGGACGTGCCCTGCAAAGAAATTGGCAGCCTGGTGTTGGCCTTTACCGAAGAGGAGACCAAAACGGTGCAGGCGTTGTACGAACGTGGCCTCAGTAATGGGGTGCCCGACATGCAGGTGCTCAACGGGCAGCAGGTGCTTGCCATAGAGCCAAACCTTTCAAAAGAAGTGAAAGGGGCCCTGCTGGCCCCCACCGCCGCCGTGCTGTACCCGTGGGAACTTTGCCTTGCACTGGCTGAAACCGCGGTGAAAAACGGGGTGCAGCTACGGCTGAATAGCCCGGTGACCGCCATTGAAAAAATAGCGGGCGGGTTTCGCATCACGGCGGGCGGACAAACGGTAGAAACACGCGCCATTGTCAACGCCGCCGGTGTGGGGGCGGAGCAGATCAACGATATGGTGGCGGCACACGCCTTTACCACCTACCCCAGCCGGGGCGAATATTACCTGATGGACAAAAGCCAAGGTGCCATTGTGGAGCGGGTGATTTTCCAGTGCCCCAACCCCAATGGCAAGGGCGTATTGGTGGCCCCCACGGTGCAGGGTAACCTGATTGTGGGCCCAAATGCCGAGCCTATGGCAGACGGCGAGGACGTTGCCGTCACCGCACAAGGGCTGGATTTTGTGCGCGGTAAAGCGGCCAAAAGCGTGCCGGACATCAGCTACCGCGACGCGATTCGCAATTTTGCCGGGGTGCGTGCGGTCACCGACCAGCCGGATTTTATTGTGAGTGAAAGCAAAGACGCGCCGGGTCTCATCAATTTGGCGGGCATTAAATCCCCCGGGCTTACCAGTGCGCCGGCCATCGCCAAAGAGGCCGTGCGCCTGTTGCAAAATGCGGGGCTGCCGCTGCAGCAAAAGCCGGTGTTTGACGATACCCGCCACCGGGTGCGTTTTCGTGAGATGTCGTCGAAAGAGCGTGACGAGCTCGTCAGCCGCAACCCCGCGTACGGCAGGGTGATTTGCCGCTGTGAGACCGTGACGGAGGGCGAAATTTTGGATACGCTGCACTCGCCGATCCCCCCCGTTTCGGTAGACGGGGTGAAACGGCGCTGCAACCCCGGCATGGGGCGGTGCCAGGGCGGCTTTTGCGGGCCGCGGGTGCTTGAAATTTTGGCGCGTGAGCGCGGGGTAGACCCGCAGAGCATCTGCCAGGACAAAGAGGGCAGTGAGATCCTTGTAGGCCGCACAAAGCAGGAAGGGGGTGCACAGGCATGAGTGAATACCATGAGCTGGTTGTCATTGGCGGGGGCCCGGCAGGGCTTGCAGCCGCCTGTGAGGCGTGGGAAAAAGGCGTTAAGGACATTTTAATCGTCGAGCGCGACAAAGAGCTGGGCGGCATTTTGAACCAGTGCATCCACAACGGCTTTGGGCTGACTTATTTTAAAGAAGAGCTCACCGGCCCGGAGTATGCGGCCCGGTTCATCAAAATGCTGTTTGACACCGGGGTTGAGGTGCGCACCGACACGATGGTACTCACCGTCACCCAAAACCGCGAGGTACACCTTGTCAATAATTTTGACGGGTACCACGTGGTGAAGGCGGGCGCTATTCTGCTGGCCATGGGCTGCCGCGAGCGCACCCGTGGCGCCATCGGCATCCCGGGCGACCGGCCTGCCGGGGTGCTGACGGCGGGCGCCGCCCAGCGGTATATGAACATTGAGGGCTATATGGTGGGCCGCCGGGTGATTATTTTGGGCTCCGGCGACATCGGGCTGATTATGGCGCGCCGCATGACGCTGGAGGGCGCAAAGGTGCTGGCCTGTGTCGAGCTGATGCCTTATTCCAACGGGCTGAACCGCAACATTGTGCAGTGCCTCAACGACTTTGACATCCCGCTGTATCTCTCGCACACCATCACCGAGATTACCGGCAAGCACGGCCGGGTGAGTGGCGTGACGGTCAGCAAGGTCGGGCCGGACCGCAAGCCGGTGCCGGGCACCGAAATGCAGTTTGACTGCGACACCGTATTGCTTTCGGTGGGCCTGATCCCCGAAAACGAGCTGTCGCTGAACGCCGGCATTGAATTGGACAAGCGCACCAGCGGGCCGGTGGTGTACGAAAATATGGAGACATCCATCCCCGGCGTGTTTGCCGCGGGCAATGTGGTGCATGTGCATGACCTTGTGGACTTTGTCACCCGCGAAAGCCAGCGCGCAGGCGCCGCGGCCGCGGCCTACCTTGCAGACGGCAGCACAAAGGGTAGTGCGGACATTGTGATGGAAAACGGCGACCTTGTGGGTTACACTGTGCCGCAAAAGATTCGCATTGCCAATATAGAAAAGGCCGTGCCGGTGTTCTTCCGGGTGAAAAAGGTGATGAAGGCCGGCACCGTGCGGGTGCTGGACGGCGAAAAGCAAATTGCCGCGTTTCGGCGCAGCCATATGGCACCCGGCGAAATGGAACAAATTCAGCTGCCGTTGCAGCTGTTGCAGGGTACCGGCGGAAAATTGACGGTATTGGTAGAGGAGGCGAGCGAAGCATGACAAAACGCAGCATGATCTGCATTACCTGCCCGCGCGGGTGCCACCTTGAGGTGGACGAAGAGACGCTGGAGGTGCGCGGCAACGCCTGCGAAAAAGGCGAACAGTATGGCCGCAGCGAAGTGAGCAACCCGGTGCGGGTGCTCACCTCCACCGTGCGCATCAACGGTGCGTTTGGCACCCGGCTGCCGGTAAAAACCTCTAAAGCCATCCCCAAACCGCTGCTGTTTGACGCGATGCGCGAAGTCAACCACGTGGTGGCGATCTCCCCCGTGCACATTGGCGATGTGCTGGTGCCCAATTTGCTGGGCACCGGCGCTGACCTTGTGGCGACGAAAGACATGTAAAGCAAAAAAGACAATAAAAAGAGACCGTGGCGGGAACCTGAATTTTCGCCCACGGTCTCTTTTGGGTTTGCACAGTAACAAGAGCTGCCATTTTTTATGACTTGCCCGGCCACTTACTTGCCGTACCACCGCGGATGAAAAACGCGCAAAACAGCTTTGAGCTGTGGATGTTGTCGATTTTTGTAAGAACAGTGCATGTGCAGCGTGAGGAATACTGTAAAAGAAAAATAAAACCCTTAAAACTGTAAAAAAATGTAAAACAATGTAAAACAATCACAAAGATTCTATGCCACAAACCTGCTTTTTTATGTTATACTGTGATTAGTTTTGAAATATGCAATAAAACAGGCAAGGATCACATACGGGGGTAGATATGGCGGATTACCGGTTAGACCGGTTGCTGACCGAGGCGGCGCAGATGACCCGCACGCAGGCGCGGCGGGCAATTACGATGGGCCGCGTGACGGTAAATGGTCAGCCATGCCGCCGGCCGGAACAAAAAATTGCCCCCCAAGCCGCGCTGGTG
>JAQVCK010000036.1 GCA_028689835.1 Pygmaiobacter sp. | reverse complement strand
AAAAGCACCAGTATGGATGCACTGATTGCCGAAAACAGCTACGATGATGTATTATTGTTGTACAATTTTCAAAGTATTTCATCCGACACAAACCTTTTTCTGCTCAACATGTATAACAACTAAACATTCGCAACCAGCGTGCTACCATGATAAATACAAACAGCATCCCCCGGCGCCACATGGGCGCCGGGGGATGCTGTTTGTATGATTCTACGCTTTTTCGCCGGCCTACACAACAGTAAGCTTGTCTGGCATTTGCAGGCAGCAAACACTGCTGCACTGGCATCGTGCCTACTCTAGCAGGTCACCGTGTTCTTCCAGCAGAGTCTCCCACTGGGCATACCGCTCGTTCTGCTCAAACCGGGCATCATCCAGCGCATCACAAAGTTCTTGCAGCCGCAAATGATCACTTGCAACTTCTGGCTGCGAAATGGATTCTTCCATCGCCAAAATATCGGCCCCCAGCTCTTCAATGCGCTGTTCCAGCTCTTTGGCCTGCTTGCGCACTTCGGCGCGCAGGCGACGTTCCTCTTTGGGGTTGCGCTGGGTTTTGGCCTCTTTTGCTTCCTTTTTACCGGTATGCAGCGCGGTGCCACTGGCAGTGTGCGCCATCAGCGCGGCATACCCCTCGTAAAAGACCCCTTTGCCGCCCTCTAAATGTAAAATGGGGCAGGCAAGGCTGTTCATCAGGTAGCGGTCATGGGTCACCAGCAGCAATGTGCCGGTATACCCGGCCAGCGCCTGGCCCAGGCTTTCACGCGTGTAAATATCCAAGTGGTTGGTAGGCTCATCCAAAAACAGCAAGTTGGGCCGCTCCAGCAAAATTTCAGCAAAGCGCAAGCGTGACAGCTCACCTCCCGAAAGGGTGGCGGTTTCTTTAAACACCTCTTCGCCCTTAAAATTCAGCCGGGCAAGGTGGCTGCGCACCTCTAACTCGGTCATGCGGGGGTACTGGTCCCAGATGGCGTCGATTACGCGGCCGCCCCGGCGGCGCTGCTGCTGCTCAAACACCGACATTTTAACGCCGGTGCCCACCTTAATGCTGCCGCTCTGTGCCCGCAGCTTGCCGCACAAAACCCGCAGCAGGGTCGATTTACCCGTACCGTTTGCCCCGGCAATCACCAGCCGGTCGCCGCGCAATACCTCCAGGTTTAGCCCGTCAATCAGTGTATTGCCGCCCGCCGCGACAGAAAGCTTTTTGGTCGTCAGCACGTTTTCATAGGGCTCCATATCATATTCAAACCGAAATTTCAGCTCATACCCCATTTGGTGGGGTTTTTCTGTAATTTCCATCTTTTCCAGCTGCTTGCGGCGGCTTTGGGCCATTTTAGTCGTGCTGGCACGCACTAAGTTACGGTCAATGTAATCCTGCAATTTTTTCGCCGTTGCAACATCTGCATCGTGCTGTTTGCTTTGCAGCTGTACCGCCATTTCTTTTTGGGGCAGGTAGGCCGAGTAGTTGCCCTTATAGCTTGTCAGTGTGTACTGCTCCAGCTCCCAAATGCGGTTTGCGACGGCATCTAAAAAATAGCGGTCATGCGACACCGCAAGGATGGCCCCACTGTAGCCGTTCAGGTAGGTTTCCAGCCATTCTAACGTCTCAAAATCAAGGTGGTTGGTCGGTTCGTCCAAAATCAGTAAGTCAGGGTTTTGCACCAGCAGCTTTGCCAGTTGCAACCGGGTGCGCTCGCCGCCGGACAAGACCCTTACTTCTTTTTCCCACGTGTCGGGCAAAAAGGCCATGCCTGCCAGCACTTTTTTCATTTTTACTTCGCGGTGATACGCGTCCTGCGCGTCAATCACTGCGGTGGCTGCGGCATGCTGCTCCAATAAATTGGCATCCTGCGGGGTTTGTGCCAACGCAAGGTTCAGCTGGTCCAACTGCTGCATTGCCGCCAGCGACGGCGCGTAGGCATATTCCATCTCGCCCCACACTGTACGTTCGCCCACCGGGGCCGCATTTTGTTCCAAATAGCCAAAGGTCAGGTTGCGGCTGGCCGAAACCTCCCCCTCGTCCGGCAAAAGCTCACCGGTGAGGATGCGCAGCAGCGTTGTTTTGCCCGCGCCGTTCTCCCCTATGATGCCAATGCGGTCCTGCCTATCCACCGCCGCGCTGATATTTTGCAATATGCGCTCTGCACCAAAGCTTTTGCCCACTTTCTGCAATGTTACTAACATAACTCATTCCTTCTATAAAAATACCTGTGCACACGCACACAAAAAAGCCGCCGCAACGCGGCGGCTTTGCCTTAGCTCAAACTACCACAGGCGGGCCGTTACTGCTTAAACATACGGCTGAGCAACGCAATGGAAAGGCTGATAACCCCCATCACAATAAAAATACCGCACATGCCCTGTAGCATCACGCTGAGCGATTGCATCACTACTTCTACATTCATTCTACTGCGCCCCCTTACCGCGCGATTAGGTTGAGGATCAACCCGCCCGCAATGACGGATGCAATCTGCCCGCCGACGTTGACACCGGCCGCCTGCATCAGAATAAAGTTCTCAGGGTCTTCTTTCAACGCCATTTTAGCTATCACGCGGCTGCTCATCGGGAACGCCGAAATACCGCAGGCGCCAATCATGGGGTTGACCTTGTTTTTGGCAAACAAGTTGATAAACTTTGCAAACAACACACCGCCAATGGTGTCAAAGATAAAGGCAATCAGCCCCAGGCCCAAAATCATCAAGGTCTGCCAGGTCAAAAACAGGTCCGCCTGCATTTTAGTCGCCACGGTAATACCCAGCAGCAGCGTAATCAGGTTTGCCAGCACATTTTGCGCCGCCTCTGAAAGGCTGTTCAGCACCCCACACTCACGCAACAGGTTGCCAAACATCAAAAAGCCCACCAGCGCCACACTGCGCGGTGCCACAATACCCGCAATCACCGTCACCACAATCGGGAACAAAATACGAACTGCTTTGCTGGTGCTCTTTGCCTCGTATTTCATGCGGATTAAGCGCTCTTTTTTTGTGGTGACCAGCCGGATGAACGGCGGCTGAATAATGGGTACCAGCGCCATATAGCTGTACGCCGCCACAATGATGGCGCCAATGTATTTTGTGCCGTAGTAATTTGCCACAAAAATAGAAGTCGGGCCATCGGCGGCGCCAATGATGCCAATCGACGCTGCGTCGGTCAGCGTAAAGCCCATCATCGTCGCCGCTGTAATAGTAAAGAAAATACCAAACTGCGCAGCCGCACCAAATAGCAACAGCTTGGGGTTTTGCAATAGCGGGCCAAAGTCAATCATGGCACCAATGCCAATGAACAGTAGCAACGGGAACAGCTCATTGTCGATACCCGCACGGAACAGCTCACTGAGTGCACCGGGTTCTGCCGCAATCCCCGTTGCCGGGTCAATGTACTGGTCGATTACACCGGAAAGCGGCAGGTTGACCAAAATTGCACCAAAGCCCATCGGCAGCAACAGGGTCGGTTCCATATCTTTTTTAATCGCAAGGTAAATCAGCGTGCCGCCAATCAACCACATCACGAGCATTTTCACAACATCAACGTAGGTCATCGCGCCAAGATGCCCAACCAGAGATTGTGCAAACTGGGAAAGAAATTCCATTTTAAAAAGCACTCCGTTCCTATTTTGCAATCTGCCGTGCCCTTTTGGGGCGACACAACAGTGTATAGTTTACCATGTTCTCACTTTTTTGAAAAGGCATTGCGGCAAAAAAGCCGACAATGCCCCATTTTTGTATTAATTTAACTTTATTGTTTTTTGCTGCATCCAGTCGGCAAGCTCCTGCCACAGCTCCGCGCGGTTGATTTCGTTAACCAGCTCATGCCGCGCACCGGGGTACAGCCGCAGCTCTGCGTCCTGTAGCCCTGCCTGCTGCAACCAGCTATAAACCTTTTTCACGCCCTCGCCGTACTCCCCCACCGGGTCCATGGCGCCAGAGGCCAGCAGTACCGGCAGTTGCTTGTCTAGCTTAGCTGCCCAAGCGGGGCTGGAGACCTCTTTTAAAATGGACATCAGCTCGTGAAAGCCCCCCACCGTAAAAACAAACGTACATTTGGGGTCGGCTGCATATTTTGCCACAATCTCCTCATCACGGGTAATCCAATCATAAGGGGTATTGGGCTCTGGGATTCTTTTTAAGTAAGCACCAAACGCGAGATTATTGATGAAATTCGACCGGTACGTATGCCCGCGCAATGCCCCCAAAAGAGATGTGAGTGCCAGCCCAACGCCGCCCGCCGGGTTGGGCCCACCCGTACCGCTAATCAGCAGGGCGTCAATGGTTTTGGGCCAGCGCGCAGCATATTCGCGCGCAAAAAAGCTGCCCATGCTATGGCCAAACAGCACTACCGGCAAACCGGGGTATTCCTCGTGCGCAAGGCGGTTCATCTCGTGCAGGTCTTGCAGCACAAACTGCCGGCTGCCCGAGGGGCCAAAAAAGCCGTCGGTCTCCGGCGTACTGCTTGCCCCATGGCCTAAATGATCATTGCCACACACCGCAAAACCCCGGCTGCAAAGGTAAGCCGCAAAATCGTCGTACCGGCCAATGTACTCGCACATCCCGTGCGAAATTTGCACCACTGCTTTGGGTGGCGTGGTATCGTCCTCATAAAAATACGCCACTACCGTGGTCTGCCCGTCTGAGGATTTAAACTGAATGTCTCTTTTTTTCACCGACATGGTCAAGTTCCTCCTGTTCCAGAATGACCGTTTTCAGCTCTTCATAACCGCGCACGGTATAAGTGGGCCCTTTGCCCCCGTCGTCCTGTGCAGCAAGCCCTTTAAAATTGAACCAGCAGGTGTCAAGCCCCGCAGCCTGGCCACAGCGGATATCCGCCGAAATGCTGTCGCCGATAACCAGCACACGGCTGCGGTTTGTAATGCCCAACTTGTCCAGCGCAATGTTGACAAAGCGCTTGTCCGGCTTTGCCACGCCCAGTTTTTCAGAGATGAAAACGCCGTCTGCAAATTCGCCGATTCCAGAGGCGGCAAGCCGGCCCGCCTGTGCCTTTTGCATCCCATTCGTGATAATGCCTATTGTGACATAGTCTTCAACATCCCGCAAAAACTCGTCTGCACCGGGCAGCATTTGCCCACCTTTTGACAATTGGTCAAGGTAATAATCGTTAATCTGCCCCGGGTTGCCTTGCCGGCCTAATGCAGAAAGCAACATGGCAAACCGCTGCGTTTGCAACTGCTCTTTGCGAATTTGGCCCTTTTCAAGCTTCGCCCATAGCCCCTTATTGATCTCGTGATAACGGGTGACCGTTTCTTCGTTCGCCAAAAGGTTGAAATGCTCCAGCGTACCAGCAAGTGCAGCCGCTTCGGCCGCGTCAAAATCAAGCAGAGTGTTGTCCAAATCGATTAGGATACAATGATAGCGCGCCATAGTCCGCCTCCTTTGCGTCTCTTCCATTATCGGCCATTTGTGGCCGAGTGTCAATCAAAACCGTGCGTGTTGCTATGCTGCTACCGAGCCTAAAAATGCTGTCACAGTGCCACAGAAAGGCCCCAAAAGCCCGCCAAAACAAGCTGGGACACCGCTACGGTGGTAATGAAACA
This sequence comes from Pygmaiobacter sp., assembly GCA_028689835.1. GTDB lineage: Bacteria > Bacillota > Clostridia > Oscillospirales > Ruminococcaceae > Pygmaiobacter. The sequence goes on along the minus strand of JAQVCK010000036.1, from coordinate 11,393 downwards.
GCCGGCATGTACAAACTGCACATAAAACCGGCTGTTTTTTCTATCTTTACCCGGCACGTCAAAACATCTTTTGCCTTGCACCGGTCAGGTATAAAATTCTTCTTTTGTACTGCGGAAAAACAATTTTTGAAATGCATCTTCCATCGAAGCACCTGTGTATAAAACGTCACAGACGGTCTGGCAGATGGGCAGTTCCACCCCATGCTCTTTGCCCAGCGCGACAAGCGCTTTTGCGGTGGGTACGCCTTCGGCCAGTAGCGGGTAATCTTGCCCGCGTGCCATCGCCTCGCCATAGCTGCGGTTGTGGCTATGTGGGCTAAACAGTGTTGCCTCATAATCACCAAGGTGACACAACCCATAAGCAGAAAGCTCGTTGCCGCCCATCGCGCGGATCAGCCGGGCAATCTCCCGCGCGCCGCGTGCCATCAGCGCACCCTTTAAGCTGGAAAGGCCTTTGCCATCCAAAAAGCCCGCGGCAATCCCCATCACATTTTTTGCAGCGGCACCAATTTCAGTGCCAATCAAATCGGTGCCGATGTATAGCCGCAGCAGTTCACTTTGAAATTCTTCCACAATCCGGCCGGTCAACGCGCGGTCATCCGAATCGATAACCATACAGTTGGGGATGCCGGACAAAAAGTCCTGCACATGGCCGGGGCCCACCCATACCGCAAGGCCAACCGGCTGCGTGATGCATTCTCTCATTACCTGGGTCAACCGTTTGCCACTCGCTTCCTCCAGCCCTTTCATGCACAGGATAAAGGTCTTACCTGCAACCGGGTAGGTGTTGATACGGGTCGCAAATTCACGCAGATGCTGTGCCGAAATCGAAATAATAATCGTTTCGCTTGCTGCAAGGGCAAGGCCAAGGTCCTCTTGCAGCTCGACCTCCTGCGGCAGGGTAAGGTAACTGTTTTGCCGGGTATTGCGCAAGGTTTCAAAGCTGTCGGACCCCTTGCGCCCCCATAAAACGACCTTATGGTTACGGCTGTGAAAACAGGCAAGGAACGACCCCCAACGGCCGCAACCCAGTACCGTGCAGTTCATGTGAGATATCCCCTTTCATGATGTCGCAGTGGAGCGTTATTTTATTCAGATACCGCGTCTGGCGGCGCAGGGCTAACTGCACTGCTGTCAGCAGGTAGTGTAGCGGACGGTGCCTCGCTGCTTGTTGCCGGTGTACTGGGTGCCGACGACACCCCGCCCGTCGATGATGCAGCAGGTGGCGTACTGTCAACTGGCGGCGCGCTAGGGGCTGGCGGGGCCGTTGCGGCAGGCGGTGCAACGGTCGGTGCCGGGGTCGGTGTTGGGGCTGCCGTTGGTACCGGGCTAGCAGTCGGGCTGGCTGTCGGGGTCGCGGTTGGGGTGGGGGATGGTGTCGCTGTCGCAGGTACCTGTGCGGGTGCCTGCGGTAGCGGCGAAGGGGTTTCAACCACCGGCGGGCTGATGCGGGTTGGCCGTGCTTTCAGCGTGGGGCGCGTATCGTCGGTGATATAGCTGTGCGTACGCACATAATCAATATACACCGAAGCACCTTTTGCGGTAAAGTGCAACCCATCGTTTTCTACATAAGCCGGCTTCATGTAACCATTGTCGGCCTTCAACACCTCTATGCCGTTTAAAAACTGGTACCCATTCTGCTGCGCCAGTTTTGCGAGACCCAGGTTAAAAGAATCCACCTTTTTTTGTGTCGCCGCCGCGTCAGACTTGTTGGCCCCTACCGGTGGGATGCTTGCAATGATGAGGTCTGCATACGGATAGGCTTTGTGCAAGGCTTCCAGTGCTTCTTGATAGGCCGTAATAAAGTCATCGGTGCCCATGTCGGTATTGTTGGTGCCAAACATCACGATCATACGGCGTGGTTGCAGCAGGGCAGCGGCCCTTGGCATGGTGACCGGGTTGTCATACCCCGCAAACCAAATGCAGGCACTGCCCGGCACACTTTGTACCCCCATGCCTACCACTGCCGCCATGCTGTTCATTTCTATCTCGCCAAAGTTTGCAAGCCTTACGGTGTTAGAATCCCCCACAAAAAGCGTTTCTTGCAAATATTCTTCCCCTGCATCATCTGTCTTAGGCAAAAACAGGTCGGCAAACTGGGCAGCCTCACGCTGGTACTCTGACTGCTCGTACACAGCCTGCTGTTGCTGCTGTCGTTCCACCGTGGGGGTACCCCTACCCAGCAGCAAACTCAGCGGCAGGGCAACCAAGGCCACCACTACCAAAACCGGCACCGTGCAAAGCAACACCGTGCGCCGTTTTTGCGCCGGGGTAAGGCGCTTAAAATTGCGCACCATTGCAAATAAACCACGAAACCAGCGCCCCACTCGGTCAAAAAAACCGGGCCTGCGTTTTTGATCCTTTTGCGTCAACTTTACCACACATCGCTTTCCTAACTATCCTAGCAGTTTTGCCCTGCGTTTAAAATAAATTGTGCCACCGCATCCGGGCTGTCGCAAAGTGCCTTGTGGGGTTGTGCCGCAAGCTCTTCCCTGCTGCCATACCCATACAATACGCCCAGTGCGTCAATCCCTGCCGCCGCTGCACCTTGCAAATCATCCCGTCGGTCGCCCACCATTAAATGAGCCTCAGGGGCAAAGGTACTGTGCTGCAAATTGTTGCGGATCACCCCGGTTTTGTCCAGAATACCCGCCTCTTCTACCGTGCCGCCAACTTGTACAAAATATTGTGCGAGATTAAAGTGGTCCAGCACCTGCTGTGCGGTCGCTTTGGGCTTTGCCGTGGCAAGGCACAGCTGCACGCCAGCCTGTTGCAAACGGGCCAATGCTTCTGGCACGCCATCATACACCAATGCGTCAAACAGGCTGCCGCCCGATACATAGTACTGGCGATAAATGCGTACCCCTTCTGCCACTTGCTCCGGCGGCAAAAAGTCGCCAAACATCTGCTGCAGTGGCGGGCCAAGGTAGCGGCGCAATTGCTGCAATGTAGGGTGTATGTCAAACTCTTCTAACGCCTTTTGCATCGAGCCCAAAATCCCCGGCGCTGAATCCACTAATGTACCATCCAAATCAAAGTAAGCGACCTGATAATTCATAACGCACCTTCCCGCTTTGCACATTTCCGCTGGGCATACCCCTTTACGGTTGGATTAGTATAGCACTTTTTGTACGGTATCGCAAATGTACACAACTAAATTTTCTGTTTTCACTAAAAAAAGCGGCAGGCAACCGCCCACCGCTTTCAACTTATCTTTCTGCTTTGCCTGGGCAAGGCTCACCAAACGCTCACGCCGGTGATATCCACCTTAGCCATAATAAGGGGTGGCAGTGTTGGTTTTGTGTCTGCAATTTGCACCGCCTGTAAATAAAGCTGCTCGGCCGGGGGCAACTTTTCTTCGCTTTCGGCAAAAAACTCCGCAAGCGGCGCCCCCGCTTCGACCCACTGGCCGGTTTTGGCCCGCAAAAGAATGCCCGCCGCATAGTCGATTGCGTCTTCTTTGCGCTCGCGCCCAGCACCCAAAAGCACCGATGCAATACCAATTTTTTCAGTGTCCATACTATAAATATAGCCGCTGCGCGGTGCGGTGACGGTGTGTGCCACCTTGGCAGCTGCAAAGTTAGCCGGGTCGTCGATCACCAAAACATCACCGCCCTGCGCTTCTACCATATCCCGCAGCTTTTGCAGTGCTTCGCCGCTTTGCAGCGCCTCGCGCGCACGGGCAAGACACTGCTCATAGGCACCGCCATTGGCTAGTTGTACCATGTTGGCTGCAAGGGCAAGGCACACCTCTTCTAGGTCTTTCGGCCCTTTGCCCTGCAACGTCTGTACCGACTCGGCAACCTCCAGGCTGTTGCCAATGGCAAGGCCTAGCGGCAGGTCCATATCGGTAATCAGCGCCGAGGTGCGCCGGTGATGATGCTCCCCAATTGCAACCATGGTCTCGGCCAGTGCAATGGCATCCTCTTTTGTTTTCATAAATGCGCCGCTGCCGGTTTTGACATCCAGCAAAATGGCATCGGCCCCGGCAGCCAGTTTTTTGCTCATAATACTGCTTGCAATCAGTGGCAGAGAATCCACCGTGGCCGTGACATCGCGCAAGGCATAAATCTTTTTGTCGGCGGGTGCAAGGTTACCACTTTGGCCAATTACGCTAATGCCAAGCCGGTTCACCTGCGCAAAAAACTCGTCGCGCCCGAGCGTGGTGCGAAACCTGGGGATGGCCTCCAGCTTATCCACCGTGCCGCCGGTGTGGCCAAGGCCACGCCCGCTCATTTTGGCTATTTTTACACCACAAGCTGCCGCGATGGGCCCCACAATCAGCGTAGTCTTATCCCCCACGCCACCAGTGGAGTGCTTATCCACTTTGACTCCTTCAATGGCCGATAAATCCACCATATCACCGGACTGCGCCATAAAATCGGTCAGGGTCGCAGTCTCCACCGTGTCAAGCCCATTCAGGTACGCTGCCATTAAAAAGGCCGACATCTGGTAATCCGGGATGCTACCGCCGGTATACCCCTCAATGACAAACTGAATCTCCTGTGCGCTTAGTGTTTCTCCGTCGCGCTTTTTGGCAATAATATCAAACATGCGCATCATGTCTGCTCCCTTTCTGTTGCGCTTTTAATCAAGCTCTAAATTCGCAGGGCCAAAACCGTAAGGTAACAACTCACCCAGCGTGGTTTTTACATAATCCTCTGGGCTTTTAGCCAGCAAAATGATAAAATCCGGGGCACAAAATTCTGCTAAAGCCTGCCGGCAAACCCCACATGGGCCGGTGACCAGCGTGTTGGTCTTGCCCTCCATACTGCCAACAATGGCAATTGCCGAAAAGCCCCGCTCTCCCTCACTCACGGCTTTTACCAACGCAGTGCGCTCGGCACAACTGGTGGGGGTATACGCCGCATTTTCAATATTGCAGCCGGTATAAACCTTGCCGTTTTTTGCAAGCAACGCAGCCCCCACTTTAAAATGAGAATATGGCGTATAGGCTTTTTCCCTTGCGGCAAGGGCCTGCCAGATTAACTCTTTTTCGTCCATCATCTTGTCGCCCTCCTTCTTCAAAGCGGTAAAGGTGGCATTCGGCGGCTGCAAACGCAGCCGCCGAATAATACAGGATTATCATACCATGTTTCACGTTGTGCTACCACAAAAAAGGATGATTTCTCAAAACCCACCAAATTGAAACACCATTTTTCGGCAAACTGCCAATACCCACGTTTGCAATTGGGCACAAAAAAAAATACGCCTCTTCGTCAGCAAGAGGCGTATTTTTTGTTCTGCCTTATTCGGATTCTTTCATCTTTGCAAAGCACTCACTGCAATAAACCGGGCGATCCTCGCGGGGTTTAAAGGGAACCTTTGCCTCTTTGCCACAGCTTGCGCAGGTGGCGGTGAACATTTCGCGCTGGCCCCGGCCCCCGTTTTTGCGAGCGTCGCGGCAGGCTTTGCAGCGCTGCGGCTCGTTCTCAAAGCCGCGGCTTGCGTAGAACTCCTGCTCTCCGGCGGTAAAGACGAATTCACTGCCGCAATCCTTACATACCAATGTTTTGTCCTGATACATGCTTCGTTCTCCTCTGAATTGTTATTTTTGCCCGCGGAAGGATTCAAACCGACACCTTTGGTAAGACCAACGCTCTTTTTTAAGCTACAGGGGGCGTATGTCAAAAGGCCAAAAGGCCTTTTGTGACCAGTGAACACCGCTTCAAGGGGTTCCTTTGAGTTTTCTACGTACTCGAACCAAGGCATTATCGATCGCCTTCGGTGTTTTGGACAGCTTTGCCGCAATTTCGGTGTAGCTTTGGCCGCGCAGGGAGAGAAGCAACGCCTGTTTTTCAAAGCTGGACAATCGGGTATTGATATCGTGTACCGCTTCGTGTACTTGTTCTCTTAAAATTGCCAGCTCTTCCGGCCCAGGGGCCGTCACCTGATCCTCTAACGGCTGTGCACCGGTGAGGGCCTGATGTTTTTTACGCCCAGCCGCCCGCCGGGCAGCAACGATTGCATTGCGCACACAAACCGTTGCATAAGTAGCAAAAGAAGCTTTTTTATCTTCTTGATAAGTCCTGACTGCCTGAAACAAACCAATATACCCTTCTTGCACCGCGTCATCAAAATCAAACCCGGGGCCTGCCGCCGCATGGGCGACCCGGCGAATCAGTGGCATATAAGTTGCAACCAGTGCCGCCAATGCCGCCTCGTCACCGTTTTGTGCCCTTTTTAAAGGGATGTTCTCATACCGGTCGGGCATAGCAGGCACCTTTCTGCGTATCGTTGTTTTGCAATAGTTATAGTATAGGTTCCTGTCTCAAAATTGTCAATACTTTCCGACAAATTTCGCCCAACTGTGTTAAAATTTTTGTTTATTCTGCACGAGTAACATTGCGAATCCATCGTTTCGAGAACATCCTCACACTGCTTAGTGTCAGTTTGACGGGAGAATCGAGCTTCATGCACAAAAACACAATGGGCGCAGGCAGGTGCAACACCAGCCCGGTAATGAGCCCCAGTGGCACACCAATCAACCACAAACCACCGCAGTCAAACCAGAACCCTACCCGGGTGTCTCCGCCGCCACGCAGAATCCCCACAATGCAGGTCATGTCCGGCGCAAGCGAAATTTGCAACAGCGCCAGCACCGTTAAAATTTCAAACGCCATTGTGCGCGTCTCCGGCAATACGTTATAAATCTGCAACACGGGACCGCGCAGCAAAAGCAGCACCACACAGCTGACCGCCCCAACCCCAAACGATAACACCCAAAGGGTCTGCGCCACCTGTTGGGCATGGTCACGCCGGCCTTCACCAATGGCTTTGCCGGTCAGCACCGCAGCGGCGTTTGCAACCCCAAAAATGAACACATTGCAAAACTGGCTCATCACATTGGCAATGCTGCTGGCAGCCACAAAGCTGGAGCCAATGCGCCCTATAATCAAGTTGGTCGTTGCCATGCCAAAGCCCCAAAGCACCTCGTTGCCCACCACCGGCAGCGCGTGGCGCACATAATCGGGCAGTAGCGTGCGGTCAAACGTTTTAAAATCACGCAGCCGAAACCCAACCCGCTTTTCAAAGAAATTCATGTAGACCATGACCATGACAAATTCGGATATACGGGCAATCACTGTGCCAAGGGCCGCACCCGCTACCTCCATACGGGGGAAACCGAACTTCCCAAAAATAAAGCAGTAGTTAAAAAAGATGTTGATAAAGAATGAAATCCCATAAATTACAGCAGAAATTTTGACTTGCTCTACTGCGCGAAGGCTCATCATATAATTGCTTGCCACCGCAAAAAACGGGTAGCTGAACGCAAGCACAAACAGGTAGCGTGATGCCGCTTGCACCACCTGTGTTTCACCTGAAAACAGCGACATCAACTGCACGGGGAAAAGCAGCGAAAGCGCAGTAAATAATAGTGACACCAAAATAACCAGACGCATCGAGATACTTAAAATGCGCCGCACTGCCCCCAAGTCTTTTTTGCCCCAATACTGGGCAATCAGCACCCCGCCACCAGACGAAATGCCAAAGCTGAACATCATTAAAATAAAGAAAGGCTGGCCGCCCAGTGATGCGCCCGAGATGGCAATGTCCCCAAGGTTGCCCAGCATCACACTGTCCATAATGTTTACACCAAAGCTAATGATATTCTGCAATGCAATTGGCACGGCAATGGCCGCAAGCGAGCGGTAAAACGCCTTATCCTTTACAAAAAAACCGTTCTTCTGTTCCACAATTCACCTTATGTTTTCCTTTGTATTCCCCTGCCGGCACCGCCGCCGTACCGCCCCGGGTGATATTCATCCTATCACGCCTTACCAATAATTGTAAAGCTCTTTTTTTATGTTGTAAACATGTTGCAAAAAAACAGCCCTGCGGCACACAAAATTGTGTGCCGCAGGGCTGAAAAAGCAGTTTTATGGCTGCCCAATTGCCTCTATAAATTCTTCTTCCGTCGTTTTTTGCAAAACGTTCAACAATCTTTCAATATGCTCACGCGAATATTGTTCGGCAAGGCGCGCATCTCGTGCTTTAATGCACCGCATCATAATACCATGATACTCCACTGCATTTTGCACCCCAAAGTTGCGATAATTGGCCTCTTTGTAGCCGCCCAAAATATCGCTGAGCATTTTGTCGGTCTGAAAAATAATTGCGTTTTTTGTGCCCTGCGCAATCAGGCTGTGAAACTCATCGTCCAGTTTGCGAAACCGGGGGTGATTTCCCTCGGCATCACACATCTGCCGGTAATTGCGCTCCAGCCGCTGTATATCTCGGTCATCACACTTTTCTAAAAACAATGCGACATTGTACGAATCAAACATCATGCGGAACTCAAGTACCATACGCATGTTATCTCGTGTGGGGGGATAATATTGCATGCCGGGCAGAGAAACATTTTCAAATTTTTCCACATAGGTACCCGAGCCCTGTACTTTGCGCAGCACCGACAACGCACTGAGTTTTTCAATCGCCTGCCGCACGGCAATCCGGCTGATACCCAGTTGCGCACAAAGCTGCGCTTCCGTGGAGATTTTGGTACCGGGGGCCCATTCTTTACTTTTAATCTTGCTGGTGATATAGTCAAACGCCGCACTAGATGCCTGCACACTATAAGCCATTTTCGCCCTCCTCCAAGATCTTACATTTGCTTTATTGTATCATTTCACATTTTGATTTACAACGCAGTTATTGTGCATGTTTTTATAAATTTGTCACATCTTTTATTTTGTCGCCATTTCGGTTATAGTAAAAGGTAGCATAAAAGTAATTTTATTGGGGCGCGCAGGCTTTAGTTGCATCATTTCAACTATATCCGTTAAAAGAAAAGGTGGGTTATCCATGATTTATTGTCAATGCAATTTTTTCTCAAAAACGCTGAAAAGCCATGTACCGGTAGAGGTGTTGTTGCCCTCCCTGTCCGACTGGGATTGCCTGAAAGCCGACTGGGATGAAATTTACCCCCGTGAAAAGCGTTGGCCCGTACTTTATCTGCTGCACGGTGCGCTGGACGATGCTACCGCATGGATACGCGAAACCGGTATTGAGCGATACGCCGCACAAAAGGGCATCGCAGTTGTAATGCCAAACGGTCAAAACGGGTTTTATGCCAATGCAAAGTACGGCCTGCCCTATTTCGATTTTATCACACAAGAATTGCCGCTGTTTATTGAAAGCACTTTCCCGGTTTCCCAGCGGGGGTGCGACCGCTTTATTGCGGGGCCTTCGATGGGGGGCTATGGTGCTGCAAAATGCGCGCTGACCTACCCCGACCGCTATGCCGCCTTTGGCAACCTCTCCGGGGCAGTAGACCCCGGCGAGCTAGAACCACGCCTTGAAAAAATGGGGGTCAATTTCATCCGGTATGATTTGATTTTCGGCGGGTCAGACAAAGTGGCTGGCAGCGACGACGACTTATATTTGCTGGCAGAGCGCCAGCGTGCTGCCACAAAAAAACCGAAAGCGTTTTTTTACTGCGCACTGGAGGATGGGCCAAACTACAACATGAACGTACGGCTAAAAAACGCTTTGGATGATGCCGGGTTTACCACCGTATTCGCCGACGGGCACGGTGGGCACGGCTGGGCTTACTGGGACACCTGCCTTGCTGATTTTGTAAAAAATATACCGCTTTCAGCGGATTAACCACACACAACGAACCCCCGCACAGCTTGTGCCGTGCGGGGGTTCGTTTAATCTTGTTCTTCTTTTATCAAAGCCTCAGGCAAAAATGGGGCGTACATCATCATCGCGTCATTGTGCACGACAAGTTCTTCGCATATTATTTGCCCATCGTCAATCGTTTCGCGCCACAGCTCGTTGTGCCGGCTATACCCGCCCCAAGGTTCTAACTGCATGCGGTGCGCACGCTCTATGATGCGGTACTCTACTGTGGGCGGTGACATGGCACGCCATTCACCATACAGGTTCTCTTCGCCCACCCAAACAATAAGCTGAAATGCCTCTTCGGTGTTATTTTGTATCATCAGGTCCCCGTGCGGGTAAAAACAGGTGGCCCCGCTGCCAAACGGCTGGGTGCGGTTTGCATCGGGAAACACATCGTACCCATGCCGGTGCCGTTCGGTCACCGTGAGTGGCGTGTGTAACGTCATCCAAAAAATCAGGTTTGAAAGCTGACACAGCCCCCCGCCGACCCCACTGCACACCTTGCCGCCGCGCAGTATCATCCCATCTACGTAACCCGCCCGGCGGGTCGGTTTCCCAACCAGTCTCCAATAGCTCAAAGTCTCGCCCGGGCGCACCACCACCCCGTTCAGCTTTTTTACGGCAAGGCGCAGGTTGATGATTTTATTATACTGGTACTCCATATCAACATCTTTCAGCTTGCGCAGTAGTGGTGTGTGGTGTGCAAACTGTAAAAAAGGCAACGGCGGCACCTGCTGCCGTGCAAAACGGCCTGCATGCAGCAGCCAGCTCAATTTGCGGGCCGTACCGTAATAGGCATTTCCAAGGGCAATACGCAAAGCCGACCTGTTTTTGGGGCGCAGGGTGGTACCGTTTTTTGCTGTCACGGTGCGGTGCATCAAGAACCCTCCATTTGTGCGGTCATTTACAGATAGCGTTACCCAAGAAAACGATCTCAACAGCAAAAAAATTACAGCTCTATCTATCAATTCGCGTCAAACCCATCAATATTACAACTTTTACAAACCGGGTTACCGTTAAAAAGCAATAACTTAAATCTGCATTGTTACCGCCAAAACCAAAATGATAACATAAATCTCATCCGCAGCCATTTTGCGGCCATACGGCTATTACCCATGGCAAAAAAAGAGCATATTGCTTTGATTTTTAACGACAAAAAATCGTGCTTTGCCCACCCCCACAATAGCTTTTATAAAAGGCCCCCTGTCTCTTTTTTGTGTTACAAAAGCCACACGGTACACTGCTATCCACGGTTTGTCAGCACTGTAAATAAAAAAGACGAACCAGATAAAAACGGCCGCCTTTTACCAGTATAAAATCATTATGACCTTAATTTTTTTGTGCTTGCCGGTAGTGAACCGGTGATATTCCTTTAAAGCGGCGAAAGCTTTGGCTAAACCCATTTTGAGACGAAAAACCCACCTGTTGCGCAATTTTAGCAACTGGCAAATCAGTGGTTTTCAATAAATTTTCTGCCTCTTGTAACCGCAGCCGATTTAAATAGTTGATTGGTGTGGTGCCCGTTGCCTTTTTAAAGGAGTGTACCAGATAAAATTTGTTCAGCCCACATTGCTCTGCAAGCTGGTCTAAACTTAAATCCTCTTTAAAATGGTTATTGATATATTGCTGCACCATGCTACACTGTGCAGGCAAACCATCACTTCCAAGTATCGTCAGCGAGCAACGTGTAAAACGCAGCAGTTGAATAACCGCGATGGAGAGCAGTTGGTTACACACCATTTCATACCCAAGCGCCCTCTCAG
>JAQVCK010000213.1 GCA_028689835.1 Pygmaiobacter sp. | reverse complement strand
ACCCCACTTTGCCATCAGTGCCTTGCCCGCTTCGCTTTCAAACACCGGGCGCGCGCGGTGAATCCAGCACGAGCCCAGCCCCACATCGTGTGCGGCCAGCATCAGGTTTGCCATCACCAGCGTGCCGTCCTCTAGCCAGGTGGGCCGGGTGGTGTCGGCAAATACCACCACCACGGTGGCCGCGCCGTAAAACGGGTCGCCCATGCCGCCCAAAATGCCGGCGTTCAGCTTTGACAGCTGCGCGACCGTCTTTTTGTCCTGCACAACGACCATTTTTGGGGACTGGCGGCCCATGCCGGTGGGGGCAAAGGTACCCGCCTGCAACACGGCGTTTAGTGCTTCGTCGCTGATCTGCCGGGGCTCATAAGCGCGGATGCTGCGGCGCTCGCGCATACATTTTAATACTTCAGAATCCATGGTAAATTGCCTCGCTTTCTGTTTACAGCTTATTTTTTATTATACCACGGCCAAACTGCATGGGCAATTTGGCCCGCACAAAAAACAGGGCTTGACAAAGTATAGCATTTCAGTATAATATTTGTATATTATAATATACAAATATACTATACTTTAATCACCTCCCTGCCCTTTGCAGAAAGAAAGGAGATTTCTTATGAAAAAACTACTTCCACTACTGCTGGTTGCTGTCTTATTGTTAGCTGGTTGTGCCCCCGCCGCAGGGTCTGCCGGCGCCGGCAGTTCCACCGCGGCTTCAGCCTCTGGCAGCAGCAACGCCGCCACCTACCAGACCATTACCCCAGAAGAGGCACAGCAAATGCTGCAAGACCAGCCGGATGCCATTTTGCTGGACGTGCGCACGCAGGAAGAATACGACACCCAGCACATTGAGGGCGCAACACTGCTGACCGACAGCGACATTGCTAGCCGCGCCGACGACGTGCTGCCGGACAAAGACGCGGTGATACTGGTTTACTGCCGCAGCGGGCGGCGCAGTGCGGCCTCCTCGCAGCAGCTGGCCGAGCTGGGCTACACGAACGTGTACGACTTTGGCGGCATTATTGACTGGCCTTACGGCGTTGTGACCGGCGGCAACTAAACCCAAAAGCAGCAAAGCAGACTTACTGCAACGAAACGGTACCCCGCGATGCAGGGTACCGTTTCGTTATTGCGCCGGGTCACAGGTTGCAAAAAATTGTGCCCCATTCAAATAAATTTGCTGTTTTGGGCTTGACCGGTAGCATTTCCCTTTTATAATAATTATTGTGGGCCTGTGCAAGGGGCGCGGCAATGGTTTTAAACAGGCGGCACGGTAAGTTTATAAAAAAGAAGTGGGTGTGCAGATGGAAGAGCCAATTATCGTCAAGCAAAGCACAAAGGGCACGTTGCTGTTCAGCTTTGGTGCATTGTTGCTGGCAGTTTTATCCCTGTTTTTGATTCTGGTGGATGTCCGCACTTTTGCAAACGGCCCTCGTGTTTTTCAAAATGGAACAGTCTATGTTATTGTAAAAATAGTCGCGGTCATCGGCGTTGTGTTTTTTGGGTACGCGTTTTTCTATCTCGTCAAAAGGGCAAAACAGGGCAAAGCTATTCTGGTCGTGGACGAAAAGGGTGTCACCGACAACAGCTCGTCCGTCTCGTTTGGGTTCATTCCGTGGGGGGACATTGACGAAGTGCGGGTCGACGCCGTGTTTGGGAATAACTGCATCGAGCTACTGCTGAACAATGAAAACGACTACATTGCCAAACTGTCCGGGCTAAAAAAACAGGCAATCCTTACAAACAAAAAAATGGGCTACCCTGCCGTTTGCATCACGCTGAATTCGACCGGCGTGGACCCCCGCGCGTTGCTGCCGGGCATTCAAAAAAAGTTTGCAGCCGCAAAAGCAAAGGCATAAGCATCGCTTTGTGCTGCGCCGTCACTTTTTAAATCCCCTGTTTTATTTGCGGGGCAGTAAAAAAATACGGGTGCTTTTTTGCCACCCATTTTACCTTGTACCTAACGCGCCGTGTGCAACTACGCACGGCGTGTTTTTTGTTTTTGCTGTTTTTGGCGTTAAAAAACACAGCAGGCATGGCCAAAACCATGCCTGCTATGAAACTATAACTCACTGTAGTAACAGCACCCGCCTTTGGCGGGCTATTTTTTTGCTCCGCAAAATCTGCACAATCAATCTGCCAGCTTTGCCTTGCGCAGTGCCACCAGAATGGCGGGCACCAAAATCAACTGCAATACAATGCCCGGCAGCGCAGTTACAAACGCCGCGGTTAAAAAGCCGGTAAGTCCGTACCCGTTGCCCAGCACACCATACAGAATGGTGTTGGCAATACCCATGACCACGCGGCCGCCCAGCATGGCACCTATCAGCGAGACAAACACCTTTTTGCCGGTGCGCTGGTATAGTACGCCCGAAAGCAGGCCATAGGTCGCAATTTCAAAAATCATCGAAACCCCAACCGGGTACAGCGGCGGCATGCCGGTCAGCAGGCTGGACAGAAGCGGCACCAATGCGCCGCAGGCAAGGCCCCACGGGCCGCCTGCCAAAAAGCCGCACAGCAGCACCGGCAGGTGCATGGGTGCCAGCACCGACCCGGCGTTGACCCCTGCGGGCAGCGGGATAACGTGGACAATCTGCGGCAACAGCAAGCCCAGCGCAATGCAGACCGCCGTATAAATGAGTTTGCGGGTATTTTTGTTCGTGTTTTGCATGATACAATCTCCTTCACAAAGGCCGCACTTCTGTGCGGGGGATCGTCTTCCTGGCGATTGTATCGGTGAATATTCGGTTCGTGCACCGCCGCCCGCGCACGGTGGCCGGCGGCAGGTTAGGTTAAAATAGTGTGGTGGTGTCCACCACTGCGCCGCAATGTGCAGGCACATCGCAGCCGGTGAAATACCGCTCTTCCAGGGGGATCCACTCCCCCTCAAACCGCCGCAGCATTTCGGGCCCGCTGCGCTGCAAAATGCGCGCGCGCTGGCGCTGTGGCGTGTGGGTCAAAAACACCGACCCGCCATAGTAGCCGCGCAGCGCCGGGTGCATGCTGTAACAGCCCTCGGCCACCGCAAACGGCGCGGCTTTTACCGTGACGGGGTCTTTCAGTGCAAACACACTGCAATCAAACGGGCGAAACACGGCGTCGTGCCCGGCGGTAAAAGGCTTTAAAATTTCGGCCTCAAACCGCTCGTAATGCACATTGCCGCCCGGCTGGGCAAACCGTTGTTCAGTGCGCAGCTCGGCCGGCAAAAAGAAATCGTCCAAGTGAAACACCGGGCAGCCGTACACTGCGGCCATAGCGTTTGCCAGCGTGCTTTTGCCACTGGCGCAGCGCCCCTCAATGGCAAATATGCCGCCCGCCTGTGCCACCTGCTCTGCCTGTACAAACGCGGGCAGCATTGCGGCATCCGCTTCACGCAGCAACCGGTAATGCGGGGCATACGCACTGCGGTAAGTATCGCTGTGGCGGGGCACGGGGCAGCCCGCCGCACGGTATTCGTCTACCGCACCGGCAAGCTTTTGTGGGGCAATGGGCAGCCTGTTTTGTGCGGCAAGCCGGCAAAGCAAATCCAGCTTTTGCGCAAAACGGGCCTCACTGCCCTGCACCAGCTTTGCCTCCGCCGCAAACAGGCGCGCCACC
>JAQVCK010000212.1 GCA_028689835.1 Pygmaiobacter sp. | reverse complement strand
TAGAGAAGGGGCACTTCACGCTATTTTCACAGGGAACTAATTGTTTTCTCACTTTTCTCATGGTATGATGGGTTAAACAAGTTTTGCTGTGCAAAACGTATCCTGAGAGAAGGAGTGAACTGTATGATTTGCAGAAAATGCGGCAGAGAACTGCCGGAAGATGCTCGTTTTTGCGGTGCTTGCGGGACCCCCGTAAATGGTAGCACACCTGCTGAAGAACCCGCGGCCGCCCCACAGCCCCCGATTGCCCCGACACAGAGCGAAGAGGTACCGCCACCCCCGCCACCTGCCAGCGACCCGGTGCAGCCGAACGCGAGCACAGGCAACTACAGTTATAATTATGGCGGGCAGACCCCGCCACCGCCCATGGCACCGCAGGGGATGCAAATGCCCCCACCCGCCCCAAACCTTGACGCGCCGATGAGCACCGGCCAATTTTTGTTGCAAGAGCTCATCTGCATGATCCCGGTGGTCAATCTCGTCATGCTGCTGATTTGGGCGTTTTCTGATAACACGAATACCAACCGCAAAAACTGGTCGCGCTCGCGCTTGATTTTGATTGGCATCGGGTTCGCTCTCTCGATTGTAGTCCTTATCATTTTAATTGCGGCGTTCAGCGCCGGGTATTACCCCAAGAGCTTTTTTTATAATTATCGCTGGTAAATAAGCACAATTAAGCCCGCAGAAGGATGCTTCTGCGGGCTTAGTTTATCATTATAATGGGTACCGGTGCCCGGTACCGCTACAGCTGGGCCGCCATGTCGCCAATGCCATCAAACACAAAATCGGCGCGTATGGTAGAAGCCTCATAATCTTGCAGCGTCGTCTCACCAGAAAGCACCAGTGCGGTTTGGATGCCGCATGCCCCCAGTGCAATATCGGTGTAAAGCCGGTCGCCCACCATGCACACGTCGCCCAGCGGCAGGCCAAAGCGCGCGGCGGCAGCGGCGGCAATTTCGCCGTTTGGCTTGCCAATGATTACGTCCGGCCGGCGGCCGGTGCAGGCCTCCACCAGCGCAATCACGCCGCCGATATCCGGGATAAACCCGCCCTTGACCGGGCAATTAAAATCCGGGTGGGTGGCAATGTACGGCAGCCCAGCGCGCACGGCATTGCACAGGGCGGTTAGCTTTTCATAGGTCAGCGTGGTGTCAAAACCCAGCACCACCGCTTTGGGCGCCGCCGCGTGCACGGCATAGCCCGCTGCGGCAAACTGCGCTTCTAAGCTGGGGGTGCCAATCAACAGCAGGTCGCTTGCAAATTTTTCGCGTGCAAGGTAAGCCAGCGTGGCATCGGCACTGGTAAAAATTTCATCCTCTGTCACCGCCGCACCCATGGCGTTCAGCTTTTTTAAATAGTCGCCCCGCCCGCGAGACGAGTTATTGGTCAAAAACAAAAACGGCGTGTGGTTAGCCCGCAGTGCCGCCAAAAAGCCCAGCGCACCGGGCAGCGGCGTGTCGTCCAAATAAAAAGTGCCGTCCAAATCCAGCAAAAAAAGCCGCACGGCAGAAAGTGCCCCCATGTTTGCCTCCTGTTCCGGCACGCGGCAGGCGTGCCCATTGCATCTTGCGGCGGCAGTGGCAGGCACAGGCTGGCCACTGGATACCGCAGCCCTTATTATAAAAGAAACGCCGCAAAACGGCAACCATTGCAAAACACGCCGCAAAACGGTACACTTGTGGGGGAAAGGCTGCCCGTGGTGGCCGCAGTTTAGAAGAACAGGGGAATCTGTGTGAAAGCATCTGTCATTATACCCAACCTCAACGGTGAGCTTTGGCTGAAAGAGAGCATTGAAAGCATTTTAGCACAGGACTTTACCGATTTTGAGCTGATCGTCATTGATAACGGCTCTACCGACGGCAGCCTTGCCATTGCCCGCTCGTACCAATCGTTACCTAACTATACCTTGATTGAAAACAACCATAATACCGGGTTTTCGGCGGCGGTCAACGCGGGCATTCGCGCGTCACACGGCGAATATGCGGTGATGTTCAACAATGACGCCTTTGCCGAGCCGAACTGGCTGCGCGAGCTGGTGGCGACGGCAGACCGCGACAAACGGGTGTTTTCAGTGTCGTCGCTGATGCTGCGCTATTACGAGCCAGAGCTTGCCGACGACGCGGGGGATTATGTGACGGTGTTTGGCTGGGCGGCAAAAACCGGTGACGGCATGCTTGCCAGCCGCTACCAGCGCCCGCGGCGTTGTTTTTCGGCCTGCGGTGGCGCGGCATTGTACCGCCGCAGTATTTTAGATGAAATCGGCCTGTTTGACGAGCTGTTTTTTGCCTATTTTGAAGATGTTGATCTGGGCTGGCGCGCCAACAGTTTGGGCTACCGCAACCTGTACTGCCCCACCGCGGTCTGCCGGCATATCTGTGGCGCGACGACCGGCGGCATCCGTGGGAGTACTTATAACGAATTTAAGTCGATTCAAAGCGGGCGCAACTCGCTGCTGATGCCCTACAAAAACGAGCCGCTGTTGATGCTGTTGCTCAACCTGCCGTTTTTGCTGGTGGGCTACCTTGTAAAATGGGGCGTGTTTGCGCTGCGCGGGTACGGTAAGGCGTATCTGCAAGGTGCGCGGGAGGCATTTCGTGTGTTGCCGCGGCTGCAAAAGCCCAAGTTTCGGCTGCGCAACCTGCCGTATTATGTGCTGTTGCAGTTTTGGATGATTGGCAACTTTTTTAAATACGCCGTGTACCGCACCCGCCGTGCGCTGGGCCGCAAATAAAACACAGGCACCCCGCGGGGTGCCTGCTTTTGTATCACACCGGGCCGGTGCCCGGTGCCTTGATGAACTTTTGGGTAAATTCTTCCCGCGCGCCGCGGGGCGTTTGCAAACACAGCGACCACAAAGCACCGGCCCGTGCTTCCAGCGCCGCCACCCGGCCGGCATCCCCCGGCATGCGCGCCAATTGCGCCAGCGAATGGCAAAGCGGCACCGGCCGGCTGCCACGCGCCCCGGCAAGCTGTGCCAGCCCCGCAGGGGTGCCGCCAAGCAGCCGCAAATAGGGGGGGAGCAGGGGCAAATCGTCCGTCAGGCCAAGGTAGGCGGCCAGTGCCAGCCTGCGCAGCTTGGCGTGGGTGTAACGCTTGCTTTTTAATAGGTCGTACAGCTCATTCGCGCTGCCCGCTTTGGCCGCGGCACGGGCCAGCAAAAACGGCAACCCCTCGCCGCCCGCCCCCGGCAGGTGCGCAAGCTCCCCCGGTGTCTTGCCGCGCAGCACCGTCAGCAGCGAAGTGGAAAACGCCCGCTCGTCCAGCAGCGCCCCCGCCGCAGCGTCACGGCGAAACAGCGCATAGGCAGCCGGCGGCAAGTAAGGGGTTATTTGTTGCAGGCCGCCCGCCAATAGCTGCCCGCGCAGCGCGCTGGCACTGGCGATGTGCCCGCCCGCGGGCAGCGGTGCGTCGTGCTGTGCCCCGGTGCGCGGCAGTGCAATGGCCTTTAGCGGCAGCCCAAGGCGGCGAATGGCCCGCAGGTAGGCAATACCCAGCGTGTTGTTGGGCTTTGCCAGCAGGGGGGCGGCGCCGGGTTGCAATTCACTTGCCAGCGCCGCCCGCAGCGCCGCAAGGCTGCCGCCCCCGGCCGTGTGCCTGCGCTGTAATTCGGCGTCAAACGCGGGGTCCTCCAGCAGGGAGGCAAGGCGGG
>JAQVCK010000035.1 GCA_028689835.1 Pygmaiobacter sp. | reverse complement strand
GGGTGGAGGAACAAACGGTTTTCGGCAGCAGCTGGCACACAGAACCGGTTGGGGTCACGCTTGGTAGGGGGGATGGTTGGTCTACAGATGTCACAACCGACAAGGACGAGGGCAATATTTTGATTGCAAGTGCGCCGTCACGCGCATTGCGCGATGGTGAAACCGTGCGGGTGATTGCAGATGATACATAAAAAGGCAACCGGAGCAAGCAAAACAATTCTATTATTTATCGCGTTTTTGTCCGTGCTGCTGTGGCAGGTCTGGCTGCTACAGCTGGTCAAGGAGGCCACGCCGAGTGCCTTTGAATGTGAGGATACCCGCATTGCACCTACCGGGTGGCAGGAGGCGACCGCTGCGCTTGCCAACACCGGCGTGGGGCTCTGCACCGCCCCGGTACCAAAAGACATTGCCGTCGGGGACGGTGGGGGCACGGCTTCAGCTGGGGTCTGCCTTGCCACGGCAGATTTTGCACAGACCAACCAACTACACCTGTTGGCCGGGGCGTTCTGTGCGGCGCAGGGCGGGCAGCGGGAGGCCGTGCTGCCGCGGGGTATAGCACAAAGCCTTGGCAAAAATGTGGGGGATACGATTCAGATTGGAAATGAAAATTACCGTATCAGCGGCATTTATGCCCCCGCTGCCTTGCTGGAACAGGGGGGCGATGCCCCCGTCCTCTATGTGAATTGGCTGCCGACCCGGGACGAATTGGCGGTAACCTCTTATCGTGTGCAGATACCGCTTGGCGGGAACGACTTGGAGCAGAAGGTCTTGTACGACCTATACAGCAAAACACATTATGCGCCGTTTGGCAAAGCCGTCAATTTTGCCAGTTGGCAGCAGCTTTTGGGGCAGGTGCTTTGGCTTGAACTGCTGGAGGTCTTTTTGTATGCCGCCATTGGGGTTACGGCAAGCGGGTTTCGGTATTTGATGGCGCTGCTTTGCCGGAAGCAGAAAATCACTTCCAAGGCGGTGCTGGCGAACCTGACAAAACTGTTTTTGCCCTTCTTCCTTTTTGGCTCGCTGCTGGGGCGGCTGAACATTCCGTCCGCGTTCATGCCGACGGAAAACATTTTTGATTTTGCGGTGTACGCGCACATTGCTGCCAGCGTGCGCGGGTTGGTGCAGGCGGGCTACGGCTTTAGCGCTGCGCTGGGCCGGTGCAGTTGGGCGTTTGGCGCGCTGCTGCTTTCTGGCGCCGGGGTTGTGGCGTTGGCGGCCTTGCTGCTTTTTCGGCTGCACAAAAACGTTGTGTTACACGGGGGGATAGGCAATGCGGAATAGCTTCAAGCGGCTGTGGGCGGCTGCGCTGTCTGCCGCTTTTTTGGCCGATGCTGTGGCGTTTACCGGGTGCGGCGCGCTGCCCTTTGCCGGTGCAAGCAACACAAATTCTGCGCAGGCGCTTACCATCTGCGTGGATGAGATGGACACAAGCGAAGCGAACACGGTGCTTCAACTCTCCAGGTCAAGCCACCCGAATGTCGAGGTGGAAACGGTATGCCTACCTACGGCCTACCGCGACAACGGCGGCAGGGCCACGATGATACAAAATATACGCACCCAGTTGATGGCTGGCGGCGGCCCCGATGTATTTTGGGTCGATACCGCCATTGTTTTGGATGCGCAAACCTGCCAATGGGGGCAAAATAATCTGTTTGGCAACTTTGAAAAGACCGCGGCTACGGGCGCATTCCTCAATATCAAAGAGGTGCTGCCACAGGAAACCAAAGAAACCTTGATCGACCCGTTACAGCGGTTTCTGGAGGCTCGGGACAGCGTTTACAGCCTGCCGATGGGCTATCTGCTGGCCGGCACCCTTGTGCCGGATACGACATGGAAAGCGTATGAGAGCTGCACGGCCCAAAAAGATTTTACGGTCTACTTTGAGGAAGTAGGGCGCAGCTTTGCGCCGGAACAGATGCGCAATTTCGCGGAGATTCTGCCCCTGCTGCCCTTGATTAAAAACAGCGGGGACTCTTTTGACGCCGCTTTTGACGAAGAAGGGGAAGGAACTATCCTCGTGCTGCAAAATAGAATCTGCAATGCGCAGGGGCTTGCCATACCGATGGACCATCTTTCCAAGCGGCGCAGCGCATGGTGTGCGGCGCTACTGGATGGCACGGCAAAATTTCAGGCCGGTACAACGTGGGAGGCTTCTTTCCTCAACACGGCGCAGGTGCTGGCCGGAGCGGGGCAGGAATGCAGCTTTGCGCCAATCCCAAACGACAGCGGCGGTGTGACGGCGTTGGTTGCGTCTTCACTTGTGATCAACGCCAACACAAAACACAAGGGCGAGATTCGTGATTTAATCGCGCTGATGCTGTCCGAAAAGGCACAGAAGGCCGGTTGGCCCGATTATGGTACGGCGTTGGGCTTTTTCCCGGTCGTAAAAGGCGGCCTGGGCACCATGCTTGCAGGCTCGAATGCGCACGTAATGCAGCGCGACCCCGCGGACTTCGATTTACCGCAGTATCCCTACGCCGCGGTAAGCCAGCCTGCAATTGACAGCTTTTTGGCGGCAGAGGAGCAAATCAACAACTTTGTCATGCCCGATGATCAGGTGATGCAGATGTACAACCTCTGCGCGCCCTACTTCGCCGGAACAAAAAACCTTGCGCAGGTAGAGTATGAACTAAAAAAGCAGCTGGTTTATTATAGGGATGAGTAGGCGATGCGCGATCTCCTTCCATTGTTTTCACCACATCAAACTTTTTTATATTCACCCACCTGGTTTTCCCAAACGAGCCAAACGATACAATAAAAAGCAGCGCCGCCCTGTGGTTGCAGGGCGGCGCTGCTCTAGAAAAAATCTGGGAGCAACCCGGAAGGCATCCCCAAAAATAGAGAAAAACCGGCGGCGCAAAAAATGTTTTAAATAAGGATATTTGCTGTAAAAATGGTTGCTAAGTTGTATAATAAAGCAAAAGCAACCTGATGTTTCTATAAAAGGCGGTGATTTGGATGCGTATCCCGCATTTTTGTGGGCGTGATGGATGAGGATGCTTGTGGTAACCTGTGATGTGAATATCACGCAATACCGCAGCTTACAGGCAAAGCTGTGCAAGATTATGGACAAGGAGAAGGATAGCCTGTGCTTTTATTATCTGGGAAACAAATGCGATACCAAAATCGAGCACTTTGGCATCAAAGACACTTGCGAGCCGGAAGGCATTCTTATGGTTTAACCGGTGCGAAGTGGATGTGCGCATAAAAAGCCCGGAAGGTTCGCACCATGATTTCGCGTGTTTTCTTACCGGCAAGGGGATGCTTGGGCCGGAAAATAAAGAAGGTGCAAGGTAAAAGCTTTAAAATTATCAAAACTGCTAGAATACAGCCAAATAGTTGTGCAGTTTTGCTGTCGCTCCCCACACGGGGAGCGTGGATTGAAATTGTACTGATACCCATGATTGATGCAACATCAGCTGTCGCTCCCCACACGGGGAGCGTGGATTGAAATTTTTCTACCTTGTAGGGACTGCAATCAGCTTCAAGTCGCTCCCCACACGGGGAGCGTGGATTGAAATCAATTTGGCGGTTTCGCCCTGTTTGAAATCAAGACGTCGCTCCCCACACGGGGAGCGTGGATTGAAATCACCATGCCCTGGCACAGCGGGAGCACCGATGCAGGTCGCTCCCCACACGGGGAGCGTGGATTGAAATGGGTACTGCGCCGCCTGGAAGGCCGCCGCGCATTTGTCACTCCCCACACGGGGAGTGTGGATTGAAATGGAACTGGTGTGAGGGTAATGTTTGGCATGTAGGCGCTCCCCCATACGGGGAGCGTGGATTGAAATAAATTGATTGTTGCAAGCGACGTGCAGCCATACGTCGCTCCCCCATATGGGGAGTGTGGATTGAAATAAGAGTAAATTGATGCCAGCGTCCACGATCTGCCCGTCGCTCCCCCATACGGGGAGTGTGGATTGAAATATCCAGATGTACTTTCCCTGCGTTCTCGAATTTCGCGTCGCTCCCCACACGGGGAGCGTGGATTGAAATGCCGGTGGCCAGTATCACGCTGCGCCAAGTGTGCGTCGCTACCCATACGGGGAGTGTGGATTGAAATGATCAGGTGCGTCCAGGCGGTGTAGTAGCCTTCGGTCGCTCCCCGCACAGGGAGCGTGGATTGGAATACGTTATCAAACGGTCACAGCGGCAATTTCGTTTTGCCACCGGCTTTCTTTTTGCAGGCCAACGCCATCACCCCCCTAAAAATCTCCATCAAAAAACCACCGTGCCGTGTGGCAGGGTGGTTCTATTCGGGCAGTTCGCCCAAGTCTTTCAGCAAAGAGGTTGCTGTCCGGGCGGCGGCTTGTAACGGTGGGAGGTTACTATCAAAATATTCTGCTTCTTCATCCCATTTGTGGTCAATCGGATTTTTACGAAGAAATTCTTTCATTTCTTCGATTTCCTCACGAGTAATAGAAGAGTCCATAATCTCGCGCCTCCTTGTAAAAATTCATCAATAACTGCATGATTTCCGTTTTCATTGTCGCGGCCTCGATACCAAGGCTTAATTTGTACTCAAGCTTCTTGATTCTGGCCTCATCATATCGAGCAATTTTCTCCATCATGTATACCTTGCCATTATTGCCAACGGCAATTAGCCATTTCATATTCTGGCGAGCGATGAACTCTCTGATATCATCTTCAGAAAAGCTCAACCCGCTTGCATGGTTGTGCGCCCCAATGTAAGGAACATCCAAATCCGGCAAGCGTACCTGTCCTGGCTTTGCCCCCTGCACCACATCGGATGCAGGGGTTCCATCCATAGTATAACACCGCCCCACCACGTTGCCAACAGGAACTTTCTGGGCCGCCCGTAGCAGCGCCTTTATTTCGCCTTCCATTCGCGCCCGCTGCGCTTCGTCCAGCAACTCACTTTCCGGCATATGCACCTTGGCAATGCTTTCCTTCGTAACCGGCTTATTGCCGAACCCGCCGTCCCAGTCGTTCAAGGCGGTTTCCTGTTCTACAAGCGGTTTTCGTTCCCGCCAGTAGTCCTGCCGCAACCCGCGCGTGCCCGCCATGCCGGTGGAAAGCCCGGGCGGGTGGCAGGGACTTTATTACCATGTGCCTTTTTACGATTTGCAGGCGGCCGGGCACATCACCACCCTGCCGAACGCCCCGCGCGCGGCGCAAGCACCACCCGGATGCTTTTTTCAACCGGGTATTTGGAAACGGTAAAATAAAAGGTATCCTGCCCGCCTGCATCCAGCAGCGATTGGTTTTGCGCGCCATACCGCATGGGGAAGGGCAGGTAGACGGTGAATTCGGTGCCGGGCCGAACGGTAACACCGTATACATCGGCCAGGGTTTTGTTTTGCAGCCCGGCATAAAAACCGTCAAAATAATTGTAGACGGCCATGGTGCGGTCTTTGAGCGAAAACCAGGATATCGCCAGCATTCCGTCTTGGTTGTGTTGGTTTTTTATCTGCACCGCAAGCTCTATAACGCTGGTTTGCGCATCCTCACTCAAATAATTCTGCGGTAAACCGCATTTTTCCATATAGGCCGCGTAGGTGTATTGCCGTGCATCGGTTACGCGCACGCTGTAGCCATCGGTTTTTTCCTCGGCTGAAAAAGTAAAGTTGCCTTCCAGCGGTACCCATTGCCCCATCGGGTACTGCTCGGTTTTGGTGCGCAGGGCCGCCGCGTTCACGGCAACCACCCGCACAAGCACAAGGCACAGCAGCGCGGCAAATACCAGGGCCGCCGCGCCCTTTTTGGAACGCACAAACGCAAAGCCGTTACGCATCCGGCGCGCTTTCGCTTGGTTCACAGCCGACCACACTCCCTCTCTCCACTTGGCAGATAACGTCCGATAACGTTTTCAGCAGTTGATAATCATGGCAAGACAAAAGAATGATGCTGCCGTTTGCCTTTTCGCAGGCCAATAGGTTTTGCAAGCGCTGGATGCCCTCGGTGTCCAGCGCATTGGTCGGTTCGTCCAAAATCAGCAAGCGGGGGTGCTCCATCACGGCGGCGGCAATGCCCAGCCGCTGCTTCATGCCAAGGGAAAACTGGTGGTATTTCCGCTTGTCGTCGGGCACCAGGCCAACCTGGCCAAGCACCTCCGCAACCCGCGCCTTGCCCACCTTGGCCTTGATATCGGCCAGCATTTGCAGGTTTTGCGCGCCGGTTTGGTAGGGCAAAAAGGCCGGGTTTTCAATCAAAAGCCCAACATCCTGCGGGAACGCAATATCCCGCCACAGCACCTTGCCATCAATCTCGATTTCCCCCTTGGTGGGGCGAATCAGCCCGGCCACGCAGCGCATAATCATCGTTTTGCCCGAGCCATTAATCCCCCGCAAACCCGTAATTTCCCCGGCGTGGAAGGTTACATTCACATCCGTAAGCACCGCAACGCCATGGATGCTTTTGCTTACGTGCTTTAGTTGTACGCCCATTGTCGTTGCCCTCAATTCAAAACATCCAAAATGTCGTAGTACGAAAAACGGTACCAACCAATGGCAACGCTGATGCAGCCCAGCCACAGCGCGGCGGCAATGCCCACCAGGGGGTCGTTGCCCGGTTGCAGGAAAATACTGCTGCGCGCGCCCATCATATAGCTGCTTAACAGCGGCTTGTTTGGAAGGTAGGTGCCCGCAAGTAGGTAGCCAACCACAAATAGGTAGCTGTACAGTTGCTTTATATACAGCGAAAGGGTAAGCTGCACCAGCCCCGCCGCAATCAGCAGGGCCAGGTTTGCCAAAAGCAACAGGGAAATATCCCAAGGCTCTGGTGCCATATGTTCCGAGGTGAAATTTAGCAGGGTGGGGATGTAGCCACTTACCTGCAAGCTGGGCCTTGCGCCAAAGCATACCCCGCAAAGGGCCATGCCCAGCAGCGCGGCTGCAAAGGTGAACGTGGTGCTGGCGCACACCCAAATGCACTTGGAGCACCACCAATGGGTTCTGCTGCGCGATAAAACCAGCAGATGCTTGCCCACCCCCGCAAGCTCCTCCAGCGGGTAGCGCAGGACGGTAAAAAGTATCCAGCACAGATAAAACAGCCACAAAAACGGCATCTCGAAGGAGGAACCCATTTCCTGTGCGGCGTGTGCGCGCACGCCCGCAAATACGGTAATCATATAATCGCCCACGGTGGGTGGGGTTTGAAGATACTCTGGGCGGGTAATGCTTAAAACGCGCAGGGTCAGGCAGTGTAACGCGGCCCCCAAAAAGAAAAGAACGCCGGTGCAGGCAAAGGTTTTCCACTGGTGGAGGATGCCGTTTTTAAAATCGAAGCGCAAAAATTTATAAAACATCATCCCGGCACCCCTTCACCATCACCACCGAGAAGGTAACCGCAAAGGTAAACACCAGCTCTGCCAGCAGCACCCAGCCGTTCTCGGCATCCCCCACCGAGATGGGGCGTATCAGCTCCACCGGCGCAACGGTAAGCCAAACCCGGTAAACCAGCGCCTGCTTGGCGGCATAAGAAAGATAGGTAAGCCCCACAAACGGCACAATGGTAATGGCCAGCTTGCTATCCAAAAACAGCGAGCAAGCCAGCGGCACGGTAGCCCAAACGCCGGCAAAAAGGGCATTTAGCAGCAGATACAAAATATCGTAGAGCCAGGGCTTGAGGTAGAAAAGGGTTCCCCACAGGGTATCGTAATACACCTGGAAATAGAGATTCTCGGTGGAATCCGGCATACGCGCCGGGATAAAACAGGCCACCAACGCATAATTTACCAGCAAGGGTACCAAAATTACCACCGCGCCCGAAACAAACACCGCAACATACCGGCAAAGGTAATATTTGCGGCGGCCGCACTGTGCGATCAGCACATTGGCATAGCCAGAATGCAAATCCTCAAAGGCGGAGGAAGCGTAGGGGATGGCAACCACCAGAGGCAACAGGTTGTAAAAAATTACGGGGGCCACCCCGGTGGGCAAGCCGCCCAGCCAGCTGTTATAGAGGCTGTAGGTGGTTAGGCTAAGGTTGTTCAGCAAATTTCCATCGGCATCGTGCGGCAGTTCCCGCCAAACCGCAGCCATTCTTTCGTATTGCACAATGGGGAGAAGGGCGCTGATAACGCAAAACGCCAGCAAGATGCCAAACATAAACCGAAAGCTCCGCTCCCGCAGCAGGCGGCAAAATTCATATCGAAGCAAACCACACATTGCTGCTCCCTTCATGCTACCGGGTTAAGTAAAATGCCGTGGCTATTTTCCGAAGCAAACCCCAACTTTAACACCGGTTGGTGGCTGCTTAGGTAGGCGCTGTTTACAAAATAGCCAAGCTGCATATCGATGGCTTCCCCTTGGTTCAGGGTGAAGCTGCGGTAGTTGGTTGCCGTTTTATCGCTGCCTACCGGGTGGCCGCTAAAATAGTAGCCATCCATGCTTTCCGCCACGCTATCGGGTATATGCATGGTGTTGCGCAGGTTCTCCGGCAAAAAATCGTTGGTATCCCGCAGTGTAAATAGGTCGCTCGAAAATTCATGGGGCACCGCGCCCGCCATGGCGGCATCCACATTTTCAAGCGTTAAATCCACCAGGAGAAATACGGGGGAATCCAGCGTTTCTGCCACTTTTTCCTGGGGGAAGGGGATATCCTCCCACGCAATAGCTGCCTCCCCCGGCGTGTTGTACACCTTGGTGGAATGCACGGTTACCTGCAACGTGCCCGTGTAGCCTAAATTCGTGGGGGCATTTTCTGTGGGGGCTTCCTCCTGGGCAAAATGCGCGCTTTTTAAAATAAAGGTGCTGCCCTCCGGCTCCAAAATCGGGGTTTCGCCATCAAAAATCCAATCCACCGCCGCACCGCGCACGCTGCGCAGCGCGCTTGCCGCGCCCTCCGGCACCGCCGAGGGCGCGGCGGTTGCGCCGGGGCCCGGGGTAGCCGGGGCTACCGTGGCAATGGGGGCAACCGGCTGCGCACGGTTTCGCGCAAAAAGCCAAACGCCGAAACAGCCGGTTGCCAACACGATAACCGATAAAACAACAAGTGCCTTTTTCATGGTACACCTCTTTTGGTGAATTCTCGGGATACAGAAAAATTGAGGCGGGAATTCCAAACCGCCCCAATTCTTATTTTGTACATAGGGTTCGCAAAATTAACCAATAGCGTTTAGGAACTAGACGCTGGCATGGGTTTCTCCGTTCAAACAGGGGAATTGTTTGTGCGTTTTAGTTTAGAGGAGGAACATTGCCATATGTGTCAGGGCTCCACAGTACGGTGACATCCCCATGATTATAGCTCATTCCCTGGTATCTGGCAACAATTCGAACGTTCTTGCCTGTCAAATTAATATCGCCGGTAATGTACGCATTGTCACTACGTATGCTATGCGCCTGGTAGTCGGAAATACGATATTGACCGGTGCTTGCATTCCGAATGCCCCAAACACTTTGGTATTCTGTTTGTGCAGTAAAGCCACCAGCAGGCAAGGTGTATGCTTTTGCCTTGATATAGACGTTGGTGTTGTCGTCCTTTCTTGCCAAATCTGAATAGTCCGTTTGATTATTGGAAACGTTAAAGATGAAGGTCTTAGTTCGGTCGTTGGTGTCCCTAGGCATGATTTCGGGTTCAGCAGCAAAAGCCGATACGGCTCCCATAGAAACGGCCATAACAGCAACGCAGAGAATAGAAATCAATTTTTGAATTTTTCGCTTCATTTTGTGTTGCACCTCTTTCATGTAGTTGTAGTGATTTGGAATTCTCGCTATTGGTTGAACAATAGATAACACTTTATGCAGCACATGTGCTGCAATTCGATGCGGGGCTATGGTAATAGCGACTTTGGCTTGTTGCATCGGTGCATTTAAAAGGTTGGGTCAGCCTCCATGAACACGTCCTTTTCGTTAAGAAGATAACTTGATTCTTTTTCAGGCACGATGTCATGTCGCTGAGCAGGTTTGAACTCCGGGCGGTGTGGCTGGTAAATACCATTGACACAGAACGGGGGCCATCCATCGTATTCAGCTTTTACCAGAGACTGTATAATGCTTTTGACAGTTCGATGGCAGAAACTTTTTTTCTGGTTCATGTTATATGCCTCCTAGCAATATTTGTGCATATTATTGAGTGCCATATCCTGACTGCGCTAAT
Source organism: Pygmaiobacter sp. (assembly GCA_028689835.1). GTDB lineage: Bacteria > Bacillota > Clostridia > Oscillospirales > Ruminococcaceae > Pygmaiobacter. The sequence goes on along the minus strand of JAQVCK010000035.1, from coordinate 7,181 downwards.
ACCAATAAAAGAGCAACTGCCACAACGGAGAGTGCTATACATCCTGCTAGAGGAAGGGCAAATAAGGTACATACAGCGCTACACACTATAGTGAGGCCTACGCGTATTAATATACGAGGGCGGATCGCCTTGCATTCTGCTATAGATAGGTGCAATTCACAATTGTTGGCCGGAGCTAAAAATAAGATGGATGTTTCAGCTACCAAAAGTAGCAAGAGCACGATGCCAGGAGAATTTAAGGTTGGGAGAAACAATAAAAAACCGCTTTGGACAACGAGAGAAGCTAGCAGACAGCCGGAGGGGGTTTTCGCATGATATCCTCCTGTGCGAGCGCGCAAAAAGCGAAAACTAGCTATAAATGAAATCGATCCCAACCAACCTACCAAAAGAGCACCTACTGGAACCAATATGCAGAAGGACAAAATACTCATCAGGCGATGAACCAACATATAATGGCACCACTCTGTCTGATTTTTTGAGATGAGATTTCGAACCAGCATATATTGTGTAACTTGCTCTGCCAGACTATCCATTTTTTAATCCCTGCCTTTACGATTAGAATATAGCAACGTGCCAAAAAAATCCAGGGAAAGCGCGTAAATGCAAAACAAACAGCGTAAGTGCAAAATTATAGGGGGATATCTGGCCATTCCGAACTAAATAAAAATTTGCCGTTATCGTAGGAGAGCACATACTCGGCATTGTATTTTTTTAAAATGTCTTGCACATTGGGTAACCCGAAACCGTGCGCAAAGGAACCAGGTTTTGTTGTGGTAACATATCCGCCTTGAATCTCTACCGGGTTGCTGGGGTTTACGACTGAAATAAATAGCGATGCACCGCCAAATGCCCCGGGCGGTGTGCGCGTTACCCGTACCTCCACCCAGCGGCTTTGGGGGGCGGGGAGTTTTTTGCAAGCCTCCATAGCATTATCCAACAAATTGCCCAGCACGGCAGTGCAGTCTAGGCTTTTGATTTTCAGTTCCGATAAATCGTTGACGGTAAAGCGCATATCGATGCCCTGCTGCTTGGCAAGGTAGCCTTTTTGATTCAAAATGGCATCGATGGCGGCGTTGTGTGAGTTTACCAAAAGTGTGCGCGTGGTTTGCCACGTTTGCACTTGTTTTAGGTAGCCGGATGCCTGCTCTAAATTCCCCTGGGCAATCATTTCCGAAAGTGTACCCAGGTATTGCTTAAAATCGTGGGTTAGCTTGCGCTGCGCGGTATAAGCGGCGCTAAGGGCGGTAATAGTTTCCTCCTGCATACGGGCGCGTTCACCAACCGCAAGAAGCTTTTCACGCTTCTGCATCTGCCGCTGAAACCGGTCTACTAGGATTAATACCAAAATATTTGCTACGGCCATAATAAAAAGGCAGAATATCCAAATGTTAAAGCCGGTAGAAACAGCGGGGAAGGCACTGTAAAATAAAAGCAGAAAAAGCAGCGTTGCGGTGGGAAAAGAGGTGGCCAGCAACAGCCATGGCCACTGGGTTTGTGGCGGTTGCTGTGGGTGGTGGAAATGCCTTACGGCCAGTGCTAAAAATAGCGTGGATGCACTTAGCATGCACAGCACGGCGGTGTATAAAGGGCGATTGTAAATCAGTGCGTTTTGGCTTAACCCCAGCAAAGCCATGATGATAAACTTGGCAAGGGAGGATGCAGAAAAAAAGAGGGCGTAAGCAATCATCAGGATGAAAAGTTTGGCAACAAGATTTCCACGGTATAGAACGATGCAAAGAGTTAACAGCAGCAATGGTTCAAGCAGCATGGAAAGCGGGCCAATAGAAGGCCCTTGCACCGCGGCAACCGCGTTGGTAAGCAAAAACATAAGTACCCCCCACACAAGCGTGGCACCCCAAAACAGTTTGCCTGTGCGCTTACGCGGAAAGAATGCATCAAAAAATACCGTGTAGCAATATGTTTGTGTGATATTCAACAATAGGCTTAGGGCATATCCCATCGTGTTTGGCCTTTCCACGCAAGGTAGGTGCGCTTTAGCATAATATAGTTTCTTGCGCTGGTGGGCAGTTTAATGTTGCCATCCAGCCAGGTTGCTGTGCTTTGTAGCTTTTGGATAAAAGCCATATTCACCAGGTAGCTTTGGTGTATTCGCAAAAAACCACGACCCGCCAATTTGGCTTCCAGCGCGTTCATTGCCATATGGGTAAGCAATTCCTTTCGGGAAGAATTGCAAAGGTGTAGCAGCAAATCTCTTTGGTTGGTTTCAGCGTAAATCAGTTGGTTTAGCAGCACCACCACTTCTTCTTTTTGGCATAAAATAGAAATGCATTCCCGCTCTTTGCGGCAAACCTGCAAAGCCTGCAGAAAATAGTCCGGCAGTTTTTGGTCCAGTTCGTCTTTGGAAAGATAGCGAAAAGCTGCTACCTCATACCCCTCGGCTGCATACTCCATATAGTTCGTTACAAAGATAAGCACGGTATCTTTTCGTATACTGCGAAATTTTTTGGCCAACACCAAGCCATTCGTATCGCCCATATCCATATCCAAAAAGGCAATATCGGCTTCTGCCATCTCTTGGTTTGTAAGCAGGTGTGGGTCGCAAATAGTATGCAGATTGACTTTTTGCGGTATACCGCGCAGGATACTTGAAAGACGATGGGCAAGCATATCGGTAAATGTCGGCTCATCGTCACAAATCAAAACCTGTATCATGGCTTTTTCTACTCCTAAATTGTTAAATGCCGCTCCGTTTTGATTTCAAAATACATCAAATGTACAGGTCTTGTCAAATTTAACTTTCCGATAAGCTGCCGGTGAACCTCTTTTAATTCTAAAAAGAGGATGCATTTTATTGGGATAAATAGATGAAGTTACAACGAGGGAAACGTTATTGGCGAATCATCATGGTACAACATAGCCCAACAAAAAAGCTCCCCCCAACCAGGTGGGGAGAGCTTCAAAATGCATCAACCTATTTGCATCCCGCAATCAGCGCAGGGTTACGTTTAGCTTGTACTGCAAGTCCTTCAAAATTTTGGTGATGGCGCGGTCTACCTGGTCGGGGGGCAGTTCCTTTTCGGGGTCGGCCAATACCAGGGAGAAGGCCATGCTCTTTTTGCCGGCGCCCAGGTTTTCGCCACGGTAGATGTCAAACAGCTTGGTTTCCACCACCAGGGGGCTGGCCTTGCGGATGGTGGCCTCAATCTCGCCGCAGGCCACCTCCTCGGCACACACCAGCGCCAAATCCCGCTTGGCGGGGGCAAAATCGCTCATCGGCTTGTAGCGGTAATCGGCCGCAAAGCACTCCGCCAGGGCGGGGTAATCCAGCTCGGCCAGGTAAATGTTCTGGCTCTCCTTCTCGTCCTTGGCAATTTTCAGCGCGCTGGTAATCTCGTTGGCCAGCTTGCCAAAAACGCCCACCTGTTTTCCATCGCAGAACACCGCCGCCGTCATGCCGGGGTGCAGGTAGGGTACCTCGGCCCGCTGGTAGCGAAACTGCAAATCAAACCCGGCGGCAATGGCTTCCATCGCGCCCTTCATGGTGAAGAAATCTTCCCCGGGGCCAAACACCCCCAGGCAGAGGGAAAGCCGTTCGTCCGGTTGGGCGGTTAGGGGCAGCGCGTGGGGGCGATAAATGTTCGAAAGTTCAAACAACCGCCCGGCGGCGTTCCCTTTTTTCAGGTTCTCCACAATCACGTTGAGCATCGAGGGGGCAAGCAGGGTGCGCATGACGGAAAGATGCTCGCTGATGGGGTTCAGGATGCGGATGGCCTGCCGCTCGGGGGCATCGGCGGGCAGGTGCAGGGCGTCTAAGTCGGCCATGGCGTAAAAGGCAAGGGTGCTGCTCTCGTAAAAGCCCTGCCCGGCCAGCAACCGCTTCAGCTTTAGCTGCTCCTTTTGGGGGCGGTTCAGCCCGCCGGTCGTCACGGCGGCGCTTTTCAGGAAGGTGGGCACGATATGGTCGTAGCCATATTCCCGGATGATTTCCTCCGCCAAATCGGGGAAATCCTCCACATCGTCGCGGTAGCGGGGTACGGATACCGTCCAAATGCCGTCCGCGCCAATCTCCACCCCAAAATCCAGCCGGGTCAAAATATCCTGCATGGCGGCTTCCGGCACGGTAATGCCCAGCACCGCGTTGATCTGCCCGGGGATAAGGCGCACGGTTTTGCGGGTTTTGGGCGTGCCGTCCGAGCAATCGAAGGCGGTGGTGGTGATATCGCCGCAATTTAGCTCCTCAATCAAATGCAGGGCGCGGGCAAGGCCCAGCTCGGTGCTGTATTGGTCAACCCCTTTTTCGTACCGGGCCGAGGAATCGCTGTTTTGGCCCAGGGCACGGCTGGTTTTGCGGATAGAATCCCGCGCAAAGGTGGCGCACTCAAACAGCAGCTCGCTGGTTTCGGGGGTAATCTCGCTGTTCAGCCCACCCATCACGCCGGCCAGAGCCACCGGCTTTTCATCGTCACAAATTACCAGGTTGTTTTCGGTCAGGGTAAATTCCTTCTCGTCCAGGGTGGTAATCTTTTCGCCGTTGTGGGCGCGGCGCACACAAATGCCCCGGCCTGCCAAGGTGGAAAGGTCAAACGCGTGCATTGGCTGGCCAATTTCCAGCAGGGTGTGGTTGGTAATATCCACCACGTTGTTGATGCTGCGCAGCCCGGCCAAGGCCAGGTGCTTTTTCATCCACCGGGGGGAGGGCGCGGTGCGGATGTTGCGCACATAATGGGCCAGGTAGCGGGGGCACAAATCGGGGGCTTCTACCTTTACGTGGATTTGCGCATCGGGGGCACCGGGGCAGGTATAATCGGTGGCGGGCATCTTGACGGGCTCGCCCAATAGGGCCGCAACCTCCCGCGCAATGCCTAGAATAGACTGGCAGTCGGGCCGGTTGGCGGTGATGGAGATATCAAAAATAAAATCATCCAGCCCCACCACGCCGCAGATATCGGCACCGGGCACCACCTTGGGGTCGGTTTTATCAAGAATCAGCAGCCCGTTTACCTCGGCACCCGGGTACCAATCGTCATGGATGCCAAGCTCGGCACCCGAGCAGAGCATCCCGTTCGATTCCACCCCGCGCATCATCCGCTTTTTGATGGTGATGCCGCCCGGCAGGGTGGAACCATCCAGCGCGGCGGGCACGCAGGCCCCCACAAAAATGTTGGGCGCGCCGGTGGTAATGGCAAGGTCGTGGCCATAATCGCCACAATCTACCCGGCAAAGGTTGAGGTGCTCGGTACCCTCCTGCTTTTCGATGTGGGTAATTTCGCCCACCACCACGCGGGAGATACCGGCCGATAGGTCAATCAGCTCCTCCACCTCAAACCCGCAGGAGAACAGCTTTTCCTCCAGCTCCTGGGGGGTAATGGTGATGTTCACATATTCTTTCAGCCAACTGAATGGTACTTTCATTCCTGCGCCCTCCTTATTCCTGGAACTGCTTGAGGAAACGAAGGTCGTTCTCAAACAGCAGGCCCATGTTGTTGATGCCGTATTTCAGCATGGCAATACGCTCAATGCCAATGCCAAACGCAATGCCAGAGTATACATCGGGGTCAATGTTGCAGTTTTGCAGCACCTTGCGGTTTACAACGCCGCCGCCCAAAACCTCAATCCAGCCGGTGCCCTTGCACAGGCTACAGCCCTTGCCGCCGCAGGCAAAGCAGCTGACATCTACCTCCACGCTCGGCTCGGTGAAGGGGAAGTAGCTGGGGCGCAGCCGGGTGCGGGTATCCTGGCCAAAAAGGTTTTGCACCAGGCAATCCAGCATCCCCTGCAAGTCGCACAGGGTAATGCCCTTATCCACCACAAGCCCCTCCATCTGGTGGAACATGGGGCTGTGGGTCGCGTCCGAATCACTGCGGAAAACCCGGCCCGGGGATAGCACCTTGATGGGCGGGCGCTGGCTATCCATCACGCGAATTTGCCCGTTGGAGGTTTGGGTGCGCAGCAACAGCTCCTCGGTCAGGTAAAAGGTATCCTGCATATCCCGGGCGGGGTGGTTTTTGGGCACGTTCAGCCGGGTAAAGTTGTGGTCGTCGTCCTCAATTTCAGGGCCGTCGTAAACCGAAAAGCCCATCCCAGCAAACACATCAATAATCTGGTTTTTTACTAAGGTGATGGGGTGCAGCGCCCCCATGGGCCGGGTTTTGGCCGGCAGGGAGATATCCACCGCCTCGGCGGCATTGCGGGCCGCAAGCTCGGCAGCCTTAACGCGCTGGGCCGCGGCCTCGTAATCCGCCGCAACCTGGGCCTTAAAGCTGTTGATAATTTTGCCGGCGGCGGGGCGCTCCTCGGCGGCAACATTACGCAGCTCCTTCATTAAAGAAGGAATTTTGCCGTTCTTGCTCAGGTATTCCTGCCAAAAGGCGGCCAGCGTATCGCTGGAGGCCACCTTTGCCAGGTCTGCCTGTACCCGGGCAGACAGTTCCTCGATGATTTTTTGCATGGTGTTGCTCCTCTCATTTGTATGGCTACAACCAAATTACAGCAAAACAGGCGACCAAACGGGCCGTGGGGGCAAACAAAAAGCCCCGCCCCTTTTGCGCAAAACGCAAGAAGGGACGAAGCTGTAAACACTCCGCGGTACCACCCGTTTTTTGCCGGTTTGCCCGGCAACACTTTGTCCGCCGGTAACGGGGCGGTTGCCGTTTTGCACTACTGGGCCATGGGCCGTTGGCACAAACCACTCGGGAGGGAACTTCCCCGCCGCTGCCGCCGAACGCCCTCTCAGCCGGTGAGGCGTTTCTCTGTGCTGTGCAGGGGGGCGGGTACTTTCTCCGTCAAGGTGTTTGTTTTTGCTGTCTACCATCCATCCTAGCACAGTTGGCGGCGGTTTGCAAGGGTATTTTTGCCGCGCGGTGGGCGGGGTAGGGCCGGGTTGTGACGCTTTGGTGTCAAAAGTTGAAAATTTTGGCCGTACACGTTACAATAGGGGTTGTCTTTTTATTGAAAGGAGTATTGTATGCAACAGCAACCACTGGAACGCTTTACACGGGGGCCGGCGGCGGCCTTTGTGGCCGCCACCCTGGCCGTTTATCCACTATACATCGACCGTTTTTCAATCCTCGGCGTCACCAAATTTACCGGGGTCGGCACGTTGTTCCTGCTATTTATGGCCTTGCTGGGCGCGGGGGCCGCCATCGGCGCCGCGGCGGTGCCGGGGCGTTTTGGCAAGCGGGATTTGGGGCTGTGGGGCCTGGCCGCCTTTGCGGGGGCCA
>JAQVCK010000211.1 GCA_028689835.1 Pygmaiobacter sp. | reverse complement strand
CACCCCCCTTTTCTGCATTGCCTGCCCAATCACCTCTGCGCCCTGCGCTTCGGTAATGGGCACATAGCTCAGCGGCAGGCCCTGCTGGAGCAGCCGGTTGCCCAAAATGGCCATCTGCGGCAGTTGTACACCCTTTTCCAGCAGAGACATGTCAGTTAGCACCTGCTGTTTAGCGCCGCTGCGAATCAGCTCCCCTTCGTGCAGCACCAGTACTTCATCGGCATATTCTGCAATCAGGTCAATTTTGTGCTCCACCAAAATAATTGTCTTTTTTTGTTCTTTCATCGCCTTGATGATTTTAAACACGCTCTCGGTGCCCTCCGGGTCCAGCTGGCTGGTCGGCTCGTCGATGACAAGGATATCCGGCTCAAGCACAATGATGGACGCGAGTGCGACGCGCTGTTGCTGGCCGCCGGACAATTCGAACGGGTTTTTCTCGGCAAGGTCGGTGATGTTTGTCAGCTCCATCACGCGGGTGACCCGCTGTTCAATTTCATCCACCGGCACGCCAAAGTTTTCAAGGCCAAAGGCCACCTCTTCAAACAGGGTATCTTTTACGCCGCTGATCTGGTTAAACGGGTTTTGAAACACATACCCGATTTTCAGCGACAATTCGCCGGGGGCATACGCGCTGGTCGGCTTGCCGTACACCAGCACGTCACCCGAAAGCTCGCCCTTAAAAAAGTCGGGCGCAAAGCCGCGTATCAGCGAGCACAGCGTTGTTTTGCCTGCCCCGTTTGCCCCAATAACCCCGTAAAATTTGCCCTCTTCAATGGTGCAGTTAAAATCTTTCAGCGCCGGGGTGTCGGTCAACGGGTAAGAGTAGGTCACATTTTTCAGTTCAATCACAGCACCCATAACGCAACCCTCCAAACGACCACTGCCAGTGTAATGATAATTGTTATCACGTTCACCACCGGCTCTTTGCCGGTGCGCTCTAACTCAAACAAATGTGTTTTTTTACACCTGACGTCAAACCCCTTGGATTCCAGCGTCAGCACCCGCTCTTCGCTGTTGGTAATGGCGCCCAAAATCAGCGGCACCAGCGACGGGAAGAATGCCTTGGCGCGCACCAGCATATTGCCTTGCGTTTCCACCCCGCGCGCACGCTGTGCGTTCATGATGGTACGGCTGTTTTTGCCCAGGATATTAATCATCTGCAATGTGGAGATAAAGACATAGGCCGCCTTATAGTCCATGCCGGAGTCCTCCAGCGCACGGGACATCTCTTTATACTCTGTCGTTTGGAACATCCACACAAAAATACCCGCAATATTCAAAATGCAAAACGACAGATAAATGGCACTTTGCAGGCCGGAATGGTAGACCTTTAAAAAACCAAGCTGCCAGACGACTATTTTGTCGGGGATGAGCAGCGATTGCACGATGAAAATAATGACAACAATGGCCAGTACCTTGGTAAAGGCATGGCAGAAGCGCTTGAAGATACCGCTTGTCGCACACAGCACCGGCACCACCAAAAACCACGACATCAACCACAGCGGGTACTGCCCCGGCCCCACCTTAATCGTGCCGATCAACATGGTACAAAACGAATACAACAACACCACCAGCAGTTTGGATGACGGATACAGCGCCGCAAGCGGGTTGCTTTTGTGCAGGCGCAGCTTTTCTCTCCACGTCATTCGGTTTTACCTCTTTTCCGCGACTGAAAATGCCGTCTCCCAACACCTTTTGCGGGAGACGGCGCTCACCTTTTCAGCAGTTTCGCTTATTTTTTATCACTTTGCGCTGTTGCAGGTTTTTTCTTGATATAGTTGGCGCCGCAGCCGTATTTGACTAGCGTGCGGTCTGGGATGACACGGATGACGAGAATGCTAATCACAAATGAGATGATGCGGTCCAGCACGGTAAACACGCCCTCAGTGCCAATGACAGCCGCCCAGATATTGGCGCCCGCCGCCATGGCCGTTGCTGTAATGATGGACGTGCCGCTACCGGTAACACCACCGTACACCAATACTACAATGGGTGCCGCCGAAGCGATGGAGGTGATGGCCATAATGACCATGGAGATGAGCCATTTCCACCAATTGCTGAACATGTTGCCGCGTGCCAGAAAACCGGTGACAAGGCCAGCGATAATGTTGACTGGGATAAACGCAAAGTTAACGGGGTTTGCAATACCAGTGACGATGTTGGTCAGTGCGCCGGCGACTGCGCCAACCCACGGGCCGCACAGCATACCGGCAAAGATGGTGCCGATGGTGTCAAGGTACATCGGCAATTTGAGCAACGATGCCATTTGGCCGCCCACAAAGTTCACTGCTACCGCAATGGGGATGATGAGAATTGCCAGCATTGAAAAGTCCTCTTTGATTGAATACTTTTTCTTTTCCATGATAAACCTCCTTATAATTGTGCCTTGTTGAATATCTTCTGCCGGGTACCGGTTTCCCAGCGGTTGACCGCATTGTATCATTATGTCTAATAATTTTCAACGAAAAGGAATTTTTTGGTTTATATTTTGTATGATTGCACGGATGCACGCCCAATTTAAAATCAGGTTGCACAAGTTTGTTTCATGTTGTTTCGGGTTATTTTCACTCATTTTGTGCTATCTGCACATATTTTGCGTTGTTTTTTCGTCATGTAAATTTCTTTAATTGTGGACATTTTTTGTGATTTATGATATTTTTAAATGTTACACATTTATGAGGAGGTACCACAATGAAAAAACAACAGCTGATTATTGACACCGACTGCGGCTCTGACGACGCGATGGCGATTGCCATGGCACTGCACGACCCGGGGGTAGAAATTCTGTTTTTCACCACCGTTTCCGGCAATGTAGACTGCCACCAAGCGGCGCTGAACACGCTGACAACCATTGAGTATGCAGGCACCTACGAACCCCCGGTTTATGAGGGCTGCCGCGACATGCTGCTGCGCGAGCTTGTTTTTGCACACGAAACGCATGGCAACGACGGCATGGGGGACCTTGGGTACGCACCAAAGCGGTTGCAGATTGCACCGGGCAACGGCGTGCTGAAAATGCTGGAAGCGCTGGATGCGCACGAGGCGGGCAGCATTGAAATTGTGACCCTTGGCACCCTGACCAACATTGCCGTTGCAATGCGCCTTGCCCCCGATACGATGCGCAAAGTAAAACGCATTGTGGCCATGGGCACCGCAGGGCTGGGTTTTGGCAATGTCAGCCCGGTGGCGGAGTTCAATATCTGGCAGGACGCCGAGGCCGCGAAAATCGTGACCGAATTTGGTGTGCCGCTGACCTATGTGGGCTGGGACGCCTGTATTGACGATGCCATGCTGAACGAAGATGAAATCAACCGGCTGCGCGACAGCGGCCCATTGGGCAAATTTGCAGTGGACTGCAATCGCCAGCTGATGCTGCTAAACGAACAGCGTTTTGGCCGCCCCTGCCTTGACATGGCAGACCCCGCCGCCATGGCCGCGGCGCTGCACCCCGCCTGTATTGCGCAGTGCGATGACTATTACTGCGAAGTGGACACCTGCCCCGGCCCAAGCTATGGAGGTGTTTTGGTGGATATCTACCATTTCAGCGGCAAACAGCCCAACGCCAAAATATGCAGCAAACTGCATGTGCAGGAATACAAAAACTATATTTTCTCTACCCTTGGCGCTTAATGCGCCAGTAAAGTTTACTGCCGTGCGC
>JAQVCK010000210.1 GCA_028689835.1 Pygmaiobacter sp. | reverse complement strand
GCCGTGGTCTGCGGGCTGATCATGCCCCAGGGCATTGTGGTGTTGGTGCCAAAGGCCTCTTGGTTGACAAAGTTGCCCCAGCGGCCCAGACATTGGCCGATTAAAAAGCCAATCGCGGTAATATCAAACATCGGCAAAATAGGCACTTTGCGCCATTTACTTGCAAGCCCGCCAAAGATAAACGCGCCCAGTACGCCGCCATATATGGCAAGCCCGCCGTCACGAATATCCAGCATCTGCGCAAACGAGGTGTATTTGAACGGCGCAAACACCACATAATACGCACGTGCACAAATAACGGCCATTATCGCACCAATAAAAATCACATCAATCATGCGGTCCACATTAATACCAAGGCGCGGCGCCATGCGAAAAGCGTATAACATCGCAAGCAACATCCCGGTGCCAATTAAAATGCCATACCAGTAAATCGCAAAATCACCAATCGAAAACGCCACACGGTTGATTGTAAACGACAACCCAAGGCCGGGGAACTGAACAAGATTTGTCATTGTTTGAAACGCCTCATTTCCTGTTGTTTCTGCTTTTATCAAACGGGCGGCTATTCTTCTTCGTCACCCACATTGCCACTGGCATCATTACCGGGCCGTAGTACCACTTTGGCGCTGTATTCGGGTTGTAACAGGAGATCCAACGCCTGCTGTACCTGCATGCGGGTCAGTGAGGCGAGAGTTTCCACCTCAAAAAATAGCTCTTCCCCCCGCAACTGGCCAGACGAGAGCGAGCCGGCCACATCATCGGCACTTTCAAACTGGCTGATGGCCTCACCATATAACAGGTTACGGCAAATTTCAAAGTCCTGTTCGTCAATGCCCTCTTTTTTCAGGCGCGCAATCTCTGCCAGTAATGCGGTATGCACTGCATCAGGGTCTCGCGTCTCACCTGAAAAAATAATACTGGCATAACCATCACCGCTGAATACTTCACCAGAAAACCCACTGTTTACAAGGCCTGCGTCATACAGCTTGCGGTATAGCGGCGTAGTGTCACCGGCAATCAGTTCACAAAGCAGGTCGGTAATCACTTCCATTTCAGCGCGCTGCCCGCGCGGCCAAGGCTGCTCTTTAAATGCGACACCCAACACAGGGCGCGCGATGGACATAGCCCGCTCGGTAAAAGGCTTCACGATTTCACGCGGTTCTGGCTGCGGTACCTTTTGGGCAGTTTTGCCGCTTTGGGGCAGTGGGGTGCGCCCCAGTGCTTCTATTACCTGCTCTCGGCTAATGTTGCCCGCCACCGCAAGCACCATGCGCTGCGGGGTATAAAAGGCATCTGTGCAGGCATATAACATCTGTGGGGTAATCTTTGCAATCGATTCCACCGAACCCGCAATATCCTCTTTGATGGCGCAGTTGTGGTAGAGGCACGAAAATGCCGAAAACAGCAGTTGCCACTCGGGCGAATCTTCGTACATGCGAATCTCCTGCCCGATAATGCCCTGCTCTTTGGCAATGGTTTGCTCGGTAAAGTAGGGTTTCGCTACCAGCCCCAGCAGCACGTCCAGCGACTCGTCAATCTGGTCGGTTGCGCTGAACACATAACAGGTACGGTCAAACCCCGTGTAAGCATTGGCGCTTGCACCGGTTTTTGCATACTGGTCAAATGCGTCGCCGTCTTCACTTTCAAACATTTTATGCTCCAAGAAATGCGCAACACCGGCGGGTAGTCGAACCGTCTCGCCGTCCAGTGTAAAACTCTGGTCCACGGAGCCAAAATCAACCGCCAGCGAGGCCTGCACCGTGCGGTAACCCGGCATGGGGGCAATCAGCACTGTCAAGCCATTTTCCATTGTCAGCTTTTCATATTTAAAGTCCACGCGGCTACTGCGCACCGTTTCAGACCGTAACACTTTATTGCTCAACGCCCGCGCCCCCTTTTGCCAACAGATAACTAACCGACAGCGTAAACAGCGACAGTACCTTTTGAATCTGTTCTGCACTGGTTTCGTTGATTGTCTGCTCGGCCTGTTGCGGCGTTTCAAAGCTACCGCGCAGGATTTCGCGAAATGCCCAAAACTCAATCGAAGCAAGGCTGTCGTTTACCGCGCGCAGCGCACCAAGCAACGCAAGGCGGGTCTCGTCCAGCTCTTGCTGGGTAATGGGCCCATTGACCATCGCGGCAAGCTCGTTCAGCACCGCCTGCTGCACCTTAGGCCCGTTTTGTGGTTCAATGCCGCTGTCCACGCTCATGGCAGAGGTGAGATAAGAAAACGAGCTGGCGCAATAATAACACAGGCTTTGCTTTTCGCGCACATTGCGAAACAGGCGCGAAGTGGGCAGACCGCCAAATAAAGCTGCCGCGCTGCGCATAACGCCTAGCTCCTGCTTTGTCAACACCCGCCCTGCGGTGAACAGTAGGCACAGCTTACCTTGCACGGCATCCACCGGTTCGGCGTACGTTTGCACCTGCACAGCAGGCATGGCTACCGGGGGCAACACCTTTGCCGGAGTCCGTTGCATTTTGGCCAACTTTTCGCGCAGCATCTCTTCTACCCTGCCGGCGTTCGCCCCTAACACCATTACCTCAATATTGGCAGTTGCAATCATTTCGGTATAGGCCTGTGTCAATGCGCGCGGGGTAAGGTCATCGATGTCTTCTAAGTAACCGCTGCGCTCAATCCCGGCAGGCGAATCGCCAAAGAATTTTCTGCGTGCCTGTTTGATGCAATAACCGCGTTTGTTGTTGATTTCACTCTCAAGGTTTTCGCGCAGTTTTTCTTTTTCGACCGCCACCGCCTCGGGGTCAAATACACCACCGACAAAATACGGCTCAAATGCTGCGCCAAATAAAATTTCCGCATACGCTGCCGACAGCGGTTCGCCGTGCAGCGCATAGGCATCGCGCAGCCCGCTGATGCTGATACTGACAACGCGGTTGCCCCCCTGGGTAGAACTGTCGGCCGACAGGTTTGCCCCATACAATGATGCCAATTTACGTGAAAGTGCCGTCATGTCAGGGCAGCCTGCGTACCCACGCTCTAACAGTTGGGGTAATAAGGCAAACGCGGTAGCCGTCTGCCGCTTTGACGGCAGGATAAAGTAAATACTGATGCGGCTGGTTTTGAATTGCTCGGCACTCAGCACCGTTAATGCTGCTGCACCGCCAAGTTCGTTTCGCTGCATAAAATTCTCCCTGTTCTTCAATCTGCCCACAGCGCCCCATTAAAGGGTAGGCTGTTTTTGGGCGTGTGTCTTATTATAGACGATTTTAGTGGCCCTTACAATTTTATTTTGCAGGGCCCCTTTTCGGACATCAGGCTGCGCCCAAATATTCTTCCAAACAAAGGCCGCTATCTTTGATTTTTTGCGCGTTTTCTACCCCGACATAGCGGAAATGCCAAGGCTCCCAGATGATACCGGTAACATCCTCTTTGTCTTTAGGGTAACGCAAAATAAACCCATACTCCACCGCATGTGCTGCCAGCCATTTTGCCTCTGGCGTATCACCAAAGCCATCGTCCAGCGTTTGGTAATTAACCGCAACAATATCCGCGGCAAGCCCGCTAGAATGTTCACTGCATGCATGCGGGGTGCGTATTGTTGACGTTTTGTCGTAAGCTTCCTGCTCAGTCATACCCTGTGCGATGTACTGCTGTTTCATCTGTTCAAACAGTTGGTCTTGCCGGGCAATACTGCGGTAGGCGGAGCAAACCATTAATTGCAGGCC
>JAQVCK010000209.1 GCA_028689835.1 Pygmaiobacter sp. | reverse complement strand
TGCAAATTTTGATTCTTTTGCCCCAAGCAGCGGCACCAGCACCAAAATGCCAAGATAAGCAAGCACTGCCATTGTTTTATTTTGCTGAATATCCGCAGGGTCAAACTCTTGCGTGGTATCCTCGGTGTTGTTGATGTTTTGAAAAGTTGCGCCAAGGTCGACATTCTGGGTGTTGCCCGCCGCAGGGCCTGCCTCTGTCGATGCCCCACATGCCGGGCAAAACTTTGCCCCCTCTACCAGCTGTGCACCGCATTTTTCGCAATAAGCCATTGAATTGCCTCCTTTAACCTTATTTCAAAATTGCCGCAGGGTTTCGTACCCCACAGCAGCAAGCACCCAACAAAAAAGCTTTTTTGTTGATACTTTGTTTTGATTATACCATATTTGCCGGTCTGCAAAAAGAGATTTACGCCATTTTTACGCTTGGTACAAAATATCTGCGTCACTATCCCTATATGCTGAAATTCCAGAATTGACCAAAAGCCCTTTTTTGCAGTAAAATGACGTTATAAGTAATATAAACCTTTTTTGTAGCCTGTGCCCAAAAGGCAAAAAGGAGCTGATTTTAATGAGTGAACTGGTTTTATACTATACCTTTGGCGGTGCCACACAAAAAGAGGCCGTGGCCCTTGCTGCCCAACGGGGGGCGGCCCTATGCGAAGTGTTTCCTCAAAAGCCCTACAGCTTTTTAGGTTCGTTTTTACGCGGATCCTATGGTGCTCGGCACCGCAAAGCAGTGCCGCTGCAACCGCTCAATGAAACCCTTGCAGACTTTGATGTCATCCACATTGGCTGCCCCATTTGGGGTGGTTACCCTGCACCGGTATTCAACTCGGTGGTAGGATTATTGCCGCCGCACAAAAAAGTAGAACTATTTTTTTGCTCGGCACGCGGTGAAAGCCCCAAAAGCAGTGCAGGTACTCGTGCCTTGGTAGAAGCCCGCGGCTGCACGGTTGCCTCTTACCGTGACATCCGCACCGAAGCAGCACCGTCTAAACAAAAAAAGTAGAATTGCAATTTGGCAACACCTAGGAGACCTTATGTTAAACTACGAAAAAAAACTTCACTTTGACCAACATTACCAAAAACTACAAAAAATATCAGCCACCGCACGACATAGTGGCTGGCACCGGGCCGCCACACTTTTACTGGCCGCCGTATGCTATGCCCCACTGTATTATGGCGCAAAGTATTTATTGACACTCCGCCCGGACCTGCCCCTTTGGCGACAAGCAGCCTTTTGGTTTTGGGCCGGGCCCGTACCCGTTTACTTTGCTGATATTTTATACTTTGCCGGCGGGTTTGTGCTTTTTTGCTGGGGCGGCGCAAAGTTGGGCGCTGCCGGGGCACAAAACCCCGGCAAAGCAGATACGATAGGTACCTCCCCCACCCTGCTGACCAGCGGCATTTATAGCAAAGTACGCCACCCGATGTACAGTGCCTTTATTTTACTGCAAAGCGGCTTTTTGCTGTCGTTGCGCTCACTGGCAGGGCTGGTGTTGGCACTGCTGGTGGTTGCAGGCCAATATGCAAATGCCATAGCAGAGGAACGCCACACCCTGCTACCCCAGTTTGGTGACGCCTACACGGCCTACCGGGCAAAGGTACCCCGGTGGTTGTTTCGCTACGGCGAAGCCGCTTTGTTGTTGCTTGCAATTTTATTCAGTACCGCCGGGTTGTTTTTTTAGCGCTGTAAAATGCCGCTTTGGGCCAAAATGATTAAAACCCGTGTAGATACCGGCCATTTACGGGTTCAATTTTTGTCCGCCTGCAACGGTGTGACCGCCGGGGCCCATTGCAACGACCGGCAAAGCACTTATACTACCCGGGCACCCCGGCTGGTGCCCCCGGCAAACCGGTCTGCCCAATAACACGGCCGCGGGTGGCTTTAAACCCCAAGTTTTACTGTCGTTTACCCGTTGCCCGGCCCCTGCCCGAGAGGCTGATAAATTTAAACTGATGGGAATGGATTTTTAATGGAAGAACTTGCTGCTTATGACCCTTCATGGCCACTTTTATTTGAGCAGGAGGCAGCCCAACTAAAACAGCTGTTTTTACCACAGTCGGTCGCGGTAGAGCATGTCGGCAGCACAGCCGTGCCCGGTATGGTGGCACGGCCGGTAATTGACATCTTTGTTGGCCTCTTTCCCTTGCTGCCGCTGGCACAGTATGAACAGTTATTCTTATACACCGATTACCGGCAGTGTCCGGCAGAAAAAGCAGGCCGCTACTCCTTTTATCGCCCGGCCCTGCAAATAGCTGGTTACTCCTTACATCTATTGCCAATGGCAGGCTTTTACATGCAAAGTGAATTATTGTTGCGCGACTTTTTGCGTACCCACCCTAAGGCGGTGATGCAGGCCTGCAAAATAAAACAAGCGGCATTTGCCCAGTGCTGCACTGACCCCGGCACTTATGCAAAAGCAAAGGCCGCCCTGCATGCCCAGTTGCTGGGCACAGCGGCCACCCCCCATCGTGCGCCACCGTGTACCGGGGGAGAACCCGCCGTAAAGCAAAAACCCAACACCGTGTTTTTCCCGCCGGTTACCCGCACGTCTTGATGACTTTGTCTTCATTTATAACACAGGCCGGCACCCCTGCTATGGGGTGCCGGCCTGTGTTTATAGTTTACTGTCTACCCTGCAATATCACCCACCGGTAAACTGCGCGCGTTGCTGCTTTGTAAGCGAAGCCAGCAACAACTCATAAGACTTATCGACCATACCGCGCAGCACATCCTCCGGCACGTTACCATCCAAATACACTGAATTCCAGTGCTGTTTATTCATATAATAGCCGGGGATTATATCGGCATACTGTCGGCGCAAAAACTCGCCCTCTTCTGGCGGCAGCTTTAAGGTAATGATGGCACGCCCGGTTTTATCGCTGCCACGCATTGCAAACATTTTGCCAAACAGCAGGTATCGCACTGCATCCCATTCTGCTTTATAATCACGCACCGTGCCCTGCTTTGCAGTGCAGTACTCGTCCAGCCAAGGGTATTTCATCCTGCCCACCTCCCTTTCTTATACTTTTTTATGCTTTCACCTGTTTTTGCACCTCATGCACAAATGGCAGTGGCATTGATGTTCTTTCTGCTGCCTGCTCTGCCGTCATGCCGTTAAGCAAAAACCGGCGTACCACGGCCTGCATGGTTTCCCCCACCTCGACCACATACCCATCCGGGTCCAAAAAGCGAAAGGTGCGTTGGCCCCACGGTGCTTCCTCCAGCGGGTTGAACACCTGCACACTTCCATCTTCCTGAATTTTTTGCACAAATGCTTCTATCTCGTCCTCGTCATAATACAGCTCAAACTCATGTGCCCCACCGGCAGGCAGGCCACCCTCTTTGGTCACAGCCTGCCACTGTGGGCGGGTCATCATTGAAAACGAATTTTGAAACACCACATAATCGCCAAGGTCAAGGTCTATTTTTTCTCCCAGATATTCCGCATAAAATTGTTTGCTTTGCTCCATATCAGATACTACAATCATCTGGCCTGAAAATTTCATCGTTGCAACTCCCTTCTTGTTACCAGTAAGGTAATTTTATACCTTGCCCTTTAATTGTATCAAAGGCAGTCGAGTTTTTCATTGTAAAAAGCAGACATATTTTGCCGGTATTGGGCGGGAGACACCCCTAAAACAAGCTGAAAATCCCGCACAAAATGGGCAGCATCATAATAGC
>JAQVCK010000208.1 GCA_028689835.1 Pygmaiobacter sp. | reverse complement strand
TGTTTTTGAAAGCATGAGGGCAGGGCTTAGGTTGGTGTTGCCTTTTTGGCTCTTTCCACACTGAAAACACATGAGTTCTCAATACTTTTTTCTCAATCACCCTCTTGACTTAATACCATTAGACTTTAAAAGTGTTTGTTTCAGCCACTGCTTTGTGCGAAAATCAATTACTCTTGCCGTACCCTCGGCTATTTTGCACTTTTCGGCAATCTCTGCATAAGATAGGCCCTGTATTCTAAGCCCCACAATTTGCTGTGCGCGCGTATCCTTTTGTGCAAGTAATACCCGGATACGTGCCAAAACCTGCTGCTGGATTATCTTATCTTGCAATGTATCTTCTGCATAAAATTCTAGCAATAGCTCCCCGTTAACCTCGCGCCCTTGCCGCCGCCGCTGTTGCAACCACAAGTGACGCGCGATAGAAAAAAGCCACGTTTTTGCAGAAGATTGTTCTTTAAAGCCCGCAAGGCTCTGCAGCGCCTTGCAAAAGGTTTCAGAAGTAAGGTCTTCCGCTTCGGCGACATCGTGGGTCAAAGACAATAGATAATGGTACAAATTTTGATGATATAGTAAAAACAATTGCTCTATATCATCCTGCACGCGCGCCGCCCCCTTTTCTGCCTTTTACCCTTTAGTCACCAAAACGCATATTATGTTACAAGATTTTTAACAACAAATCAAAAATCTTTTGTAGTAAGCTTTTAAACACGGTTTTAAACATCGTTTGTCGAGAATTTTATGGGTTACTCACATTCTATAGTTTAAGGCCTGTGTCACATTTGTTATTGACATATGCCGCTTTGCGTGTATAATAGAAACCGTAATCGACATATGTCAATAACAAAGGCAATGGAGGTGATAAAATGCCATATATGGATGGAACCGGCCCACGCTTTGCGTGTAGGCAAAACAAACCATCTTTTCGTGGCGCTCGTGCAGCAGCCCACCGCGGGTTTGGCCACGGCAACGGTTTTGGCCGTTTTGCTGATGCAAAAAGCAAAGAATCCCTGATTGCAACCAAAGCAGCCCTGCAACGCCGTTTGGCAGAAGTAGAAACGCTGTTACAACAAAGCTAATGAATGTAAAAAGCCGAAGGACGCTTCGGCTTTTTTATAGGAGGAACTATGCCTAGGCCGAAAAAATGCAGAAAAGTTTGCTGTCTACCCAAAGTAAATGAATTTTTGCCCACACAACGCAGTGCTTCCAACCAGGATGTTGTTATTGTTACCGTGGACGAATACGAAGCGATACGCCTAATTGACAATGAGGGCTTTTCGCAAGAAGAATGCAGTGGGTATATGAATATCGCACGCACAACCGTTCAGCAAATTTACGAAAACGCACGCAAAAAAATTGCCCGCACACTGGTAGAGGGGTTGCCCCTAAAAATTGAAGGCGGCGATTACCAGCTGTGTAATGGGGAAGAAGACTATTGCGGCTGCGGCGGCTGCCGCAAACATCGGCACGGCTGTATGCGCCAAGAAATAGAGGAGAACACCAAATGAAAATAGCAATACCCGTAGATGAAAACAAAGAGGCGGTTTGTGTTTCTTTTGGCCGCGCACCTTATTTTTTAATTTATGATGATAAAACTGAGACAAGCGAAATAAAACCAAACCCTGCGGCAAACGCCGAAGGTGGTGCCGGCCTTAAAGCCGCACAGTTTGTGGTGGACGCGGGTGCAACCGTATTGATTACCGTAAGATGCGGGCAAAACGCCGCAGATGTTTTTAAGGCGGCAGAGACGAAAATTTTTAAGGCACAAGACGGTGACGCACAAAAAAACCTGCTGGCAATGTTGGAGGGGAAACTGAGTGAGCTGACAAGCTTTCACGCGGGTTTCCACGGCCGGGCATGAGGGTTGCCGTGCTAAGTGGCAAGGGCGGCACCGGCAAAACCTTTGTCTCTGTTAATCTTGCATCCGTGGCCCAAAATGCCACCTACCTCGACTGTGATGTGGAAGAGCCGAACGGGCAACTGTTTTTAAAACCCGAAAAAGTTTCTACTTTGCCTGTTACCGTGCCGCTTCCTGCCTTTGATGGTGAAAAATGCACCGGCTGCCGGAAGTGTGTTGACTTTTGCCATTTTAACGCGCTCGTATTCGTGCGCAATCAACCCATGGTGTTTGCAGAGGTTTGCCATTCTTGCGGCGGTTGCACCTTGGTCTGCCCCGAAGGGGCGGTTAAAGAGAGCTTGCGCGAAGTGGGCTGTGTAAAAGAAGGCGTTGCCGGCGATGTGCGTGTTGTCACCGGTATTTTAAACCTTGGCGAAGTTTCTGCCGTCCCTGTAATCAAAGCAGTACTTCAAAAAAGCAAAAACGAACGCGGCCTGACCGTGATAGACTGCCCCCCCGGAAGTGGGTGTTCTGTAATGGAAAGTGTGTCGCAAGCAGATTATTGTGTGCTGGTGGCAGAGCCTACTGCATTCGGCTTTCACAACCTTAAAATGGTGCACAAACTGGTGCGCCTATTGCAAAAGCCCTGCGGCATTGTCATTAACAAAGCAAACGGCGAGTACCCTTTGCTAAACCAATTTTGCGCAGAAACAAACACCCCGCTTCTGTTGCGCATCCCTTATGATGCAAAGGTGGCAGAGCGCACTGCGGCAGGGCAAGTGGCTGTACTGCAAGAGGCAGCCATGGCCGAAATCTTCCGTAATTTGCTGACCCAAATTCGGAAGGAGGCCGTGCAATGAAAAAGCTGCTTATTTTAAGCGGGAAAGGTGGTACGGGCAAAACCACCACCGCCGCTGCTTTTATCCACTTTGCAAAGGCCCGTGCGTTTGCAGACTGTGATGTGGACGCACCAAACTTACACCTGGTGGTCGGCAGCCGGCATGAGCCAGAGCATTTTGACTATTATGGTTCAAAAAAAGCTGTGATTGATGCCCAAAAGTGCACCCGTTGCGGTGCCTGCCTTTCGGTTTGCCGGTTTGACGCCGTGCACCCAAGCAAAAATGCCTACTTGATAAATGAATTCAACTGCGAGGGTTGTGGCGTTTGCACACTGGTCTGCCCACAGGGGGCAATTACCTTACAGGATGATGTTGCGGGTGAAGTACAGCTTTACCAAAACGGGCACACTTTTGCCACCGCAGAATTAAAGATGGGGCGCGGCAACTCTGGCAAGCTGGTGTCGGAGGTGAAACAAACCTTAGCACGCGCTGCAAATGATGCGGAACTTGCCATTATTGACGGTTCCCCCGGTATCGGTTGCCCGGTAATTGCGTCTATGAGCGGTGTAGATTTGGTACTAATTGTGGCAGAACCCTCTGTGTCTGGCATCAGCGATTTAAAGCGTATTTTAAAAACCGCAGCAGTCTTTCAAGCCAAAACCGCTGTATGCATCAACAAGTGGGACACCAGCCCAGAAAAAACAGCGGCTATTGAGCAGTTTTGCTTAGAAAACGAAATTTCATATGCGGGGCGTATCCCCTATGACCCCGCAGCAGCTACCGCAATCAATGCCGGTAAAAGCGTTGCCGAAATTGACTGTGCGGCGGCCCGCGCTCTGCGGGAAGTATTTCACCGTGTAATGGAATTACTATAAAAAAGTACCTTTCCCCACGGCGTCTTCGACCCATTCTTTGATTGCAGTTAGCTTAACATTATGTTGACTGATATAAACCAATAAAGCAACGGCACTGTAAAGTAAAGATGAAAAAAGAGAACCCGAAAGCACGAAAAAGCTCTACGCAACGAGCAAAAACTCGCGCTTACACTTTTTGGACAGTTGAAGCCCGGCACATTGGGCTGGAGTAAGACCG
>JAQVCK010000207.1 GCA_028689835.1 Pygmaiobacter sp. | reverse complement strand
CGGGTTTTAAGTATATTACAACCTTTTGCCAAAGACAGCCAAGCTTTAATAAGTTGGATTAAAGTAGTGCATATTAATATTCAAAATCTCAAAAAAGGAGGCTTTTTATGACCGTCCGACTGATTTGCGGCCGCGCGGGCGCGGGCAAAACAGAATACATATTACGCAGTATTGCCGAAGAGCTGAAAAAAGCCCCGCGCGGCAGGGAGATTTTGTTGCTGGTGCCGGAGCAGTCCTCTTATATCTATGAGCGCGCTTTAGCCTGTGACTATGGTTTAGCGGGCTTCGGCCGCTGCCGTGTGACCAGCTTTCGCCATTTGGTTTACGGGGCGCGTAAGGCGGCGGGGGTAAATTTGCCGCTGTTAACAGGCGCGGCGCGGCAAATGGCGCTGTTGGCGGTTTTAAAGGAAAACAGCGAGGATTTGGCCTTGTTTGGGCGATCCGCAGCGCAAAAAAACTTTGCCGCCGCGCTTTTGCAATCCATAGACGAGCTGGCCGCCTGGCAGATCACTCCGCAAATGCTGAAGGAGACCGCCGAGCGCTTGGGCGGCGAGGGCGGCGACCTGCAAAAAAAACTGCACGATTTAAGCCTTATTTACAGCTCTTACGAGGCCTTTTGCGCCGACAGCTATCTTGACGCCGCTGCCGAGCTACAGTTTTTGGCGCGGGAGATAGCCGGGGGTTATTTAGAGGGTACTACCTGCTACATAGACGGTTTTGCGATCTTTTCGCCCTTAGAGCTGTCCGTAATAGTCGCTTTGGGGCACAGCTGCCAAAAGCTGGAAATCGCCTTGGCTTTAGACCCTGCCTTATTAAATAAAAAAGCTATTTTGGCTACGGAAATGTTCTTTCCGCTTTGGCAAACCGCCCGCCGTCTGCGCAAAGCCTTGGCGGACTGCAGCTGGCTTGAGCCGCTTTTACTGACACAAAAGCCTGTGCCGCGCTTTAAAGACCAGACGGAGCTGGCTTTTGTTGAAGAAAACCTCTTTCCGCTCTACGGCGGGCAAAAATACGCGGGCGAGCCGCAAAATATTTTTTTGACCTCCGCGCCCGACCGCAACGCGGAAATTGAATATATAGCCGCCCAAATCAAAAAGCTGGTGCGTACCCGTAACTGGCGTTACCGTGATATTGCGCTGATCTGTCGCAATTTGGGTGATTATCAAAAGCAGATCAAGCAGGTTTTTACAGGCTGTGAGCTGCCCTTTTTTATTGATGAGCAGCAGGCGGCTTATTTTCATCCGCTGATTGAGGCCTTGCGCGCCGCCCTGGAGATCGCCGAGGAGGGCTGGCAGCAGCAGGCGGTTTTCCGTTATATTAAAAGTGGCGCGGCGGGATTATCCGCCGACGAGGCCGCCTTGTTAGAGAATTATTGCCTAGCCGCAGGGGTTAAGCCCTGGCAGTGGCAGGCAGAGCAAAACTGGAGCTTTTGGCCGAGCTCTTTGGGGCAGGCTGACGAGCGCCAGCTTTTGCGCTTTGACGAGCTGCGCCGCCGCGTGGTTGCCGAGGTGTCCGTCTTAACCGATGAGCTGGGCGATGAGCCGAGCTTTGCCGCGCTGTGCCGCGGCGCTTTGGCTTTGCTGACCAAGCTTAAGGCCGACGAGCAGCTGCAAGCAGAGCTAAAGGCGGCTTTAGAGGCCGGCGACGGCCGGCGCGCCGCCGCTTTGCGCCAGCTCGGCGGCTTTTTAAAAGAAATATTTACGCAGGCGCAAGCCTTTTTAGGAGAATTACAACTTCCTTTGGCGCAAATGCGGGAGATTTTGGACGAGGGCTTAACGGCCTTTAGCTTTGCCATCATTCCCCCGGGGCTGGATCAGGTCTTTGTGGCCGCCATCGAGCGCAGCCGCAGTCCGCGCTTAAAGGCCGTTTTTGTGGTCGGCTTAAACAGCGGTGTTTTTCCCGCCAAAATCGAGCCGGACGGTATTTTATCGGTTAACGAGCGCAAGGCCCTAAAGGCCGCGGGCTGTGCTTTAGCTCCTGCCGCCGACGAACGGCAGCTGGCCGAAAGCTATCTTTGTTATATTGCCTTAACCCGTTCAACCGAGCAGCTTTATTTAAGCTACGCGCGTGAGGCAGAAGGCGAAGAGCTTGCGCCTTCGGCCGTTGTCAACCGCATTAAAAAAATCTTTCCCGGTTTAACTGTCAATGAGCTGACAGAAGGCGGGCAGTATCAGGCCGTTTGCGGCGGCAGCCGCTCCTTGGCGGCCTTGGCAAGAGCCTTAAGCAAGCAGCAGGCACAGGGCGAAGCGCTTGCCCCTTATTGGGACAAGCTGCAAAACTGGTATGCAGACAAGCCCGCTTATGCCGCGCAAACGGTAATGCTGCAGGCAGGCTTGGATTTTACGGCTCCGCAAAGGCTCAACGAGCAAAGCCGCAACGCTGTTTTCGGCCAAACCCTGGCGGGCAGCGTTTCCCGTTTAGAAAAATATCTTTCGTGTCCCTTTTCTTATTACGCCAATTACCTGCTTAAGTTAAAAAAACGCCCGCTTTACGAGGTGACGGCCGCCGAACGGGGCACGATTTATCACGCGGTTATGGAGGGGGTTTGCCGCCGCGCCGCCTGCGGCGAGTTTGACTGGCAAAAAATAAGCCCCGAGGAGCTGAAAGCGATCACGCAGGCTGAATTGCAGCCGATTTTGCGGGATTTTTTAGGCGGGCTTTATAACAGCTCGCCGCGTTACCGTTATTTGGCCGAACGCCTGCTAGAGGTGCTTTTTACCAGCCTGCTTTTTGTAGCCGACCAGCAAAAGCACGGCCGTTTTGTGCCCCGGGCCTTTGAAATCACCTTCGGTAAAACAGGCCAGCTGGCGGGGCTTAACCTTAATTTATCTAACGGCCGCCGTTTGGAGCTGTGGGGTATAATCGACCGCGTCGATTGCGCCGAGGCCGACGGCAAAATCTATTACAGGGTCGTCGATTATAAATCCGCCGACAAAAGGCTTAAGGACAGCGATGTGCAGCTGGGCAAACAGCTGCAATTAATGACTTATTTAGAGGTGGTTCTGGCCTCCGGCGCCTATTTTTCCGACCTTGAGCCCGCTCCCGCGGGGGTCTATTACAGCGCGATTCGTGATAATATCGAGTGTGTGGCCATGCCTGCAAGCGACGAATACCAAGATGCAGGCACAGGTCAGGTTTTAAGCGGCCTGACCGTTGAGGATCCGGCGGCCATCGCTTTGGCGATCGGCGGCCAGGACGCTCCGCCTATTATTCCTGTTCGTCTTAATCAAGACGGTTCGCCCCGCGCAGGCACGACAATCAGCCCCGAGGGCTGGTCTGCCCTGCGCCAATGCTTATATACGGCTATCGAAAAAGCCGCCTGCTCAATGCTGGACGGGATAATTGCCGCCGAGCCGCAGCTTAATTCTTCACAGGTTTTGCCCTGCGAATATTGCGAATACGCCGCCGTTTGTGGCGTGGGGGGCGAGCTGGCTCGCAAACAATTAAACTCTGTTGACTCTGTTGCGCCGGAGGAGGTGAGCGGTGATGAGTAATAAAAGCTGGACAGACGACCAACTGGCGGCCATTGAAACCAAAGGCACCAACCTGCTGGTAGCGGCAGGGGCGGGCTCGGGCAAAACCGCCGTTTTGGTAGAAAGGATTATCCGCCTGCTGACAGGCCCCGAGCAGTTAAGCGTTGATCGCCTGCTGGTCGTGACCTTTACCAAAGCCGCGGCCGCCGAAATGCGTGAACGGATTGCCGCCGCGCTGGAGGCCTTAGCCGAGCAAAATCCGCAGGACAACCATATTTTAACTCAGTTGGCGCTGCTGCCGCAGGCGGCGGTTATGACCTGCCATTCT
>JAQVCK010000206.1 GCA_028689835.1 Pygmaiobacter sp. | reverse complement strand
TAGCTCTTTCAGTGTTGCCACAACCGTACCCGGTGCACGCAGTGCATCCAGCCAACCGGTCGCGAAGTGACTGTAAAAATAAAATGCATCACTCATAGACGCGGCACGAAAAAACACATGACACGCGGTAAACATCAAATAGACCATTGCAATTTGTAATACAGCTTTAACTGCTTTATTTTTATAGAGTGGGTTTGTTTTTGCCAGCTTGCGCCGTTTTTTCATCGTCTCTTTACCAACCACCATAAAAACGGCGTTCAGTGCGCCCCAGACGATATAAGTCATTTTCGCTTCATGCCAAAGGCCGCTGAGTAAAAAGATAGAGGACAGTGCAATCGCACCGGTCACCTTTGGCCAGCGGGAATCGCGCCAAGCGAACCGCAGCGGCATAAAGACATAATCTCGAAACCAACTAGTTAGGCTAATGTGCCAACGTTGCCACATTTCTGTAAAGCTGCGCGCCGCAAACGGGCGGGCAAAGTTTTCTCGCACACGAATCCCCAGTGTCATCCCCACACCAATAGCAATGTCGGAATAGCCTGAAAAATCACAGTAGATCTGATACGAATACAGCAGCGCTGCCATCAGCAAATACGGGCCGGTGTAAAGCTCTGGGTCAGCAAACACGCGGTCTACTGCCACCCCAATCATATTTGCAACCACAAATTTTTTAAAAAAGCCCCACAACATACGGGAGGCGCCCTCGGCAAAATCGTTATAGACAAACTTGCGCGGCCCGTCAAGTTGTGGCAGCAGCGTGTTGCCGCGTTCAATAGGGCCCGAGAGAATTAGTGGGAAGAAACTGGCAAACACTGCATAGCGTAGCAGGTTTTTTTCCGGCTTTTGTGAATTAAGATAGACATCAATCAAATAACCTGTCATGGTAAAGGTGTAAAAGCTGATACCCAGCGGAGCAACTAGCCCCAGCGGCGGCAGACCTGCAAACAAGGGCAACTTTGCCAGAGCGGCACACAGCGCATCGTAGTATTTAAATGCAGCAAGGTTGCCGAACAAGAGCACCAAAATACCGATAAAAACAGCGCGGCGCCCTTTCCCCGCTTGTAGGCGACCAAGCAGAAGGCCCCCCGCATAGCTCAATAAAATTGCTACCCCGAGCAGTGCTAGATAACCGGGCCCTGCACTGGCATAGAAAATAATGCCAGCTGCCAGCAAAACCAAGTTTTTGGCTTTTGCCGGTACAACATAGTAAAAGGCCAACGTCCCTAGCAGAAGCACAAAAAACTTTGCGGATTGAAAAGCCATTGTTCTGATCCTCTCCCCAGTACACGGCGCAGGGCCGTTTAATCTAAGCCATCTTCCGGTGGTGGTGGCGGGGTGGGCAACTGCCCACCGTGCAACAATTTTTGCAAACGCTCAAATGCCGCAGGCGAGAGCAAAAGTTGCAAAATAATCCAGAGTTTTTGTTTAAAGCTAAGCTTTGCGGCAAACGCCTGCTGCAACGTCATCTGGTAACGCCGCTCTAAATAAAAATCACGGATGCCTTTCATGCGAAATTCAATCATATCCGCCCCTTTTTTGTTGGGGGTCTCAAAAATGCCCGCAAACCGGCTCACATATTCCCGCGCGTTCCAGTATTCCCGCATCAAGTCCTGCCACGGCAGCGCAAAACCGCACAACAAACCGCTTTGCTGCGCCACCAGCGGCAGAAAAATCTCCTGCGCCCAATCAGCATGCTCGAGTTTATTGATTTCTGCCCACGGCAGCGTTGCCAGCGGGGCCATAACACTGGTACGGGCAAAAAAGCTGCCGCTGCACAGCCACAGCAGTGGCTTGCCAAACGTCAACTGGTCAAACTGCGGGGCGAACTGTAAATAAGGCTTTGCCTCAGCATAGGGCAAAAAACCGTCAAAGCCGTCACCCACCATATCTTGCGGCGGCAACAATACCCCAATACCCGGCTGCTCGTGCAGCATAGCAAGGTCTGCATTTAAATTTCCCAATGCGGCGACAGTGCTGTCAACAATACTGCGGCGGTATAAATCATCCCCTACTGTCACTGGCATCAGTGGCAAATAGCAAAGATAATCATACCCTTGCACCTGCTGCCACAACTGGGTAAACAATACCGAAAACCCATCATCGTTGCAAACCAGCACCTTTGCCTCAGGCAATTGTTGCTGCACAGCGCATTGTAATTCAGTAGTTCCGGCAAGGCAAAGCACCCTGCCCCCCTGCGGCACTGTGGCGGCGGCAGCGGTAAGGCCGGGTAAAAATTCGGCGTCATCAATACGCACAACCAGCGCCACCGTGCCGGTTTGTGCCGCTTGTTGCGCACCCGGACAAAAGCTGGGGGCCAGCGCGGGCAGGTATTCGCTGGCCGGTACTGTGCGGGTGAGGTTTTGTAAAATCAGCTCGACCGGGTAATCGCCCGTTTGCGCCAGCTGCTGGTAAAGCTGCCAACCGGCCCCACCCTGCGGCACACTGAGCACTACCGTGCGCGGCGTGAAAAAACTTTTTCGCTTGATAAACGGGCAGTTTTTGTCCTGCACCGTTTGCGCGGGCATACCCATCAGTGCATAGTCGGTGTACGGTTCCCAGTCGGTACAATCAATATACGGTTCACCGCGATAGCCCTGATCCTCAAAATATTTGGTAAATTTAACTTCGTGGTAGCTGACGGCCTCCATATAATCGTGGATCACCGGCAGCGTCTTCCAATAGTCCCAAAACACCGGGGCATGCAGCAGCTCCCCGCGCACGGCAAAGAAGAAGCTTTGGATGTGCGGGGGCAAATATCCGTATTCAACTTTATTCCAAATCGTCTCCGTCAGGTCTGCTTTTAACCCCTTGTGTTTGGTCAAACCCCAAAAGTCAAGGTCTCTGGCGTTCATCTCGCGAAACATTGCATCCAGCGGGCTCAGCGGGCCAAAAATGGTCTGGTTAAAAAGCAGCACTTCGTCCGCCTGCATTACTTTTTCTTGCAGGTGAAACAGCCCCTCTTTGTACCCGGTGATGTCAAGCCCTTCATTGGGGCGCAGCAGGATTTCATCCGACACTGCTTGCAGCTTTTGCCGGCCTTCTTCGTTTAACTCTCCATTGACCACGCAAAGCAGGTAACTGCAAAAAGGGCGCATCGCACCCACCAGCACCGGAATATAATCGTCCACAATGCCGTCCGCATCATAATAAGCAAAAATGCCCACGCGGTTTGGGCTCTGCGAAAGCTTCAAAAAAAGACCTCCCTTGGGGGTTGATTACCACTTTATTGCTCGTCTTTTGGCAACACTGCCGCCTCTGAAAAATCTTCGCGGTCCAGCGTCAAATTGGGGCTGTAAAAGGGGTCGCGCAGCAGTGCATCGCCAAAGCGCTGTTTCAGCCGGGCGCGCTCGCCGTCAAACCGCGCTCTTGCTTCTCCCTTTTTATCCAGCCCGCGGCTTTTGCTCTCGCAGTGGTAAGCCTGTGCCCATGGGGTAAACAGCACCGCATACCCCGCGCGGCGCAGCCGCAGGCAAAAATCGACATCGTTAAACGCGACGGCAAACCCCTCGTCAAGGCCCTCTACCGCGTCATAAACCGCCGCAGGCACCATCATCATCGCAGCTGTCACCGCTGAAAAATCCTGCACGGTGGCAAGGCGGAACATATACCCGCTGTGCCCGCGATGCGCATATTTGTGGCTGTGCCCGGCAAACCCGCCAAGCCCTGTAATGACCCCGGCGTGCTGCACCGTATCGTCCGGGTAGTACAGCATGGCCCCCACCGCCCCGGTTTTGGGTTGCACCGCCAGCATCAGCATTTCCTGTATCCAATCTGGCGTGATGATCTCAATGTCGTTGTTCAGCA
>JAQVCK010000205.1 GCA_028689835.1 Pygmaiobacter sp. | reverse complement strand
AATAATGTTAGATGACGAGCTGCCAGCCGCAATTTAAAGCATAGCAAAAGGCGGACAGCCGAAACTGTCCGCCTTATACCCCGCATTTTAGGTGGTTCACAAAGTATCTTTATGAACACTCGCCTAATAGCCAGTGCGTCTTTTTGTATGCTTAGCTTGAATTCTTATTTAATGGTCAGCCCAAGCAACCTTGCAAAGTCGCAGGCTTGCAGTGCGTTGACAATTGCACCTTTCAGTTCTGGCCCGGCGACGGTCAGCCCTTCAATGTGGTCGCTGGTGAAGTCAATCCCCTTCAGTGGGGTGGAAGTAAAATCGCTGTGTAAAAGCATTGTATCTACAAATTGTAACCGCACTGGCCGGCAGCTATCAAAAGAGGCGTCCGGTAAACGGCAACCCTCAAACATCGTGTTTCGCAGTGCGCAACCACTAAAGCTTACAAAATCACCTGCGCACCGTAAAAATTTGCATTCGCGCAGAGAAGCCCCAGACAGCTGTGTGCCGGCCAGCTTGCAGTCTTGTAAAACAGTATCGTGCAGGGTAGAATCGGTAAAACGGCTACCAGAAAGGTCGCACTGCTGTATCAGACATTCTTTAAAATAGGTCTTTGGCATGCGACAGGCAATAAACCGGCAGCCATGAAACTTACAGCGGTGAAATTCCAGTCCGGCCGCCATAATATTATCAAATTCAAGGCCGTCAAATACAAGGTCTTCTATCGGTAGCTCTTCTTCCGACGATTGCTTTAAAAAGTGTGCAAGGTCATACTGGCGGTCAAACACTGTAGTATAGGTAAAATCAAGGGGTTTATTCATGGGCAGGTACCTTAAAGTAGAGTAATCGTAGTGTGTTGCCGGGGTTGCGGTCAAACAGCAAAGAGGCAGGGCGCAACTGCCGCTCGCCACAGTTGCTTAAAATGACTTGCTTTTCGTTACCGCTTTCCGTGTAACCGCTTACTGTTACCCAGTGCCAGGTGTCTTCGCGCATTTCGGGCGCACGATGGCGTAAAATCAGTAAGGCCAGCGGGTTGCCGCTGTCGATGCCGCGGCGTACGAAATCAAACATTTGTTCCCCGCGCGAAACCCCACAGCCAACCGAATCCAGTGTGATGTTATGATACAGTGCAAAGGCACGAAATTTTAGTGCATACCGCCCAGCATAGGGGAAGCCCATGTAGCTGGGTGTAATAAAGCGAAACATATCTTCAATGGCGTTGACATACTGCTGTTTTTCAAAAGTGTCGGTATTGCCTGCATATAGCCCACGCATAGCGGGGTCTGCTTTGGCATAATAGGCGGCAAGGTTCGCACCGGTCGTGGGCCCGCAGCCAGAAAGGCGTTTCCAGCGGGTAGAGCACCATTCTTGGTCCCCGCCGTAGGCCCATCGGGTTCCGTCTTCAATTAGGGGCATTTGCAGTTCAACAGTTGACAAAGAAATACACCACCTTTCAGTGGACAAAAAGCTGCGGGCAATGACAGCCCGCAGCAGAATAAAACACATTCATTTTGTGCTAAGAGGCTTCTGTTTGTGCAGGGAACAAAGTTTTACGACGGCGTACAAGAAACACCATAGCGGCAATACTGAAAATAGCCAGCAACAGTTCGCTGAGCCAAAGCTGACCAAACAGGTTGCCAATGACCGGCAATGTAAAATCCATAGCAGTGTGCAGTGCCAATACGAACAAGAACCCAACTAATGCTTTTTTGCGCACCATAAAGCTAAGCAGTAAAGTGCTAAAGAAAATTTGCACCCCAATGGTAAATAGTCGCTCGATGCCTGCAAAATAAAAACTCTGCGCAGGTACACTTGTAATAGTGGCAATCATTGTATTTGCAGCATCCTGCGTTTGGCCAGCGCTTTGTAACAGGGCGGCAGCATTACCCTGATTGAGAGCAATGGCAAAAATAAGGTTATTGACGTAAGAAAACCCGACGATGGTAATTGCTTCAATACCGCCATGGCCAATGCCGGCTGCAATACCATCCTCAAAACTGCGGCTGTGGCGCAATACCAGCCAAAATAGCAAAAAACGGCCGGTCGTTTCAAACAGGGCGGCAGTGAAGGCATAAAAGACAGAAAGAGACCATGGCCCCCAGCCCAGCAAAAAGGACTGCACAAAATCGGTGCCAAGTAGGGGAACGCGAATCATCAATTGTGGCACAAGGAAGCTTAATGTACCAGCTAAAACCACCAACAACCGGCGTGGCTTTTTGCGGCAAACCAACACCGCCAGCACAATAGGTAAAACGAAGCAGATCAATAAGGTGAAAATGATACCGCTTAATGCAGATATAGAAACCATTTGCAGCCTCCTTTAGCGGCAAGTACCGCGTGGTTTTAGTATAGGTCGTTTTGCAGCTACCGTCAAGCGCGGTTCAGCAACTGCCCCGTTTGCCTTGCCGGCGCACTACATGGTAAAACCGCATAATACTGGACACGACCAACACGCCCAAGGCCAAAGAGCCCGCAATACCAAAGGTGTGTAGGCCGGTCTGCAAAAAGTTGATTGTGTCCCCGTTGATGCCGTATTCCATCGTGTAATAAATGCCGCCACCCGGTACCAGTGGCAGCAGGCCAACCAGCAAAAAGCCGGTAGCAGGGGCACGGTTTACCCGCGACATTACCTCGGCGTAGACTGAGACCGCCAAAGTTGCAAAAAAACAACACAGCAGCTCTTCAAAATAGGGCAGGCAGGCAAGGTATACCAGCCAGCACAACGCGGCACCCAACGGCGCCAATATCAGCAGGAGGCCACGGATATTGACAACAAGGGAATAGGCAAAGCAGGCGGCAAATGCCGCGGCACAGGCCCCTATAAATTGCAGCATCACAACACCCCCATCAGTGCGCGCCCAAGGCTAAGCGCCACACCGGTGCCCAGCGCAATGCCGGTCGCGGTCAATAAAGCTTCTACCAGCTTCGTCAGCCCGGCAATCAAATCGCCCGCAATAATGTCCCTCATAAAATTTGTCAGTGCCACACCGGGCACAAGGTTCATTAAAACGCCAATGATAATCTTGTCAAGGTTTTGCCCAAAGCCCAGTTGCACCAGCCCAAACGCGGCGGCACCCGCCACAAAGCTGACACAGATGGTGGTAAAAAAAGAATTTGCCTCAAACCGGTCAAACTGATGCAACACCAGCTTGATTGCCATACCACAAAGCAGTGCCGCCGCCGCGTCGATGCCACTGCCGCCAAACAGCAGCGTAAACCCAAGCCCCACCACACCAAACGCCACCACCTGCAACCAAAACGGGTGATGAGGGATCGTCGTAATTGTTTGCATTTCACGCCGAATACTCTCTGCGTCAGGGGCGTTTTTGCAAATACGGCGGCACAGGTCGTTATAGGCCCCCACTTTGGCAAGGTCGCTGCCATGGTTGCCGATGCGGCGCATTTCTGTCAGCGGTTTGCCGTCATCACCGGGCAGAGAAACCAATAAAAAGGTAGGGATGGCGAATACGGAACCGCCATCCATACCATAGGCTTTAAACATGCGTAGAATTGACTCTTCTACCCGGTAAATCTCCGCCCCGCTTTCCAGCAAAGCATAGGCAATGTCGGTAGAAACATGCAGCAGATCAAGGCGTTCCAAGCAGAAATTCCACCTTCCTTAAGAGGGGTCGTAAAGTTCGCCGAGGCGTCCCCTTTTGTCGAACATATAATTGTACTGTAAGCTGCGGTAATCATCAAGAAGCTGGGTATACGGAGATTCTTCATCAAACGAATATTCGTTGCCGTCGGCGCCGATATACCCGTTGAGGTTGATGGAGGGGATTTGGGTGGAAAGCTGATTTAAGTAGTCTTGATAT
>JAQVCK010000204.1 GCA_028689835.1 Pygmaiobacter sp. | reverse complement strand
CCTCGCCGCAAGCTCGGCTACCGCACGCCGGAGGAACTATTTGAGGCATTCTTGGATAAAGTCTACGCCGCCTAAGAACCCGCGCCCACTCTACCGTGGGTGTCCAACTTGCTCTTGCAATTTACGACAAATATTTTATGCTTACTTAGCCGCGAATAGCGTTCAGCAATAGCTTACTGCGGCTGGCAGCCTCCGGCAGGTGTTCAAGGTCAATACCTTTGGTCAAATAGCTTCCAATGCCCACTGCATAAGCACCATTTTCAAACCAACTGCCAATGTTGGAATAATCCACGCCGTCGGTTGGCATAAACTCTAAAAACGGCAACGGGGCCTGTACGGCACGGATAAACTCTGGGTTGATGGAGCAGCCAGGGAACAGCTTAATCAAATCACTGCCTGCAAGATGGCTTTGGTAGGCTTCGGTTGCGGTTGCCGCCCCCATGCTACACAGCATATCCAGCTGTTTACAGGCGGCACCGACCTCTGGCAAGATGCAGGGGCTGGTTACAAAATCTGCCCCGCTTTGCCGTGCGGCATTTGCCTGATCGGCCGTTAGCACTGTGCCGGCGCCTACCAGTATGGTTTCGCCAAATTCGATTTTTAACTCGTGAATCAGGCGAGGGGCGTCTTTTACGGTAAAGGTGACCTCTAATGCACCAATGCCTGCAGATGCAACGGTATGGGCAACCGCTTTTGCGGTTTCAAAGTCATCAAAACGAATCAAAGCCACACACCTGCCTTTCAGTGCAGCCATTGCTTCTTGCTTCGTCATGGTTTTCATTCGACCATTTCCTCGCTTTCCGGCGCAAGGTGGGTAAAGACAAAGGCCTTGCGCAAATCATGGTAATGTTGCTATTATACACCCAAAAAGCGATAAGAAAAAGTGAAAAACTGTTTTTTTACACAAAAAACAGGCGCTTTTGACTTTTTGTTGACCTATTGGTGCAGACTTTTTGTCTGCGGTGTAAACAAGTCTTTTGAACCGGAACAAAACGTGCTATACTAAAACAAATCCCTGCCTAGCAGAAAGGAATTTACGAATGCGTGTAAAAAAAATACTGGACCGAAGCAAATTGATTGCGGCGGCAATGGGCCAGTTGCCGTGCGACCTGACGATAGAGAATGTCCGTTTTGTCAATGTGATGACGGGGGAGATTTACCCCGCTGAGGTCGACGTGCTGGACGGCGTGGTCGTACGGGTGCGTGCAAACAGCGAAAAGCCGCGCGTGGCCAGCAAACAAAGCTATGACGGTGCGGGCCGTTATCTTGCCCCCGGCTGTATTGACATTCACATGCATGTAGAAAGCACCATGCTGACGCCTGAAAATTTTGGCAAGGCGGCTATCTTGTGCGGTACGACCAGTGTATTTGTAGACCCGCACGAGATTGCGAATGTTTTAGGTATCAACGGGGTACAGTTCATGGTCGATAATGCTAAGGCTTCGCCGGTGCGGCAGTTTAATTTAGCCCCCTCGTGTTTGCCTTCGGTACCCGGTGCAGAGGGCAATGGTGGCGAATTTGGCCCAAAAGAAATTGCGAAGCTATTGGACACCGATGGGGTGTACGGTATTGCGGAAGTGATGGATTTTTACAATGTGGTACATGATTCGCCCAAAATGCATGGTATTTTAAAAGAGGGGCTTGACCGCCACGTGCTGATTCAGGGCCATGCGCCAAAGCTGACCCCGGCGGAGATTGCGGCCTATGCGCTTGCCGGCCCGACGGACAACCACAGCCTGCGTGGCAGTGAAGAGGTGGCCGAAAACCTGCATGTTGGGCTATATGCGCATTTACAGGAGAGTTCACTTTCCACCAATACCATGCCGCAGCTGATTGCCGGGCTGAAAGGCATGCGCTATACCGACCACGTTTGCCTTTGCAACGATGATGTGCATGCCAAAGACCTGCTGGAAACCGGGCATGTTAACCGGCTGATTAAGGCTGTGCTGCGCCAGGGGGTGGACCCGATGGATGCGCTGCGCTGGGCAACTTACAACTCTGCCCGCTCGGCCGGGGTGGAGGACATTGGCGCCATTGCCCCGGGTTTTGTAGCCGATATGCAGTTACTGGATGAACTGGATGGGCGTGACCCTTATGCGGTGTTTTTTGAAGGTAAGCTGGTTGCCGAAGCGGGGCAACTTGTGCAGGTGGCACCGGCAACACCACTGCCGGCAACAGTGCTGGGTGGTACGGTGCGGGTGCAGGGGCTCAACACAGCCACAGACCTTGCCTTGCCTGCACCGGCGTGGGCAGGAGATTGCGTGAAAGTAGCAGTACTGGATTACGATACCCCTACGGCCCGCAGTGACCTGTTTTACGAGACATTACCGGTAAAAGACGGGCTTGTTGACCTGACCGGGCGCGACGATTTGTGCTATATCACCGTTTGGAACCGCCATGGCAGCGGGGAACACACGGTTTCAGTCTGCCGTAACCTGTATTTAAAAGAAGGTGCTATGGCCACAACCGTCTCACACGACTGCCACAACCTGACGCTTTGCTATAAAACCCCACAGGATGGTTATGCGGCAGCCCGCGCCCTCATCGGCTGTGGCGGCGGTTTTTGTACTGTGCGGCGCGGTGCGGTGACCGGGCTGTTAAAATTGCCGGTTGCGGGGTTAATGAGCCTGCTGCCCTGCACCGAGCTGGTGCCCGCAATTGCAGCGCAAGAGCAAGCGACCAATGAAATTTTTGTGCGGCCGGGTTACATGATGAAATTATCTCTCGTTTCACTGGCTTGCACACAAAATGCGGTGATTACCGACAAAGGGCTGTTTGATGGCCGTACCCAGCAATTTTATCAGCAGTTCATAAAAGACTAAGTTTTGCCTCGCCCAGTGCGGCGTAAGGCAGTGCCCGCGGTGGTGGGTAGAGAAAGGAGTGTTTCAAGATGTCTGAATCTGCACGAGTTTTGAAGTTACAACGGGAGTTTTTTCGCACTGGGGCTACCCTGCCGATAGAGGGGCGTAAAGTTGCCTTGCACCGTTTATTAAATGCGGTGTCGGCAAGGGAAACAGAAATCCTTGCCGCACTGCAGCAAGACCTTGGCAAAGCCCCGATGGAGGGGTATCTTACAGAGGTGGGGATTGTTAAAGCGGAAATTCGCACCGCGATGAAGCATTTGGCAGGCTGGGCGCGCCCGCGCATGGTGCCCACCCCGCTGACCTTGCTGCCGGCGGTAAGCAAAATTTACCCAGAGCCATATGGTGTGGTGCTGGTGCAAAGCCCGTGGAACTACCCGTTTCAGCTTTGCATTGCCCCGGTTGCAGGTGCACTTGCGGCGGGCAACTGTGTGATGGTGAAACCCAGCAGCAGTGCCCCCGCCACAGCAGCGGTGATTGAGAAGCTGATTGGGGATGTATTTGAAGAGCGCTATGTGCATGTGCTGCGGGCCGGTGGTGACAGCCATGAAGAAATTTTGGCCGAAGCGTATGATTATATTATTTTCACTGGCTCTCAGCGGGTGGGCCGCGTGGTGATGGAGGCCGCGGCTAAGCACTTGACCCCGGTCACGCTGGAACTGGGGGGCAAAAGCCCCTGTATTGTGGAGGAAAGCGCTGATATTCCCCTTGCTGCCAAACGCATTGCATTTGGTAAGTTTCTCAATGCCGGGCAAACCTGTGTTGCCCCAGACCATGTTTTGGTGCAAAGCAGCGTAAAAGACGCCTTTGTGCGCGAGCTGACCGAGGCGATTTTGTCGTTGTATGGCCCAGACCCGCTGCAAAGCCCGGACCTACCTAAAATTATCAATGCACACCATTTCAAACGGCTGGTGGGGTTAATTGACGGGCAAAAGGTCGCCGCCGGCGGTG
>JAQVCK010000034.1 GCA_028689835.1 Pygmaiobacter sp. | reverse complement strand
TGCTGTTGTGGGGTATGTGCATGCCTGCGATTACGATTTAATCTACGCGCCCCACCTAAAAAACATTATGGGCATTGCTGTTTTAAGTGAATATAAACAACAGGGCATCGGCAAGGCCCTGCTGACAGAAATTGAAAAATGGGCCAAGGAAACCGGGGCTGCGGGGGTGCGCCTGGCTTCTGGCGAAACAAGAAAAGGTGCACACGAATTTTACCGCCGGTGCGGGTACCACGCTGTCCGGTCGCAACTCAACTTTAAAAAGTATTTTTAATGTGGGGTGAGGCGGGTAAACGGCGCCATTGATTAAATAGTGGTAAGAATAACATGGCGTTTATAGCAGGCCCATTTTAAAAAATGGGTCTGTTGTTTTTGTTTACCGGTGTGCTATTAAAATGCACATGGGCAAGGTGGGCCCCAAAGTGTAAGCGGCCAAAGATGTGATATAAGGTGGTTTGTTTTTTGCCCTTTAAGGGCTTTTGGGGGCAATTATAAAGCACTGAGTGTAACCACATCGGCCCCCTTTGCAATCACCCGGTGCAGCGCGGCAACCCCATTTGTGATTTGGTCGGGGGTCAAATGGCCATAGCCCAAAAGCAATTTGTCCCCGTGTTCGTTTGGCACAGGGCAGTATTGGGCCACTGTGGCTACCCGCACGCCGGCGGCGCGGCAGGCAGCGGTAAAACGCGGCCCAAAGTGTGCACCGGGGAGCTGCAGCGCAAGGTGCAAGCCGGAAGCATCGCCCCATGGCTGTGCCGCAGCGCCAAATTCGTTTTGCAGGGCGCCCAGCAGCAGCGCCCGCTTTTCACCATAAGCACGGCGCATTTTTTGTACATGGCGGTCCATTTTTCGCTGTTGCAAAAAGGCCGCCAGCGCGGCTTGTTCCAGCACGGGGTTTTGCACGTCCATAAAAGTGCGGTAGTGCCGCCACGCCTCTTGCAGCGCTTTGGGCAGCACGGCAAAGCCAAGCCGCAGCGCGGGGAACAACGTTTTGCTAAAGCTGCCCACATAGGCAACGCGCGCCGGGCACATGGCGTACACTGGGCTAATGGGGCTGCCGCTGTAACGGAACTCGCTGTCGTAGTCGTCCTCAATAATATAAAAATCGTTTTCAGTTGCCATGCGCACCAGGGTGGCCCGGCGGGCAGCGGGCAAAATGCCCCCCAGTGGAAACTGGTGTGACGGTGTGATATACACAGCCGAAACGGCTTTGTTTTGCAGTGTTGCAATGTCGGCCCCGGCTTGGTCTACCGGTACTGGGTAAAATGGGTAATTACCATCTGCCAGCACGGTGCGCACCGCGGGGTGCGACGGGCTTTCCAGCGCAAATGCACGGCCCTGCCGGTGTAATATAGTCACCAGCAGGTACAATGCCTGTGTTGCGCCGCTGGTAATAAAAATATCCTGTGGGTCTACTACCATGATTTTGCTGCGCAGCAGCCAGTGTGCAATCTCTTCGCGCAGTGGGGCATACCCCTGCGGCCCGCTGTAACAAAGCGCATCTGTTTGCAGGGTGCGTGCCGCTTCGGCCACGGTTTTGTTCCATGCTGCCAAGGGGAAAAGGCTTAAATCCGGCTGGCCGGTTTTAAAATCCCACAAAATAGGCGATGGTGCGGGTTGCGCCGGTGGCGGTGGGGCAGCAGTGGGCGCCTGGTTTAGGTGCAAGCCTTTTGCCACGCGCGAGGGTGCACCCTGATGCCGCACTAAAAAACCCTCGGCCCAAAGCATGTCGTAAGCCTCTATGACGGTGTTGCGGCAGATGCCAAGCTCTTTGGCAAGCGCGCGGGTAGAGGGCAGGGCCTCGCCCGCAGGCAACTGCCCGGTTAAAATACTTGTTTTTAGCGCCGCAAAAATCTGCCTTGCAAGGCTAACCTCGCTGCCCTGCTGTAATACAATCCCCCACACGGGTACCACCCCTTTTAGTTTACTGGTATACAAAAACAAGTTCACAACTGGTACTGTTTACTACTTGATTTTTACATTATAATTATAACCAGTTTCGGGAAAAATACAAGAAAAGGTGTTTTTTAGCACGGGTAAGCTATAAAACAAAGCGGCCCACAAAAATGCCTTTGCAACAGAGAAAGGGGAACCCTATGTTAAAAATTGACCCTGCCGTTTGGGCGGCTTTCCCGCAGACAAAAATGGGGGCACTGGTGATAGAAGGGGTGCCGACCGGCGTAAAACTGGCACCAGACGAGGCCGAAGCCGGGTTTTGTGCCATTGAGCAAAGGTACGGTGGCCAAGGTAGAAAAGCCCTAAAACAAATGCCGCCCATCGATGCCTATACGGCATATTATAAAAAGTTTGGGTACAGTTACCCCGTGCTGGCGCAGCTGGAATCGGTCCTTGCGGGCAAAAAGACGCTGCACCCGCAGTCTGGGCTGTTGCAGGCAATGTTTCTTTGCGAGATTGAAAGCATGGTCATCACGGCGGGGCACGACCTTGCACGGCTTTCGGGCCCGCTGCAAGTGCAGGTTGCGCGTGGGGATGAGACCTACCGCAGCATTTCACAGCGAGAAGTTACCGCCGTGCCGGGTGATTTGCTGGTGCGGGATGACAACGGCGTAATTTCCAGCATGATGCGCGGCCCGGATGAGGGCAGCCGCATCACCGCGCAAACGGCGGGTGTGTTTTTCGTGCTGTACGCGCCGCCGGTCATCAAAACACAAACGGTTGAAGCAGCATTAAAATTACTGGAAAAACGGGTGCGCTCGTTTGCGCCGGGCTGCACCACCAAACTGCTGCAGGTGTATGAGCAGGAATGACCGTATAGTGACACAAGACGATGCAAACACAAAAGCCCCTTACCGGCACATGTTTCCGGTAAGGGGCTTTTTGTGTAGTATGGTGCAAGCTTGTAAGTTAACAAATTGTTGTGTGGTATAGGTGTTGAAAGTAAGCTATGTAGTGTGATTAAGAGGTAGCAGGCCGTTTGTTCGGCCCGCTTCGACTGCCATCATGCGGGAGGAAACCCCCAGCTTGCCAA
The DNA here is from genome assembly GCA_028689835.1 of Pygmaiobacter sp. GTDB lineage: Bacteria > Bacillota > Clostridia > Oscillospirales > Ruminococcaceae > Pygmaiobacter. The sequence goes on along the minus strand of JAQVCK010000034.1, from coordinate 15,133 downwards.
AGATACTCAGCACATGCGTTTTGACCGTGGCGGGCGAAATGCAGAGATTTGCCGCAATTTCGCGGTTAGTAATACCAAGTGCAAGCTGTTGCAGTACCTGTAATTCTCGGGCAGAAAGCTCATCGGGGGCCTGTAATGCGGGGGTAACATACCCACATAAGGCTAGAATTTCAGATAAAAATTCAAGTTCGGCGGGTGTCATTTCGTTCTTGGACGCACCTGCCCGGGCAAGCTGCAACAGCAAAGGCAATAATGGCCGGCGGTCAAGGTAAAACGGCATCAGAATACGGTTTTGTAGTGCATAATGTACGGCCTCTCGCAGTAGGTTTTGTATCTCACGCGCGTGGGCCGCAGAATCTTGTGCAGCAAGTAAGACAACTTTTTGCAGCCCCGCCTCCACTAGGCGAAGCAGGTTTGCGTGCAGGCGAGAGAAAGTCAAAATCTCGTCTGTTTCTTGCAAGGCCTGCGCGAAAGCACCTTGTGTAAATAAAAGCCGTGCCCGCAGCAACCGCATGAATGGCTGTTGCCGGTAATGCTTGGCGGCAGCTAGTTCAGTTAAAAATTTGTCAGCAAGTGCTGGCGGTATCCGGTTTGCACAGGCAAGCTCGTGTAACAGGCGCGCAATGTTCAACGTATTAAACGAGGGGTATTTTGCAAGCAACGTTTCTACCAGTGCGGCCCCTGCGGCATCGTTACCTTGCAAAAATTCCATTTCTGCCTCATGGTGCGCCAAGGTCATGTCGGTAATGTTGATGCGGCTGCGCTGTGCGTCTAATAAATGACGGGCGCTAACTAGAATTTCATTCGCTTTGTTTAGCTGCATCTGGCGCATATAGACCCCAACCAGCCCAAAGTAATAATTGGTACCGTACCACGACATCAGCGAAGAAGTGTTTAATAACGCTCTGGACTGTTGGTAACAAACCAAGCTGTCGTTTAGCCGGCCGGTTTCCTCGTAAATCTGCGCCAGCTCGTTATACGCAAAAAAATCAACAAAAACATTGATATTGCTACCAATGCTCAGCGCATCTTTAGTGCAGGTTTCGGCTTCCTCGTACCGCATGTTTTCTACAAGGGCAATTGCATTTTCAACCAGCACCATCGCTTTGACTACAGGGCCAAACGGCAACGCTGAAATTTGCCGGGCGGTCAATAGGTTATATTCCGGCAAGATGCCGTTATTTTTTGAAACGTACCCTTCCGCAAACCGCATTACGCTAAAAATATCAGAATCTCCATAATGTTGTTTAAAGCCTTCAAACAGGGTACGGCAGTTTTTGATGTTCAGGGTGCCCATATTGAATAAAAAGCACTGGGCGGCAAGGTCTGCGTTTTGTAACAGCAGGTCGTACGGGATCTGGTCAAGGTAACTCCATGCCTCGATACGCCCCCCCATACCCTGTGCTACGCGCATTGCAGCGGTATAGTCGCCAGCAGCACAGTATTGCTGCAATGCCTCTTCATTGTCGCCACACTGCTCAAAGGCCAATGCGGCACGGCAAAGCAGGGCCCGCTGTTCGGCAGTGGGCAAGCGTTTAAATTGCTGGGCAAGGTAGTCCTGTAAAATGTTGTGGTAACGGTAAACACCGGCAGCTTCGTCGACACAGACAATAAATAGATTTTTGCGCATCAGCGTAGCAACCATATTCTCAAAGTCGGCTGGTGTAAAGGGGTCAAATAAAGCGCAGCAAATATCGACATCAAAATAAGAAAGGCAGCCGGTTTGGGTAAGAAACGCCTTTTGCTCAGGGGCCAACGCCTCAATGACTTCGTGGGTAAGGTATTGCGCTGCAATGCCACCCCCAGCGCGCAGCAGTTTGCCATAGCGTTGCAGTGGCCCTGCTGCAGCGGCCAGTTGCAACCCGCCAACCCAGCCCTCGGCATAATCGTTTAAACTTTCCAGCTCTTCTTTGCTGCCGGTCAATTGCAGCGTCTGTTGCAAAAAAGCCATGCCTTCGCTGGGGGTAAGCTGCATCTGCCGGCCATCAATCAGTAATAACCGGCCAGCCATAGCCAGCGGGCCAAGGTAGACGGGTGGGTCTTCGCGGGACAGCATAAAAATGTGAAAATTAGGCGGCATGGCGCCGATAAAAAATTCGAAGCTGCGTAATAGGGCTTCATCTCTCATGTGGTGTACGTCATCCAGTACCAGGTAACAGTCCTCTGCTTGTGTTAAGCGGTTGACCAGCAGCGTCAGCAGGGGTTCTATTTGGGCTGCATTGGGGTTAGAGCGTATCAGCGCAAGGTAATCCTCCCCGTCGCTTAGCAGTGTGTTGATGGCCGTAGTGACATAGAGCCAAAAAGAATATACGTTTGTGTTAGAGGTATCCAGCGAGACCCAACACACGTTACGAAGCCCGGTCTCGCGCAAAAAAGAGGAGAGCAGCGTTGTTTTACCAGTGCCCGCCCCACCGCGCACAAAAACAACCCCCATGTCCGCGCAGCAGCGCAGCTCGTCAAACAATGCCTTGCGCACGACATAATTTTTACGCGGTGCGGGGATTTTTAGTTTCGTAGAAAGTAGAACCGTATTGCCCAAAGTATTCATCATTGTCACCTATTTTACCAGGATACCTCTTATTCTATTCTCATCAGGCGGCAAGGGCAAGCGGTAACCACTGCGCTAAACCTGTTTGACATATTTTTTATGTAAAAGTACGACAGCACTAACTAGAATAACAAAAGTGATCGTGGTAAAGTAGAGCAACGATGAAGTGTGCCCTGCGGTGTTTCCACTTTGTAGTGCCGTGGCAAAGTCAAGCAACTGCTTTTGTGGTAACAGGTTTACCATGCCGTCCAGCAGTGTATTTTCCTCCTTGAGTGAATAAAAACTGCCGGACAGGATCGAGGTGAGTGCAATGATAGAGTTGCCTAACATGTTGGCATTATCCGGCTTTTTAATCAGGGTATTCAGCAGCAGCGAAAGTGAGATACCAAACAGCACCAAAATCGACAGTAACCCCGCATACTGCGGCAGAGAAAACCCAATATCCCAGCCGAGCAGTTTCAGTACGACCAGCAGCAAATATTCCGGTAGCATCATTGACAGGCAGTAAACACAATGTGCGGTCAGATAAAACCCAAATGAAACCGGTGCTGCGGAAATGCGTTTCAATTGTCCCTGTTCTTTGTCATCGGCAAACACAAACAGGTTAAAGGCGGCAAGGGTGAGCGCAAACATCATCATAAAACCAAGGATATTTACCCCGACGCCCCGCCCCGGTTGCAGAGCGGAGAGGTCGGCGTTCGGGTTTTTGAGTAGCAGAGTGAGAAGTTGCTTAAAATCTTGGTTTTTTAACGTTTCAACGGTATATGTGCCGCCGGGCCCCGGTGTCACATAGGCATCGTACTGTTGTTGCATTAAGGCAGAGCGCGGGGGCACTTCTTCTAGCACGTTAACGGTGAGAGAAGGCGAGCTTTGTGGCGCAGACATACTGCTGCCCTGCGGAATATAGGCAATATGGGCATTGAAATGCTGTACTTCGGTTAAATAGACCGCAAACAGCATAGTGGCCAAAGTGAATAAGGTGAAAATACCAACAGTGGTCCACCGCGGCAGCACACGCAAGTAATCATTTTTGAGCACAGAAAAAAAGGTTTTCATAAATAATCCTCCGTTGAAAAAAACACCCGGCAGCCCAGCACAAGCAGCGCTGAAATTATGGTCGCCCCAAGGAATACCGGCATGAACAAATGCAGGTTATTATCACAGCATAGCGCAAAAAACGCATCATTGAGCCATTTTACAGGGGACAGACGGGACAGAAATGCAAGGCCTTTGCCCATGCCGTCCAGCGAAAAAAAGCTGCCGCCCAAAATGCACAGCACACTGATGACAAGGCTAAGCAGGGTAAGGGTGCAGCAAAGCACTGCAAAGCGGCATTGTACGAAGTACCGCCGCATAAAGCCGCGTTCCCGTATCACTACCATTTGGCGAACGAAGAAAGCTTTTATATTTTGCAGGGCCACGGTATGCTAAAAACACCAAGCGGCGAGCGGCCGGTGCAGGCGGGTGACTTTTTGTTTTTTCCTGCACAGCCAGAGGGGGCGCACAAGCTGACCAACACGTCCGAGACCGAGCTTCTGGTTTATCTGGATTATGACACCTGCCACGATGTGGACGTTGCGTTTTACCCAGATTCTGAAAAAATAGGGGTTTGGCCTGATGGACAAGGGCGGGTGTACCGTCTTGCGGATGAAGTGGACTATTACGAAGGGGAATAACGGGCGTTGCCCCGGTAGATAAGTGGGAGAAAAGCATGAATATGAAAGTGATACGGGAAAACGGGATTGCCCAAAAATCAAAAAAACGAAAAAAGGTACTGGCTATTGTGGCCGCTGTCTTGGTGGCCTTATTGCTAATACTGCTGGCGGGCATCCCGTTTGCGGTGATGCCCACTTTTTTGGGGCAGCGGTTTGAACAACAACAGTACGACCCTGCCCAGTTTGGGGTGCAGGCACAGCGTATTACCCTAACCACCGACGATGCGTTGCACCTTGCGGCGTGGCGCACACAGGCGGCCACGCCAAGGGGCACGGTGGTGATACTGTCAGGCATTCAAAACCCGTCGGTCACCGCCTTTTTTGGCTATGCTAAAATGCTGGCAGACAACGGCTGGGATGCCCTGCTGGTTGAAATGCGTGCGCGCAGCCAAAGCGAGGGGGATGAAATTGGGTTTGGCATGACAGAATGGCGCGATGTCAAAGCGGGGGTGGATTACCTTGCGGCTGATGCCCGTGCCCAAAACCTGCCGATTGTTACTATGGGTACCTCTATGGGGGCCGGTACAGTATTAATTGCCGCCGGGGAGGTACCGCGGATTGACGCGGTCATCACGGCATCGGCGTTTTCGTCCTGGAGCGACCTGTTTGTGGACAACATGAGCATGTTTGGGGCCCCAAAACTGCTGGGGATGATGGATATGCCGTTTTTAAATTTGTATCTCGGGGCGCACTTTGGGTTTGACGCGCTGCAATATTCGCCGGCGAATGGCCTAGCAAAACTGGGGGACCGCCCTGTTTTGATGATGCATTCCACCGGGGATACACAGGTGCCCTACCGGGAATTTCAGCAATTGGTTGATGTGGCACTAAAAAACAAAATTCAAATGACCACCATGGTGCGGCCGGGCGATGAGCATTTTATTTGCTATGATGAGTATTTCAACGACCCGGTGCAGGATGTGAAATTCAGCACCACCGTTTTAAGCTTTTTGGATGCAAATTTCCCTGTAAAGGCAAATTAGCTGGTCGCTCTTTTTGCAGGGATGAATCAACCAGTTGCACCTGCATTTAACAGGAAAACTCCAAATTTAATATGCACGTTTTCGGATGTTTTGTCAATTATTAACAAAAGTTTGCCGACTAAAGGGTGTAAAGCTGCTTGTTAGGGTGTTGCTTAGGCGGCAGCAGCGGGGGCGCCCCTGTTGAAGCCAACACCGTGCAGCATACCGAACCAAGGTAGAAAAATTGACAAAATTCTATTAAAATAAGAAAGACAAGAGGCGGGTCATACCGCCTTTTTTATTTGCATTCATACCAAATAGATGGTTGGAATTACAATGAAATGTCTTGACCAAAACCAGCTAATAGAGGTATCATATTAGATATAATGTACGAAGAAACAACCAAAAGAGTGACCTGTGGTTGTGAAAACCGCTATGCGGTGGTATTTTGTAGCGTGGTATCGGGGCAGCGAATAGCTGCCCTTTAAAATACCGAATAGAAACAGGAGGTTTGGTGTATGGAATTACTAAAGCTGATTGGTGTGGTGATTGTTGTCATTGGGTTTATCTTAAAAAAAGATACCATTGCAACGGTCGTACTCGCCGGCATTGCAACTGGCCTGGTGGCAGGCAAAACCCCGGTTGAAATATTGGACATCTTGGGGAAAGCCTTTGTAAGCCAACGCCTTGCAACCCTATTTGTGCTGACCTTGCCGGTCATTGGGGTATGTGAGCGCTACGGGCTGAAAGACAAGGCGGTGGATTTGATCAGCAAGGCAAAAGGTGCGACGACCGGCCGTGTGATTTCAATTTATCTCGGCATTCGTTCGCTGGCTTCCGCGTTTTCGGTGCGCCTTGGCGGGCACCCGCAGTTTGTGCGCCCCATTGTTAACCCCATGGCGCAGGCGGCGGCTGTGGTGCGCTATGGTGACTTGGATGAAAAGACCGAAGATGATATTAAGGGGTACAGTGCGGCCAGCGAAAACTTTGGTAACTTTTTTGCCCAAAACTGCTTTATGGGTGCGTCTGGTACCATGCTGATCGTCACGACACTGGTAGAGCAAGGGGTTGAAGTGAATGCCCTGCAAATTGCAATGATGTCGATCCCCATTGCCGTAATCGCGTTTGTTGTGGGTGTAATCCATAACCACCTTTTGGACAAAAAGCTCAATAAGCGGTTTCAGCAGGTTGCACAGGAGGAGCAGAAATGACAACGAATGAAATTATAGCAGAAGTATTTTACTGCATGATCGGTATCATCTTTGTTCTGGTTGGGGTGAAAGCGCTGCGCGACGGCGGCATGAAGCGGCGCATTTCCACCGCGCTGTTTTGGTTCATTTTGGGCTTTACATTTATTGCGGGCCCGTATCTGCCTTACTGGGTGACCGGTATTGCCGTTGTGGCCATTGCGGTAATTACGGCAACCGGCGGTGTAAAACAAAGTAAAAGCGATGACCCCAAGCCGGAAGAAACCCGTAAAGTGGCCGATAAAATGGGCTACAAGGTGTTCATCCCGGTGCTGTGCCTTGCAATTTTTGCGGTGTTGGCGGCCAGCTTTTTGCCTTTTGGGGCCAGCAACGCCATTGGCATTTCGGCGGTAGCAGCATTAATCGTGCTTTTCCTTGTCACCAAAGCACCGGTAAAAGCAACAGTTTCTGATGGTACGCGCCTGATGGATAATGTTGGCCCGGTTGGCATTTTGCCGCAGTTGCTTGCTGCCTTGGGCGCATTGTTCACTGCCGCAGGCGTGGGCGATGTCATTGCAAAAGGGGTTTCGGCCATCATCCCGCAGGGCAGCCGTTTTATTGCGGTTGCGGTTTATTGCATTGGCATGGCACTGTTCACTGCGATCATGGGCAACGGGTTTGCGGCGTTCTCCGTCATCACCGTGGGCATTGCGCTGCCGTTTTTGATTATGCAGGGGGCAAACCCCGTGGTCGTTGGCGCACTGGGCCTGACAGCCGGGTACTGCGGTACGTTGTGCACCCCCATGGCGGCAAACTTTAACATTATGCCGACTGCATTGCTTGAAACCAAAGACAAGTATGTTATTATTAAATCACAGCTGCCTGTTGCGGCGGTGTTGCTGGTTGTTCACATCTTTTTGATGTATTTTCTGGCATTTTGACCCGCCGTGCCAAGCGCACAACTACAAACTGCAGGGTTGCAGTAAGGAGGCAGACCATTGAAATTACTTTTAACAGCATTTGACCCGTTTGGCGGCGACAAGGTAAACCCCGCGCTGGAAGCGGTAAAAAAAGTCGCGGACAAAGTGGGCAAGACCGAAGTCATTAAACTGGAAGTGCCCACAGTGTTCCAAAAATCCATTGCGACAGTGGCGGCAGAGATGGACCGTGTAAAGCCCGATGTAGTGCTTTGCATTGGCCAGGCCGGTGGCCGGTTTGACCTGACACCAGAGCGGGTAGCCATTAACGTGGATGATGGCCGTATCCCGGATAACGAGGGTAATCAACCGATCGACACCCCCATTTTTGCAGATGGGGCCCCGGCGTATTTTTCGCTGTTGCCCATCAAGGCAATGGTGAATGCCATTCACGAGGCAGGCCTGCCTGCCACCGTTTCCAACACAGCGGGCACCTTTGTGTGCAACCACTTGATGTACGGCGTGCTGTACCACATTGCAAAAAGCCACCCCGGTATGCGCGGCGGGTTTATGCATGTGCCGTTTATCCCCGCACAGGTTGTCGCGCGCCCGGCCACCCCGGCCATGGCGCTTGCAGATATCACGAAGGGGATTGAGGCCGCCATTCGCGCAATAGAGGAAAACGAGACGGATATTGCGGCTGTGGGTGGCAAAGAGCACTGATAAACGGTTAACAAAAGAAAAAGCAAAGTAAAACAAGGCAGCACAATTAATATGTGTTGCCTTGTTTTTGTTTTAGCAAATTCTATTAAAAGGTAAAGGTAAACCGGCTACCCACGCCGGCAGTACTGGTAACGTCAACAGCCACATCATGGCGCTCGGCAATCTGCTTTGCAATGGCAAGCCCAAGGCCAGAGCCGGTTTGGTTATCTGCCGAAGCCGCTTTGTAAAAGCGGTCAAAAATATGGGGCAGTTCGTTTGCCGCAATGCCTTTGCCGTGGTCGGTAACCGAAACCACGCGGTTTGAAAGTGCAAGTTCCACGGTGCTGTGCGGCGGCGAAAACTTAATGGCGTTATCCAGCACAATCAAAAGCATCTGCCGCAGGCGGCCATAGTCGCCGGTGATGGGTAGCGCTGTCACATCCAGTTGTAACTGTAGCTCAATTTCTTTTTTTTGTGCAAGGTGCTCGGCACTGCGCACGGCATCGGATAAAATGTCGCACAGGTTCAGCGGCTGCATTTCTATTTGAAACTCGGTGTTTTGCAGCTTTGAAAGGTCCAGCAAATCATTGATAAGGCGCTGCAAAAACAGGCTTTCCTTCAGCATTTGGCGGTGATAGTTTTGCATCTGTTCAGGGTCGGTGACAACCCCGTCGCACAGGGCTTCCAGCGAGCCGCGTATCACGGTGACCGGGGTTTTTAATTCGTGCGAGATATTGGCAACAAAGCTGCGGCGCAGCTCTTCCAGCCGTTCGCTTTCGGATTGTGCGGCCAGCAGGCGGTCGCTCAGCTGGTCAATGCTGTTTGCCAGCATGCCAATTTCATCTTTTTGCCGCACCCCTGTTTTAGCGGTGTAATTCCCCGCACTCAGCCGCAGGGCAGAGGTGTTCATGCGGCTGAGCGGGCGGGTAAAGCTGACGGCGAGGAACCCGGACAGCAATACCGCCAGCACCAAAGCGACAGGCAGGGCCGCCGCAAGGGCACCTACCCCCTGCAACGTCGCTTTACTGGCACTTTCCACCGGCTCGTGCAGCAACACCGCGCCAACAATCACCCCGTTACTTTGGATAGGGGTGGCCACCGTGAGGGTGGGGGTTTGCAACAGGCTGGTAAAGCCCTCGCTGACCGTTGTGGTGCCCTGTAACGCTTTGGCAACCACCTGCCCGGCATCTGCGGGTAAGTCTGCATAATTATAAGTTTGGCCCGCCATTGCACTGCTGGTCATCAGGTTGAAGTTGGTATCCACCAGCCACACGTCGCTCATCGCAATGTCATCAATAAAACGCAGATAGGCACCGGTGCCGCCCATGTTGCCGCCGCCCATACCGCCGTTGCCGCGCCCGGTGTTGCCGTTACTTTCGGTAGTTGCACCGGGCACACCGTAACTTGCCAATGCCCCGGCAATGCTGACGGCGCGCGCTTGCAATGCTTCGCGTTCGCTGTTTAGGGTCTCAGCGCGAAACAGCGCAATAAACAGCGCACCCAATACCACGGTAAACAGCAATAGGGCCGCGGCAAAATAAAGCGCAAGCCTGCGTGCAATAAGGCTTTTCATCGGCAATCACTCCTTTTCGTCGGGGTCAGCGTCGAATTTGTAGCCCACGCCCCAGATAGTTTTAATCTGCCATGGCGCATGGGGTACGGCGTCTAATTTAGCCCGCAGGCGTTTGATATGGGTGTCCACCGTGCGGTTGTCGCCAAAATAATCGTACCCCCACAGGCTGTTTAACAGGTTGTCGCGCGAAAATACTTTATGCTGGTTGGTGGCAAGGGTCCATAAAATTTCAATTTCCTTTTTTGTCAGTGCAACCGGCTGGCCCGCCACCGTGACAATATACTCATCTAAATCGACCGTCAAGTCCGCATAGTGCAGCACCTGCTTGTTGGGGTTGCCCCCGCCGCCAATGCGCCGCAAAATTGCCCGAATGCGCGCCATCACCTCGCTGGGGGAAAACGGCTTTACAAGGTAGTCGTCTGCCCCAATATCCAGCCCCATGATCTTTTCAAAGTCTTCGCCCCGCGCAGTAATCATAATAACCGGTGTGTTTGCCTGTGCGCGAATTCTGCGGCACACTTCAAACCCGTCTATTTTTGGCATCATCACGTCGAGTAGCACAATATCCGGGTTTTTGGCATCAAACAGGTCCAGTGCCTGCTGGCCATCAAAAGCAATCAGGGGGGTGTGCCCCTCTTTTTTTGCGTATTCTTCTAGTATAGAGGTAATTTGCTGGTTGTCGTCTGCAATCAATACGGTAGCCATCTGAATGCCTCCCACCCTTTTTATGTCATTATATCATACGCTTGAAAAGATGGCGAAACTGTGTCATTTTGGGTGCTGTTTCGGGCAAAAGAACAGAAAAAAGGCCTAAATGACATAAAAACGTACGATACGCGCCATAGTTTTGCCAAGCGGCAGGTGCATACTTTAGCCATAGCCGAAGGGCGAAAACAAAAAAAGGATGTGAACATAATGAAATTGCGCAAAAGGATTACCGCACTGGCAGCCACATTGGCATTTGCAGCTTTTGCAGCAATGCCCGCATTTGCAGCAGAGGCCGATTATGGCGCAGCGGCCGCGAAGGACGCACAGGATTTTACCTTAGCAGAGATGCTGACATGGGCCATACAAGATGAATACCTTGCCCGTGCAGAGTACGCACAGATTATGGATGCCTTTACAGTGGACCGGCCGTTCAGCAATATTGCAAAGGCAGAGGAAACCCACATTTCGCTGCTGACCCCGCTGTTTGAAACTTATGGGGTGGCACTGCCGGCCGATGAAGGCGATGCACATGTGGCTCTGCCGGAAAGTCTGGTACAAGCTTACGAGACCGGTGTGACGGCAGAAATCAACAACATTGCGATGCATGAAGCGTGTTTACAGCAAGACCTGCCACAGGATGTGCAGGACGTGTTTACCGCACTGAGAGATGCCTCTCAAAATCACCTTGCAGCCTTTGAACGCAACCTCGACCGCCAGCAAGGCACGGCGGCAGGCAGCGGGTACCGCGGGCGGCAATAAATTCAGCAGTAATGCAAATGAAGCATTTACTATATTAAATTTAAAGGAGAACACAACATGAAAAAGTTTCAAAAAATTTTAGTGATCGGCGCCGTGGTGGCTACCATTGGGGCGGGGGCGTTCAGCGTTTCAGCAGCAGCAGTTTCGCCTGCGGATATTCTGGCAGGGCTGACCGGCCAAACGAGTGAAAGCATTGTACAGCAACGCACCGACGGTGAAACCTATGGTGCCATTGCAGCAGAGTATGACGTGCTGGATGAGTTCCACGACGAAATGACCGCAAACCTAGAAGAAATTTTGGCAGAGCGTGTTGCAGACGGTACCCTGACACAGGAGCGCGCAGACGCTATTTTGGCAGCACACGAAGCGCGCGAAGAAGCGTGTGACGGCACTGGCACCGGCCTTGGTGGCGCTGGTTATGGCATGGGCCTTGGCAATGGTGTCGGCGGTGGCCGCGGTAATGGTGCGGGCACAGGCGCTGGCCGTGGCGCTGGTAACGGCGCCGGCATGGGCCTTGGCAATGGCGTTTGCATCTACGACACAGCAGAGTAAAAATAGCAATCTAAAGCAACAAAGCAGGTGGGGAATACCCCGCCTGTTTTCTTTTTATAAGGAATTTCTTTTATAACAGTACCGGTAAAACACGTTGACATTGGCACTGGTTTTCGGTAAAGTTAAAGGTAACAATAATTACCAGATTTTAAGGGGAATACCTTTAATTTTGGCGGGCAGAAAGGGTGCGGAGTGGTTGGAGCAGAGAAGAAAAAGTGTGGGCTTTGCGTTTGCGTTATTGCTTGCAATGTTAGTGCTGTTGCCGGTGTTTCCGGTACATGCCGAGGTGCGGCAGCCGTTTGATGAGTTTGGCGTGCTGGTGGTGTTGCCGGATGAATTTCAGTTTGTTACAAGAAATTCAAGCGAAGAAGAATGTTCAGATGTATATGGGATTTCAAAAGAGGAAGTACTCGATTTTTTGACTGGGAATGATAGCTATTTGCAAGGGTATAATGATGAAACAGGGTATTATATGCGGCTTGAAGTGTTACAAAATTCTGCGCAGGATTATAACGCTTATACCGATAGTGAATTATTTCAACACGGGAAAGAACTTGTTGCGCAAGACGAAGAAGATAACTCAGACGAAGATACCACTTTTAGCGGAATAGAAGTTTATACTGGCGCACAAGGGCAAAAATATCTGATTTGGAGAGTGGACTATAAGAAAAATGATGGGTCAGATGCGGTTGCCATAGCAAACCGTACTTGCCTGAATGGGGTACAATACAGCTTTTATGTGTGGCCTTACGACGGAAATTCCACAGAGGCTGCGAAAAAAGAAGTGCTGGGCATTTTGGATAAGGTGGAATACCCACAATCGGCAGTTGCACCAGTGCAGCCCGGCACACAGCCAGAGCAACAAGGGGATATTGCGGTGCCAGGCAGTGCACAGGCAATCGGCAACAGCCCGCTAGTTACGGTGCTTAGCACATTGATTGCGGTGATGGTTTATTTGTTGCCTATTGTAATCTACCGGTATTTGATCCGCAAAAAGCCGTTGAAACAGGGCAGCGCTTTGCCGGTAACGCTGCTATATGGCACGGTTGCGTTGCTGATTGTGGCAATTTTGGGGTATACGATGGGTGTTAGCCCACTGGTGGCCGTAGTCGTGCTATTTTGCAGCGTACTGGTCTACCTGATGCTGCGCAGCGGCAGAGGGGCAGCCGCAGTAGAGGGGCAGGTACAAACGCCACCTTATGGCGGCGCATTCCCCGCACAGCCGGTGCAGCCAGTAACCCCCACAATGCCCAATACCCCACCATATTCTGCGCCAACAGCAAGTGCGCCGGCTGCACAGCCTACCCCTACGGTGCAAGGCGGTATGGTGCCGCCCGCGCCCCCGGTGTTTATGCAGGGCACGCCGCCAGTGGCCCCCCCCGAGGTGCCGGCGCCACCGGTTATAAGCACCACCCAACAGGTAGCACCGCAAAATCCGGCAGCCCCACAAACTGTTTGCAGAAATTGTGGGCGTATGTTGCAGCCGGGTGATGTATATTGTGGTTATTGTGGCACGAAAGCAACCCAAGACACTGAGTTGCAAAATCATTAAAACCTCAAACGGCTTTGTGTGCAGTACCGCATGCAAGGCCGTTTGTTTAATGGCGGGGCTGTGCGAATCCATAATAAAATTGACCGTTAAAACGGTACAGTTGTACGGCCTGTAACTGCGGGGTGCGTGTTGGTGCGAAAAAACAGCGAAAAGCCCTAAAAACTGCAAAAAAGTTTGTACGTACTACTAAAACTATGCTATACTGAATATCAAATTATTGTGTGTGCAGGCAGGCCATAGTAATAGAAAACAGGCTTGCCGGGTATCCTGCCAATGCCGCCGATAATGCATACTTTAATAGGAAATGGAGCCAAATTCATGCCAGAGACAGTGATTATCGTTGATTTTGGCGGCCAGTACAACCAGCTGATTGCCCGCCGTGTGCGGGAAAACAATGTGTACAGCGAAGTTGTGCCGTATGGCCGCGCGCTCGACGTCATCCGCAAAACACAGCCCAAGGGCATCATCTTTACCGGTGGCCCTGCCAGCGTGTACGAGCAGGGTGCCCCCACCATCGATGCCGAAGTGTTGCAACTGGGCATCCCGGTGCTGGGCATTTGTTACGGTGCACAGTTGATGGCATCCCTGCTGGGTGGCAAGGTTGTGCCCCCAGTAGCGCGTGAATATGGTCGTGTAGAGCTGAAAACCACCGGCGGCCTGATGGGCAGTGTAGTAAAAGAAGGCATTAGCTGGATGAGCCACGGCGACCAGATTGAAACGGTGCCGGCAGGCTTTCAGGTGACGGCGACCAGCCACACCTGCCCGGTGGCAGCAATGGAAAACGAAGAAAAAAAACTGTACGGGGTGCAGTTTCACCCGGAAGTGCAGCACACCGTGTTTGGTGCCCAGCTGTTGCACGCATTTTTGTATGATGTGTGCGGTTGCACCGGCGACTGGACAAGCGCCGGGTTTGTAGAGCGCACGGTAGAAGAAGTGCGTCAGCGTGTTGGCAGTGAGCGCCGGGTGCTTTGCGCGCTTTCCGGCGGGGTGGATTCCACCGTGGCGGCAGTGCTGGTACACCGGGCCATCGGCGACCGCCTGACCTGCATTTTTGTCGACCACGGCCTGCTGCGCAAAGACGAAGGCGACCGGGTAATGACAACCCTGACCAAAGAATTTGACATGGACATTCGCCGCGTCAATGCAAAAGAACTGTTTTTGTCGAAGCTTGCCGGGGTCGATGAGCCCGAGCACAAGCGCAAGATCATCGGCGAAGAGTTTATCCGCGTGTTTGATGCCGAAGCGGCGAAGCTGGGCAAAATGGATTACCTGTTGCAGGGCACCATCTACCCGGATGTCATCGAAAGCGGCGCGGGCGATGCCGCGGTAATCAAAAGCCACCACAATGTGGGCGGCCTGCCGAAGGATGTGCAGTTTGAACTGCTAGAGCCACTGCGCCTGCTGTTTAAAGACGAAGTGCGCGCCGCAGGGCGTGAGATGGGCCTGCCGGAGTATGTCGTCAACCGGCAGCCGTTCCCCGGGCCGGGGCTGGCTATCCGCTGCCTTGGCGAAGTGACCGAGGAGAAGCTGGAAATTGTGCGGGAATCAGACGCGATTCTGCGCGAAGAGATTGCGGCCGCCGGGCTGGACCGTGCAATTTGGCAATACTTTACCGTGCTGCCCAACATCCGCAGTGTCGGCGTAATGGGTGACGGCCGCACATACAGCCACGCAGTGGCAATTCGCGCCGTCACCAGTGTGGACGGCATGACCAGTGACTGGGCACGCATCCCCTATGAGGTGCTGGAAAAGATCAGCAGCCGCATTGTCAACGAGGTGCCTAATGTCAACCGCGTCGTTTACGATGTGACAACCAAACCCCCCGCGACCATTGAGTGGGAGTGATGCTAATGGCCCGCAAACCCTTGATTCATCAGGGTTTGCGGGCTTTTTTGTTGTCTGTGACCACGTTTTGACCACACACTTCCAAATATAAATACCTCTTAAAAACAATTGAA
>JAQVCK010000203.1 GCA_028689835.1 Pygmaiobacter sp. | reverse complement strand
AAATGTCCCATAACATTTGCAAGAAATTACAAGAGCTTTTATTCGCCGTCGAAAGCGCCGTCAAAAATTAAGAAATTGTTTTGCAGTTTGGGCTTTTTATAAAAAAGGCGTAGTTTATAGTAAACCATGTCTACTAGCATTCTACTTTACCTGCTTTTTTATCGCATCTTCTTCTCTATTTTGTGCATTTTGTGCTTACCCAAACGATAAAAACCTCTTGTGCAACAGCACAAGAGGTTTTTTACACCTAACCCGTTTACCAATTAACCGGGTCGTCACTTAAAACTGCGGTTTCCTCATTTATTTTGCCTTTGCCACAGCAAACCCAAACGCGGTACCACAGGCACCGCCCACAAGGTGCATAAAATTCGCGACATTGTCCTGCACAAACAAAATGGAGTAAACCTCCTGCCCAAGGTACAGCACCGCCACCAAAAGCAGCGTGAGCGGGATGCGCCCCGCCTGCATGCCGGCAAGCGAGGAGAGCATAATCAGCATGAACACACAGCCGGAAGCCCCAAGCAGCACGACCCCGGGGAACAAGATACATTGCAATACGCCGGACACCAACGCGGTGAGCAGCATACCCAGTAGCAGTGTATTGCTACCATACTTTTCTTCCATCGGCGGGCCCACGACCAGCAGCAACAGCATATTACCCAAAAAATGCGAAAAATTTGCGTGCCCCAGCACATGCCCAAACAGCCGCAGGTAAAACAGCGGGTCGCTAAGCGGTGCGCGGTACACCGAAAACAGGTGCAGCGTCGTCCACCCGTTTGTGGCGGCCCCCAGCCCCAGCGAGAGCAGTGAGAGCAAAAAGAAACTGAGAATGACCGGCGAATTGTATTGCAGTTTTTTCATACATGGGGGTCCTCTCTGGCAAATTGCCCGTTTTTTATAAACCAAAGGCCCTGCTTGCCGCAACGGCAAAACCGGGCCTCTTTTTACCCTGCAATGTAGGGGGGGGCATCTTTATTTTTGCTTAAAAATCCTGCACATCGTGCCGGCCAAAGCAGCGGGTGTCGGGCAACGGCAGCCCCTGCGTTAAGCGGCGCAGCATATCCAGCGCGGTCTGCGTTGCCATGCGGCGCACACGCTGCCGGGCAGAATGCTCTACCGCAAGGCGTTTCACCCAAACCTTGTGCCCCAGTGCGACCGCCACATACACCGTACCGACCGGCTTTTGCACACTGCCGCCGTCTGGCCCGGCAATACCGGTGATGCCGACACCGTAATCTGCCCTGCCTGCTTTTTGCACGCCAAACGCCATCTCTGCCGCAACGACGCTGCTGTAAACGCTGTATTTTTTAATGGACGCGGGTTTGACCCCCAAAATGTGCCGCTTTGCGGCGGCAGCATAGGTCACCGCACCAAAGTCGAACACTTCCGACGCACCGGGCACCGCCGTGATGCGCTGTGCCAGCAGCCCGCCGGTGCAACTTTCTGCGGTGGCAACTCGCTGGCGGCGCGCCGTCAGTTGCGATACTACTGTACCCTCCAGCGTGCCGTCCTCCTGCTCACTGTAAATCAAGTCACCCAGCCGGTCGCGGAACTTTTGCACCAGCGTATCGCGCAATGCCTCGGCCTGCTGCGTGGTGTCTGCGCGCGCCGTTACCCTCACCGCCACTTCGCCCTCTTTGGCGTACAGCGCGCCGGTGGGGTTTTCGCCGTCAATCAAATCCGGCACCATTTCTTCCAGTGCGCTTTCGCCGGTGCCAAAAATGTGCAGCATAGTGGACACAATTGCCCCGCCCGCCATCTGCTGCAAAATGCCGCGCACCGAATGCTCAAACATGGCGCGCATTTCACGCGGCGGCCCTGGCATTAAAATGGCGGTTTTGCCGTTTTGGTGAAACACCGCGCCGGGCGCAGTGCCGCAGGTGTTTTCAATTTTTTCGCCGTGCTTTGGCACCATTGCCTGTTTTTCGTTATTGTGCGGCATACCCCCGCGGCACTCAAAATACATCTTGATCTTATCAAGCTCACGCTCGTCCAGCACCAGCTCGTCGCCAAACACCTGCGCGACGGTTTCTTTGGTCAAATCGTCCCCGGTGGGGCCAAGGCCGCCGGTAAACACCAAAAGGTCGCTGCGCTCTTTTGCCTGCGCGACCAATGTCGCCAGCCGCGCGGCATTATCGCCCACCACACTTTGGCTGTGCACCGCAATACCCAGCGCCGCAAGCTCTTTGGAGAGGTACTGCGCGTTGGTGTTTAAAATATCGCCGAGCAGCAGCTCGGTGCCGACAAAAATCAGTTCTGCCTTCATATTGGCTCCTTTATCCCTGTGTCGCGCCCAGTTCAATGCTTATCTTTTCCGCCCCGGCAGCCGCGGCCCGCTCCAGCTCGGCGAGTTGTGGCATCGCGGCCTCGGCCGCCAAAATCTCTTGCAGGTTGGGGTGCGTTTTGGGGTGGGGCGGGGTGAAAATAGTGCAGCAGTCCTCAAACGGCTGAATGCTGATGTCATAGGTGTCTATTTTACGGGCAATATCCACAATTTCGCTTTTGTCCATCCCAATCAGCGGGCGCAGCACCGGCAGAGACTGTGCCGCATCGGTGCAGGCAAGGGCCTGCAGCGTCTGGCTTGCCACCTGCGCTAGGCTTTCGCCGGTAATCAGCCCCTCTGCCCCGTACTGGTTGCTGATGATCTCTGCCACCCGCATCATGCTGCGGCGCATCAGCACCGTAAACAGCACCGGCACCCCGTGGTCGCGGATATACACCTGCGGCTCGGTGAACGGCACCACAAACAGTTTAAAGTGCCCCGTCCACGGCAACAGGCGGTACGCAAGGTCGACCACCTTTTGTTTTGCGCGCTCGCTGGTGTACGGGGGGCTTGCGAAATGGATACCCTGCAGCGACAGGCCGCGCTTTGCCATCATCCATGCCGCGACGGGGGAATCAATACCGCCCGACAGCATCACGCTGGCCTTGCCGGAGGTTGCGGTGGGCATGCCGCCCGCACCGCGCACCTTGTCAGGGTGCACATAGGCAGCGTAATCACGCACTTCAACAAATACTTTGTATTCCGGCTTTTTCACGTCAACGGTGAGGTGGGGGAACTTTTCAAGCAACACCGCACCCAGTTCGCAGGCAAGCTGCATCGAGTCCATCGGGAAAGTTTTGTCGCTGCGCTTTGCCACCACTTTAAAGGTATGCGCCTGTTGCAGGTCGGCCCCCAGATACTCCACCGCAACGCGGCAGATCTCGTCAAAATCCTTTGCGCATACCGCCGCGCGGGACAGTGTGGCAATGCCGAATACCTTTTGCATGCGGCTAAAGGCTTCGTCAATATCAATATCGTCGCTTTTGGGCTCGATATAAATGGTGCTCTGCGCGTCGTACACGCTGAACTTGCCAAGGTCTGCAAGGCGGCGGCGCATGGTTTTCATCACGGTCTGCTCAAAGGTTTTGCGGTTCAGGCCTTTCAGTGCCATTTCGCCCTGATAGGCCATAATCAGTTCTTTCATCTTTTCCATCCTTTAACGCGCAGCTTTGCGCGGTGTAATCGTACTCAGCGGCGTTGCAGGGTTACCAGCCCCTCGCGCAGGCCCGCCAGCAACGCGTCGACGTCCTGCGGTGACGAAGTGTCACAAAAGCTGACCCGCAGTGCCCCATCAATGCGCGGCGCGGGCAAGCCCATCGCCGTCAGCGTGTGGCTGGCCGCCCCTTTTGAGCAGGCCGACCCGCTGGAAACATAAATTTCCTGCTGCTCTAAATAATGCAGCATTGTCTCACTGCGCACACCCGGCAGCGAAAAGTTGCAGACATAGGGCGACGCCTCTGCCGGGGAGTTGAGCACAACGCCCGGCAGCTCTGCCAGCCCGCCGCGCAGTTGCAGGTTTAGCTGCTGCGCC
>JAQVCK010000033.1 GCA_028689835.1 Pygmaiobacter sp. | reverse complement strand
CATACGGCAAGTTCACCGCTAATATGACTGCAAAGGGAACGGCACTTTTTCGCGCCGCTCCCTTGCTATAAATTTGCTCTATTTGCACTGCATTTTTGAGTTTACACAAAATTCGGGACACACCCAACAAAGCACACAACAGCCCCTAAAAAGATGGCCCCCGGCCTGCTGCATGCAGCAGGCCGGGGGCCATCTTTTTTATATTAGCGTCTGCTATACGATGCTATGCTTTCTATCCATTTACTTTTGGTCAACCCGCGTTGCGGGCTTCGTTGCTGCAAACTTGGGAAAACACTTTCGTCACCCGGCAAAAGGCTTCCACCTCCGCACTTGAAAAGCGCTTTTCCACTTCGCCTGCAAACACAGTTATTTCTTGCTCAAACAACCGGTAACGCTTTTCAGCTTTTTCGGTCAGCTGCAAATAATACATCCGCCGGTCACTGATGCTTTGCTCTCTTTGCACCAACCCCTGCCGAATTAATTCGTTGATTTTTAGCGTCACCGCACCGTTAGAGATATTCAACATGCGTGCAAGATAACTTGCCGTACACTCTTCACGGTAGGCAATCAAATTCAAATACAAAAGGCTATTATGGTTGATATGCGGCTGTGCTGCACCACGGTTGATGACCTCTAATTCGTAAAACGACAGGTCATGATAAAATTGGTTAAGTTCTTCTGCAAATTTCATGTGGTCCCTCTCTTTC
This sequence comes from Pygmaiobacter sp., assembly GCA_028689835.1. GTDB lineage: Bacteria > Bacillota > Clostridia > Oscillospirales > Ruminococcaceae > Pygmaiobacter. The sequence goes on along the minus strand of JAQVCK010000033.1, from coordinate 18,058 downwards.
CTCGATTGCCTTTGCTGCTTGATTGTACGGTCATCTGCTGTCAGCTCAATTTTTTCCTTCCGCTTTCCATACAGGCCCGCAAGGGGGGAAAACGATGGCATCGCGGGGTTCCTTGTGCGCACTCAAGGTCTTCCCTCTTTTTTCAGCTTCGTGATCAAGGTCAACCAATAGTTGTTGCAACATGGACTCTGCTGCCAGCCGCGCCTCTTTTTCTTCTTCATATTTCACCCTTAGGCGCATTGCTTCGTTGCGGGCCGCAATCAGTTCGGGCTGGGGGCGCGCAGCGGTCCTTTTGTTTAATTCTGCGCTTAAATATGCGGCAAGTTGCTGGGCCGTGCGCTGGCTGCGCTGTGCGTCGGCAAGTTGCGTTTGCAACTCGCTAATACGGCGCCTGTCCACCCCTTGTACTACCTGTAACTTTGCCGTCTGCCACAAACGCGGCTCATGGGTACGTTCCTGCCTGCAAGTTACACCCTCGTGCTTTTCGTCTTTTATTCCACTGTCCTTTTTCTCTTTATGGTTTCGCCGTTCGGCGTTTAAAATACTCTGCACCGTGTTGTATTTTTTGTCTTTCACCGTATCCCTACCTCCTTTTGCTGCTGCCAATTGATGCGGCACAATTTGTTGACAATTACTTTTATAGACTAAATGAATTCTTTTAGGGGACTAAAATGCACAAACAGACGTTTTGGCTACACGAATGGGCTGAAAAAGGAAAACAACGCACCACCGCAAATGCAGTGGCGCGTTGTTCTTTTTCTGCTGTATTTATTTTAAACTGTCACAATTTTGCTATGGGAGGCTTATGCCGCGTTGCGTCATAAACCAACAGCCCATTGACACCATCTATTTCTCGCAAGCGGCGGCGCGTATACAACTTCAATAAAGTACCGGTGATTAAAATGACTGCCAGCAAAATGCCGGCACCAAGGGTTAGCTCAAATTCCATTATGGCCGCCTCCTGTAGTGGTTTTTCTTATGTTGATACCATAAAAGCACATAAACATCTGGGGCAAGCAGTGCCGAAAACCCCGCAACACTGCCCGCAGAAAGGCCAAATAGAACCTCGTGCGGTTTTACTTGCAGCAAGTCACCTTGTGCTGCTGGGGGCACTTGTAACGGCTGTCCATCCTGTACGGGCGGGGTACTTGGCGGGGGTGCACTGGGGGGCGCCGCTGTCGGCGACGGCTGGGGGCTAGGGCTTGCCGTAGGGGTGGGTATCGGCGTCGGGGCCGGTAGGGCCGGTACTGCTGGCAATACCGGGGCCGGCACCGCTGTTGGTATGGGGCTGGGTGGCGGGGTGAAAGTGGGTTGTAACACACCGGCTGCAAACTCCGTCGTCAGCCCGCCCGCCTCGATGACAATCGTGTGGCTTTGCGCGGTAATTGTCAAATCCCCTTGCAGGGTATACTCCAACAATGCACTGCTGCCGTCGCTGTAATAGCCGGTCACCAGCATACCGGTGGGGTCAAATTGTGTGCCCGACACATAATTCAGTTGGTCCGGCGGGGTCGTCACGGCAATCGACACCAGCACTGGCGGATTTTCTACTGTAACGGGCACAGCAAGGCTAAGGCTGCCATAGGCCAACATTACCTGCGTATCGCCCAATGCCAACGGCCCCGCCGGCGACAAGGCAAGCTGTTTCGTTACCTCTTTTTGTGTCTCATCTGTATAGTGTGCTATTACGACCATGCCGGTAGCGTCAAATTGCTCCCCCACAAGGTATTGTGTTTTAGTGGGTGGTTGTTGTAATTCCAGCGAAGTCGCTGTACACGGGGTATGGTCTGCCAACACTGTCAACTTAATTTTAATATATCGCTCGTCCGGCTTACTGCTGTCCATCATCAACCGCACCGTATATTGTTCAAAGTCCTCACCTTCTGCCACCGTGGCACTCACCGCGCTAAGGTCCGCCGCCGTGATGAATAGGCCCGAGCCTACATCCCGGTACCCGTTGGGGTTGGGGTAATAGTTCACTACCGGGTTGGCAGCATCCAGCACTGTTTGTTGTAAAGTGCCGTCCGTCTGCCCCTGTGCCACTTGGGTTGCCGTCAGTACCACATCGGTAGCCCAAATGCACACCGCCGGGGTTGTTGTTTCCCAGTCAATATGTCGGTAATGTTCTGCACATCCGGCCAACTCATCCGCCTTTATCCTCTGGCCAGGCAACACAAAAAGCAATGCCACCAACAGCAATAAAGCCTGCAGTACACGCCTGTGTTTGTTTTTGTTTTTCATCTGTTCCACGCCCTTTCACCGCCATACCGTTGGTTTTAAAGCACCTTTGCCGCCGGGGCGGGGGTCATCTTTTCTTTCAACTGGCGGTAGCTACCCTTTGCCACCGGTAGTTGTTCCCCGTTATACAGTGTCAGCGTGTAATTGGCAAGGCTGGCAGCATAGCGAAGTGAAACCAAAAAAGAGCGGTGGATGCGCATAAAGCCGTGTCCAAACAGCAACTCTTCTATTTTACCCAACGTGGAATAGAACTCAAACATTTCCGTCCCATAATGCACCTGTATCACATGGCGAATGCTCTCGAAATATAAGATTTGGTTTACCGGCACACTGCGGCTTTCCCCCGCACAGGTCAGCACCACCGTCTCCTGTTGTTTTTGCTCGGCCCGGTGTATGGCCCGCAAAAAAATCTCTTCTATTTTTTCGTCACTCGTCTGCCCTTTTACAATATAGTGCAGTGCGTCCACATCAAAGGCATCCAACATATTATCCGTGGAACGGGTGAGAAAAATGATTTCCCCCTCCTGCTGCATCTCGCGCAACGCATGTGCAATATCCACCCCATCCCTGCCCGGCATGCGAATATCTAAAAAAATGATATCTGCACGGGTGGCAGTGTCCTCTTGCGCAAACAAAAGCTGCTCCCCATTCGCATACTGGTCAATCGTGGGTGTCAACCCATGTTTTTGCCCTATTGCGCTCAACTTTTCGGTGTACTTGCGTACATGCTGTGGGTTGTCGTCACAAATTGCAATCCTCATGTTCTCTCCTGTTTTTCCCCTCTGTCGTTTTTAACCCGTTGTTTTCAGCGGTTACAACGATGCATTGATTCTGAACTTTTATTTTACACTATCTTGCAATATCATAACAAGCTGGCAAACGAAAAGCAATTGGCACCCTGAAAAATAGCGCGGTTCTGACCCGCCACTTATTTTCTTTTATCGTAAAAATTGTTACTTTTCGGTTTTTGCTGTTTGTCGTTCTGTGGCACACACCACCGGTTTCTGTGGAGTTTGATACTTTGTGCGGCACTTTAGTTTAGTTAAATATCTTCAATTTCCCTCTTTTTTGCAGTATATGGGACATATTACCTGATTTTGTTTCATTTTCTCAAAAATTCTTTAAATTTCGAACATTTTATCAAAAATACTTTATATTTCGCTTTTTATTTCTTCTTGCTAGACGATACTGTTTTAGTAACAATGGTTCGCTATAAAGAATTATTAGTCACAGCAAACCATTCTTTGTTCTTTCCTTCGAGGTGGGGGTCTTTCGCGGCACCGGTCTTGTGTGGCAAACACTGCGCCGTCACAAAAGCCCGTTGTCATTTCAACAAAAAAGGAGAATCAATATGTTTCGCAAAATGAAGCTCTCTTCTAAGCTTACGGCCATTCTTGCCGGGGTCCTTGTCGCTATCTTTGCCGGGCTTGTTTTTATCTCTGCGCTGCTTTCCAGCCAGGCAATCAATCAGTCTGTCTTTGGCGAACTGGGGACCAAAGCAAAAACAAATGCCATGGAGATACAGCAGGTCTTGAATGGTGCTCAATCAGTTGCAGATGATATTAACACCTATCTGCAAAGGGCTTACCGCACGGCCGAACAAAACCCGGACGATGCTACACTGCCCACCGAGGAGAACATGGTTGCGCTGAACCAGAGCGTGGTGTACCACCGCACACTCAGCTTGCTAAACCACGCTACCGAGGCGTATATGACCGAAAGTGCCCGCAGCATTGCACTGAATAATGACGGCATTGAGGGTGTGGGCGTGATGTTTGCCCCTTATGCGTTTCAAAGTGACATTGAAAGCTACGCGTTCTACCTGCAAAAGGACACTGCGGACGGTGATATTGCCCCGTACGGCGAGTATGCCAGTTATTCTACCGATAATTATTACAAGCAGGCGGTCGAAAGCCAAAAATCTATTGTCACCGACCCATACGAATACAACGGGATGCAGATCATCACTTATTCGAAACCAATTATCTACAATGGCACCGTAAAGGGTGTGGCGGTCGCCGACATTAAAACTGATAATTTTAACCGCATTGACGCTTCCAGCGAAAACTTTCCGTCGATGTATGCCATTATTTACGACAACAACGGCCTGTTAGTCTATGACAACCGCAGCACTGATACTGTTGGCCATGCCATGAACGAATTCATCACGGACCCGGATGAATATGCTGCCGTGCAAGAACTGATTGCCAAAGGCGAGGCGTTTCATGTGGAGACGACCCAAACGACCGGTGAAAAGGTGTTTCGTTTTTACCACCCCATCACCGCCGGGGATGAAAATTGGTGGGCACTTTCAGTCGTTTCAGCCGCAGACGTGTCGCGCGCTGTCGTGCAGTCTACCTGGTGGCTAATTCTGGTCAGTGTCATTGCACTAGTGCTGTTGCTTGGCATTACCACTATGGTATTGCGGCGGATGCTTGCCCCCATGAAACAGGTGGTCGACGCAGCCAAAGGCATTGCCGGTGGAGACCTTTCGGCCACCATCCAATATGACTCACAGGATGAAATTGGCGCGTTGGCAGTGGCCTTTGGCGATATGTCAAAAACCCTGCGCGAAATGATGACCGACATCGGCTACCTGCTGGGCGAGATGGCCGACGGCAATTTTGCCGCCGAAAGCCGCGCGCGCGGCAGCTATGTGGGCGATTTTGAGCAAATTTTGCTGTCGATTCAAAAGCTGCGGGCACGGCTGAGTGACACCCTGTCGCAGATCAACCTTGCGGCAGACCAGGTTTCGGTGGGGGCCGAACAGGTGTCGGTGGGGGCGCAGGCCCTCAGCGAGGGCGCGACCGAGCAGGCCGCATCGGTGGAAGAGCTTGCCGCGACCATCAACGAAATTTCAGACCAGGTGTCCCGCACGGCATCGAATGCACGCGACGCACGGCAAAAGGCCGCCGACACCGGCGCGCAGATGCAGAGCAGCAATGGCCGCATGCAAGAGATGTTGCAGGCCATGGCCGAAATCAACTCGTCTTCTCGTGAGATTGGCAAGATCATTAAGACGATTGAGGACATCGCGTTCCAGACCAACATTCTGGCACTGAACGCCGCGGTAGAGGCCGCGCGCGCCGGTAATGCGGGCAAGGGCTTTGCCGTGGTGGCAGACGAGGTGCGCAGCCTTGCCAGCAAATCATCGGAAGCATCCGGCAGCACCGCGGCACTGATTGAACGCTCGCTAAAGGCGGTGGAAAACGGCACACACATTGCAAACGAAACCGCAGATGCACTGACAGCCGCCGCAGAAAAAACAGGGGAACTCTCCACAACGATTGATGACATTTCCTCTGCCGCCACCGGGCAGTCTACCTCTATTATGCAGGTCACACAGGGCATCGACCAGATTTCGAGCATCGTGCAGACCAACTCTGCCACCGCAGAAGAATCTGCCGCCGCAAGCGAAGAGCTTTCCGGTCAGGCGCAGGTGCTGCGCGAGCTGGCACGGCAGTTCCGCTTTGGTGACAATTTAGATGCACTGCCCGCACAAGAGGCTGACGACGCTTATTAGCGATATCGCCCTTTGAGGGGACCCATTTAAAATAGCAAACAAAACAGCGGCCTTGCGGCCGCTGTTTTGTTTGCTATTTTAAGCATTTTCGCCCACTTTGCGCAGCTTGTGCGGCAACGGGTACGCTTTTTTGCTGTGGGTGATGCCGGTGGCAACCTGCCCTTCGGCCATTTTAAGCGCGGTGAGAATGGGGTTGATGCAGGGTACCCCAAGCTCCCGCTCCACCAGTTTGTCGGTGCCGGAAAAGGCCAGCGAAATACAGCCCAAAATAATGCAGTCGGCACCATCCTGCACGGTGCAGCTGCGCGAAACTTCCAGAACACGGCTTTGCAGCAGCCCCGGCTGCCCGCCAAAATCGAGAATATCAAGGTCGATGGCCCGCACCGAGGCCAGCCGGTGGGCGGCAATGCCCTTTGCGCGCACTTCCTCTGCCAGCACGGGGGTCATTTCGGGCGTTGCGGTGACGATGGAAAACCGGTGGCCCAGTGTCAGCGCGGTGGCAGCAGAGGATTCAAACGGTCCGGCAACCGGGATAGTGAGCATTTCGCGCAGCGCGTCAATGCCGGGGTCGGCATAGCAGCCCAGCAAGATACCGTCGTACCCGGCCTGCTGCGCCTGTACGGCGCGTGCAATGGTGCCGGGGATGCTTTGGTATTCTTCGGTGATGGATTCAATTGACGGCGGCCCGCCGGGGCAGTCCCACGCGTCGAGCGCGGTGCCGGGGAACACATGCCCGCGCAAAATGTCGCGGCGGCGCAACAGCTCCTGCTGTGGCATTTCACCGGGCACAAGGTATAACAACTTCATTGGGTACCTCCTTTGGCGGGGTCAACAGTCGATGACCATGTCGTTCAAGTCGCGGCTGAAATAGGTGATGCGCTCGATACCATCTTCGCGTATGACCACCGTGTCGGACAACCGGAAGCCCCCGGCCCCCTGCACGTAAATGCCCGGCTCTACCGAAAAGCACATGCCCGGCAATAGCGGGTGGTCCTCGCCGATATCCAGCACCGGGGTCTCGTGCATACCGGAGCCAAGGCAGTGCCCGGTGTGGTGGCGCCAGTACTGCTCGATGTCATTGTCTTTAAAAAACTGCCGGGTGGCGCGGTCTACGTCGCTACAGGCGGCGCCAGGGCGCAGCGCGTCAAACGCGACCTGTTGCAGCTCTTGTGCCAGCAGGTAATAGCGGCGCTGTTCGGCAGCCGGCTGCCCCATAAAAAAGTTGCGCTCCAGCTCGCAGATGTACCCGCCAATATCCGCCGTGGCATAGCAGCCCAGCACGTCGCCGCGGGTAAACGCGGCGTTGGTGGTGACGGCGTGCGGGTAGTACGAATGCGGGCCAATTTGCCCGCGGTAGCCCACCAGCACACTGCTGTCGGCCAGCGAATTGGGGCGGTAGCGGTGGCCCAGTGTTTTCAGCATCACGCCCGCCGCGTCAAACCCGGCGCGAAACGACACCTCATACTCTCGCAGGCCCGGCTTGGTATACTCTTGCAGCAGGGTCATGGCATAGTTCGACCAGCGCGCGCTTTCGCGGATCAGGCTGATCTCGTACTCGCTTTTGTACACCTTGAGCTGCTGGATAAGCCGCGGCAGCAAAATCAGGCTGCTTTGCCCCAGCACCTCGCTGAGGGCCGGGCCGCTGTACCCGTACACCGGCGGGTACCCGTCGCTGTCGGCGGCAAGCCCCGCGCCCGCAAGGCCCAGCTCGCGCAGCAGGTCGGCAAGGTAGTGCATCGGGTGGCGCTCGCCCGGGTATTCGGGGTAAACCGCAATGCGGTACTGCGGCAGCTGCATGGTGGCGTGCTCGGCCTCCAGCCGGGGCACCAGCAGCGCACTGGCCCCGCCGGGCTGGTAGACAAACGCCATCGGCCGCTCGGTTGCCACCAGCGGCGAGCCCGTCAGGTAGGTGATGGCGGCGGCTGAAAAAAACACCATCGCCCCCGCCCCTGCTTTTTGCAGCGCGGCATCCACCTTGCCAAGGCGGGCGTCAAACTCGCTTTGCGGCGTTTGGGTAATGCCAAATTCCGTTACATGGTTCGGTTCTTGCATCGCATTTTGCTCCTTTCTGCTGCGAGCGGTTATGCCCATACCTGCCGCAGCACGCGAATGGTGTTGCCGCCCAGCACCTTTGCAATCTCTTCTTCCGTATACCCGTGGCGGATGAGCCAGCGCGGGATATTCCAAGATGCTTCGGTGGTGTTTTCAAGGTAGTTCACATATGCGACCTCTTGATACGGCAGTGCCGTTTTAGACGTATCGCCGGTGGAAAGCGCCCCCGCAAACGCGTAGTGCAGCGCCACATGGTCGCCATACAGGCAGTCCGGCCCAAAGGTGACATGGTCGATGCCGACAAGGTTTTTCACGTACTCAAAATGCTCCATCACGCTGTCGATGTCGTGCGTGTTGTGGGTGGCACTCATTGTGGTGTGGGGGGCGGCCTCAATGCCGATGACCCCGCCCTTGGCGGCGATGGCCCGCAGCAGCTCGTCGCCCGCAAGGCGCTTGATATTCCACACGCCTTTGGCGCCGATGTGGCTTGCGAGAATGGGCTTTGTGCTGTGCTGTACCGCTTCCAGCGCGGTGCGCTGGCCGCAGTGAGAAACGTCAATCAGCATGCCCACCTTGTTCATGCGCTCGACACAGGCCGCGCCAAACTTTGTCAGCCCGCCGTCACACTCCTCTTCTAAGCCGCTGCCCAGCGCGTTGCTTTCAGAATAAGTGATACCCAGCTGGCGCACGCCAAGGCCGTACAAAATGTCAATGCGGTCCACTTCGTTTTCAATTGGCTGGGCCCCCTCAATACAGGGTACCCACGCAATTTTACCCGCGGCTTTCGCGGCAAAAATGTCGTCCACCGTTTTGCACTGCACTAAAAAATCTTGGTGCGCAAGGTCGCACAGCCGCATGCCAAGGTCGTGCAGAATGTCAATCCACTTCCACCCGCCGGGGCTGGAGATGATATTGGTGCCGTCAAGCAGATTGTCAAAAATGCAGTCGAGATTTGAATAGCTCAGCGCCTCATACGCGCAGGCATCCCTGCCCTGCCGCTCGGCGGCAAGAAAGCTGTCCAGGCTTAAATCTGCCGGGGTGAAATCCGGGTGCTCGTGCACCGAAATGTACGGGTGCTTTGCAATAATCTCCCGGTAACGGGCCTCCTCTTCGTCGCTGAGCCGAAGCAGGTGGTGGCCGGCCCAGTCCCATTTGGCCCAGTCAATCACCGGGTAATCGCGCCCGGCCTCAAGGTACTGGTAAGACTGGTAGGGCCGGTACCCCTTTTTTTGTTCTAATTCCATAGCAAACCCTCCTTTGGGTGTTTTTCTGCCGGTTGCCAAAACTCCCCACCGCTGCGGGGGGGCAACGGCGGGGAGCAGGCATACCGGCAAAGCTGCCACGGCGTATGGTCAGGCTGGGGTTATGCCCAAACCTCACGCAGTACGCGCAGCGCATTGCCGCCAATCACTTTTGCAATCTCTTCTTCGGTGTACCCGTGGCGGATGAGCCAGCGCGGGATGTTCCACGAGGCCTCGGTCGGGTTTTCAAGGTAGTTCACATAGGCAACCTCATCATATGGCAGTTCCGCCTTTGAGGTATCGCCGGTGGAAAGTGCCGCCGCAAACGCGTGGTGCACCCCCACATGGTCGCCGTACAAGGTATCCACACCAAACCCAACGTGGTCAATACCCACAAGGTTTTTCACGTATTCAAAATGCTCCATCACGCTGTCGATGTCGTGGGTGCGGTTCGTGGCGCTCATCGTGGTGTGGGGGGCCGCCTCAATGCCGATGACCCCGCCTTTGGCGGCGATGGCTTTCAGCAGCTCGTCGCCCGCAAGGCGTTTAATGTCCCACACGCCCTTGGCACCAAGGTGGCTTGCCAGAATCGGCTTTGTGCTGTGCTGCACCGCTTCCAGCGCGGTGCGCTGGCCGCAATGGGAAACGTCAATCAGCATGCCCACCTTGTTCATGCGCTCCACACAGGCCTTGCCAAACTTCGTCAGCCCGCCGTCGTTGTCCTCTTTCAGGCCGTTGCCCAGCGCGTTGCTCTCTGAATAGGTAACCCCCAGCTGGCGCACGCCAAGGCCGTACAAAATGTCGATGCGGTCCACTTCGTTTTCAATGCAGGCGGCGCCCTCCACACAGGGCACCCAGGCAATTTTACCCGCGGCCTTGGCGGCAAAAATGTCATCCACCGTTTTGCACTGGATTAAAAAGTCCTGGTGCGCAAGGTCGCACAGCCGCATGCCAAGGTCATGCAGCACGTCAATCCACTTCCACCCGCCGGGGCTGGAAATGATATTGACACCGTCCATCATGTTGTCAAAGATGCAGTCGATATTGGAGTAGCTGAGCGCTTCATACCCGCAAAACTGGCGGCCCTGGCGCATGGCATCGTAGATTTTGTCCATCGTGCTCATGTCCTCGGGGTAAAAGGTGGGGTGGTCGTGCAGCGAGAGATACGGGTGTTTTGCAAGCAGCGCTTCGTACTGCGCCTCCTGCTCTGCATCCAGTTCGATCAGGTGGCGGCCGGCCCAGTCCCAGTCGACCCATTTGATGTCCTTATAGTCTTTACCGGGCTCGAGATACTGGTACGAGTGGTACGGCAAAAACCCGGCTTTTTGCTTGATTTTCATGCAAAAATGCACTTCCTTTCCTGTTTTTGGGCCAAAAAGTACCAGTGCCCGCAGGCAAAGCGCCTGCGACCACCGGCAATTTATTTGTACTTACTTCGCGTAGATACCGCAGGCAAGCGAGCAGTTTAAATAGCCCTGGTTGCCGTACACTGCGCTAAAGCCGTCAAACTTGGCGGTGCTGGCGGCATAGGTCTGCACCGGCACATAGGTCATTGCAAACGGCATATTCTCCACCGCAAGGGTCTGCCACTGGTCCAAAAGCGCTGCGCGGTCATCGGGGCTCGGCGTCGCTTTCATCTGGATCAGCAGATTGTCCATCTCTTCGTTGTTGTACTCCATAAAGTTCAGTGTCTGGCCAATGCCATAGCAGGTGTACAGCGTGGTGTCGACATCGTCAATGGTGCCCCACACGTTGTAGCCGATGTCAAAGGTGTGGCCGTTTGTCACTTTTGAAGAGAAGGTCGAGGCATCCACCGGCTCAAGGTTCAGCTTAATGCCCGCTTCAGCCGCTGCCGTGCGCAGAATTTCCATCACGTTGTCCACGTTTTGAATGGAGGACTTGTAGGTCACGGTGAACTCCAGCTTTGCGCCGTCGGCACTTTCCAGCACACCGTCGCCGTCGGTGTCGGTATAGCCGTTTTGCGCCAGCAGGTCTTTGGCGGCAGCGGTGTCATAGGCCGGCTGCTGGATGTTGGAGGTGTTGAATTTTTCAAACACCGGGCTGATCATCGTGTTCATGGCCTTTGCGGCGCCGCTCATGCCCACGGCAACCATGGCGTCACGGTCGATGCACATCGAAATTGCCTTGCGCACGTTACCGTCCTGCAATTGCGCGTTGCTCTGCGAATAGCTCAACTGGCCATAACCAAGCGACTCGATGTCAGTCAGCACAAAGTCGGGGTTTGCGGCAAGCTGGCTTTTGCTGTTTGCCGAAATGTAGTTGGCGCACACATCAATTTCGCCGTTTTCCAGCGCAAGCACCATCGAGTTTTCGTCGGTGTATACGCGGAACAGAACGCTGTCAAGGTAGGCACCCTCACCGTCATTGGCCTGCTTAAAGTAGTCGTTGCGCTTGAGCGAGACATACTGGCCGTCCACCCACTCGTCGATGTAGTAGGGGCCATAGCCGGCGCCGCTGTAAGTGTAGTTCATGGGGTCCTCTACCTGCGACCACTCGCTCTCGCGCATGATCGGGGTCCAGTAGCCCGCACCGTTCCAAAAGTTGACGTCGGTGTCGGACAGGTGGAACACAACGGTCTTGTCGTCTTTGATATCCGCCTCGGTGACCTTGCCAAAATAGCTGTCGGAGAAGCCGATTTTGTGCTCGACACCATAGGTGGCGGTAAACGCAAGGTCTTTCGCGGTGACCGGGGTGCCGTCGTTCCAAAACAGGTCTTTCAGCACAATGGTCCACTCGGTGCAATCGTCGTTCGGGGTGGAAGTTTCGGCCAGATAGTTATACTTTTGGCCGCTGGCATCCATGGTAACAAGGTTCGGCACGACCAAATTCATAATGATGCTGGCATTGATGTCGTTCTGTACCCAGATGTTCGAGCTGACCGGCGATGCCGAAAGGCCCGCCGTTAAGGTACCGCCCTTTGCCGGTGTACCCGCAGCAGTGCTGCTGGCCCCCGATGCCGGGCTGCTGGCCGCTGCGGACGATGATGAGCCGCAGGCCGCCACGGACAGTGCCATGGTTGCAGCGAGTGCCACTGCAGCAAATTTTTTAAAGTTCATGTACTTCCCCTCCAATTTCTCTGTTGTAGTTAATTGCCTTTTGCTTTATGGATACCGCCCCGGCCCGGCCACGCGTTGCCGGGTTGGGGCGAAAACCAATCCCTTTGTATCAGCCCTGTGCATTTTTTTGTAGTACCCGCCCGGCGTAGGTGGGCAATACCTCGCCGCCCTGCAGCTCTACCTTGCCGTTTACCAGCACAAGGTCGCACCCGGTGGCGCTAAGCTGTGGTGTTTTGTACTGCATCTGGTCCATTTCGGGGTAGCTGTAATGCGGCAGGTCAATCACCGCAATGTCGGCGTAATACCCCTCTTGCAGCCGCCCGCGGTGCGCAATGCCAAAATGCTCGGCCACCATGGTGGTGTTGCGCCGCACAATCTCCTCGTACGGCACGCCTTTTTTTAAATACATGTTGGCAAAAATGGCAAACCCGCCGCGGCGCCGTATTTCGTACCAGTCAAACGGGTCGTAGGTGGCGTCGCCCATAATGGTGTCGCTGCCCACCGAAACATACGGGTTTGCGACGATGGAATCCACATGGTCGATGAAGTTCGACGGCACACCGGCCGCCGGGGCGTTTAGCCAGAACACATAGTTTTTGTCATCGCCCAGCAAATCCAGCAGGCATTCGTCCTCATTCACCCCACGCTCGGCGGCAATGTCGCGCACCGAGCGGTTTTCAAGGTGCGGGTCGTCTGAATGCACAATGTAAACCTTGTCTTTACCGCCGGCAAAGGTGTAGTTTTCGCGCAGGATGAGCGCCCGGCCCTCCGGCGTGTGCAGTGCTTTTTTAACGCCTTCAATGCCGCCGCTGAACAGCTCGTCCGACAGTGCCATTGTAAACAGCAGCATGCGCTCTTTGCCGGTGCAGTGGCCCACGCTGGACGGAATGCAGTCGATGCGGGCACGCACACCATCCTGCTCAATGGCCTTTTGTGCCGCAGCAAACGCCGCGGGCACCGCACTGGCAAGGTGCGAAATTTGGATTTTTGCCCCGGTGCGCCGCCCGACTTCCAAATACTCGAGCGTCGATTCCAGAATGCCAATCTTGTGGCGCAGGTGGGCGGCCGAAACGCCGTCATAGGCTTTGATGAGGCGCACGGTGTCGCACAGCTCGTCAATGTCCGCATAGCGGCTGGGCACATAATCCAGCCCAAACGAAATGCCAAACATGCCCTGCTCCATATTGTGGCGGATAATCGCCTCAATGGCCGCCTGTTCCACATCGTCCGGCTTGCGGGGCCACGCGCCGTGCATCACGTACTGCCGTATGCTGCCGTGCCCCAGCAGCGTGACAAAGTTGCAGTTGGTACCCTTGGCATGCACCGCGTCGCGGTAGCCGTTAAAGTCGTGCCAATCGGGCCAGTTTTTCAGGTAGCGGTCGTACTGGCGCAGGTTAATCAGGCCGTTGCCAAGGTAATAATCCAGGTGTTCTTTTTTGTGCCCCGGCACAACAGAATGCCCGCAGTTGCCATTGATAAGCGTCGTGACGCCCTCTTTTAAATAAAAGTCGTACCGCCCGTCGTCAAAGCAGACCCACTCTTCATGCACATGGGGGTCAATCAGCCCGGGGATGACGTATTTGCCCGCCGCGTCGTAGGTTTCGGCCGCTTCACCGTCAATCACCGGGGCAATGCGCACAATGCGCTCGCCCTTTACCGCAACATCGGCTTTACTGCCCGGCTGGCCGGTGCCGTCCACTACAATGCCGTTTTTAATCAGATAATCATACAAAGTGCAAACCTCCTGTCTTTCGCGCCGCTCAGCTGCGGCCTTTGGGGTTCAGGGTGTCGTTCAGCGCCATCCCAAACAGGTTGAAGCAAACCACATACAGCACAATGCAAAGGCTGGGCATCAGCCACCACCACCAGGGGTTGGGGCTGGTGATGACGGCGTTGGCGCTCCACGCACGTTTCAGCATCGTGCCCCAGCTCCAGGTCGTGGGGTCACCAAGGCCAAGGAAGCTTAAACTGGCCTCCGACAACACCGCGCTGGCCATGACAAGCGTCAGGTTGACAAACACCGGGCCGGACGCGTTGAGCAAAATATGCCGAAACAGGATGCGCGGCTTTGACAGGCCCATGCTGTTTGCCGCTTCGATGTATTGCATCTCGCGTATTTTCAGCGTGCTGTTGCGGGTGACACGGGCCAGCGACGGCCACGAAAAAATGCCCAGTATCAGCGCGACATTGGTGATGTTGGCCCCCATGATGGCCGCCATGATAATCATCAGCGGCAGCATGGGGATGGTGAGAAAAATATCGATAAAACCGTCGATCAGCCCCGAAAACCAGTTGTTAAAATACCCGGACAGCAGCCCCAGCGGCAGCCCGATGGCTGCGGCCACCAGCAGTGCCAGCACCGAAACATACAGCGAGGTGCGCGCGCCCCACACCAGCTCGGCTAAAATATCCAGCCCCAAACTGTCGGTGCCCAGCCAATGCGCGGCACCCGGCGCCACCAAAATATCGGTGGTATAGCCCTGCGGCTTTGCCAAAAACAGCGGGCCAACCAGCCCGATTACCATAATAAGAGCCACACCGCACAGCCCCAGCACGCCGTTGCGGTTGCGAAAAAAGTAGTACAGTGTGCTTTTTCTCTGTTTCATCTCTATTGCCCCCCCAGCCGGATACGCGGGTCGAGCCAGGCGACCGCGAGGTCGGTTAAAAAGTTCATCACGACCACCGCCACCGCCAACAGCAAAAACGCCCCTTGCAGCACCGGGTAATCCAGCGCGTTCACCGCGTCATAGATCAGGCGGCCGACCCCCGGCCACGAAAACACGGTCTCGGTGACCACCGCGCCACCGACCATCGTGCCGATTTGCAGGCCGATGACAGTGACGGTGGGGATTAGGGCATTTTTGAGCGCATGTACCCGGATGACCCGCTTTGTGTCGTTGCCCTTTGAATACGCCGTGCGGATATAATCCTCGTGCAGCACCTCAATCATGCTGTTGCGGGTGTACATCACGGCGTTGGCAAGGTTGGTGATGGTCAGCGCAATCGCGGGCAAGATTAAATGCTTGCCGACATCCAGCCAGTAGGCCAGCCCCGCCCCGCGCGGCGGGGTGTAGGCCCCGCCGGTGGGCAGTATTTTCAGCCGGAAGGCAAACACGTACAGCAGCAAAAATGAGATAAACGGGATGAACACCGAAATGCCCAGCGTCACCAGCACGCTGATGATGCGGTCGGTCAGCTTACCGCGTTTTCTGGCGGCCAGCACGCCCACCGGGATGCCGATGGCCAGCACCAGCACCATCACAGCGGCCAGCAGCATCAGCGTCCAGGGCAGGCGCTCCAACAAGTATTGTGTCACCGGGATATGCTTGCTGAAGCTGGTGCCAAGGTTGCCCTGAAACAGCTGCGACAAAATTTGCCGTACTGTACCAGCAAGGGTTTGTCCAGCCCGTACGATTCAATCATCGCCTGCTGTGCGGCGGGGGTCATCTGCGGGCTGACCATCAGCGACACCGGGTCGGACGGCATAGCCCGCACGATGAAAAAGGTCAGCGAAACCGAAATAAAAATGGTGAGCAGCCCGCGCAATACGCGGCGAATCAGATATCGGCTCAACCCTCACACCTCCCCTTTGCAAAATGGCAGCGCACATAGTGCCCGTCGCCCACCTCTACAAACCCCGGCTCCTCCTCAAAACAGCGGGCCTCGGCCTTAAAGCAGCGCTGGCAAAACCGGCAGCCGCTGGGCGGGTCCACCGGGCTTGGGATGTCGCCGGTCAGCAAAATGCGCTCTTGCTGGTGGTGCACCGACGGCTCGGGCACTGCCGAAATTAACGCCTGCGTGTAGGGGTGGGTGTCCTGCCCAAACAGCGCGTCATATGGGGCAATCTCCATTACCTTGCCAAGGTACATCACTAAAATACGGTCGCTGATGTAGCGCACCACCGCAAGGTCGTGCCCAATAAACACATAGGTCAAATTGCGCTGGGCCTTTAATTCGTTGAACAAATTTAAAATTTGTGCCTGCACCGAAACATCTAACGCCGAAACCGACTCGTCGCAGAACAGCAGCCGCGGCTGGGTGGCCAGCGCCCGGGCAATGCCGATGCGCTGGCGCTGCCCGCCTGAAAATTCGTGCGGGTACCGGTCGTACACCTCCGGTTGCAGGCCAATCGTCTGCAATAGCTCTTTTACTTTTTCGGTGGCCTCTTTGGCTGTTTTGGCGTAGCCATAGCGGCGCATGGGCTCGGCAATGGCATCGCCGATTTTAATTTTGGGGTTCAGCGAGGCGTACGGGTCCTGAAAAATCATCTGCATCTCGCTGCGCAACGCACCGGCGTCGCAGTTTTTAAAATCGGTAATCGTTTCCCCGCGGTACTGCACGCTGCCGCCGGTGACCGGCGTGAGGGCCAGTATGGCCCGCGCAAGGGTGGATTTTCCGCTGCCCGACTCTCCCACAATGCCCAGTGTCTCGCCCTCGTACAGCGTAAACGACACATCCTCCACCGCGTGCACCTGCCGGCGCGGCTCAAACAATTTTGTGCGCTTGACCGCAAAAAACTTGCTCAGGTGGTCCACCTGCAACAGCGGTATGTTTGCTTCACTCATCGGCCAATCCCTCCCCCTTGAATTCCAGCCAGCACTGCACCAGATGGTCGCCTGCCACCTGCTTTGTAGGCGGCGCCTCGCTGCGGCAGCGGGCCATACAATGGGCACAACGGTCTGCAAACCGGCAGCCGGGCCCAAAATCGTACACGGTGGGCACCGTACCGGGGATGGTGTACAACGGCTCTTTGCTGCTGCGAATGGTGGGGATAGAGGCCATCAACCCCTGCGTGTACGGGTGCAGCGGGCGCTCGAACACCGCTTCTAAAGTACCACGTTCTACTGCGCGCCCGGCGTACATCACAACGACCTCCTCGCAGATCTCGGCCACCACCCCAAGGTTATGGGTAATGACCACAAGGCCGCCATCGCCTTTTAGGTTGCGCATCAGGTCTAATATCTGCGCCTGCACCGTTACATCCAGCGCGGTGGTGGGCTCGTCTGCCACCAGCAACGCGGGCTCGTTGATCATCGCCATCGCAATCATCACGCGCTGGCGCATACCGCCCGAAAACTCGTGCGGGTACTGCGAAAGCCGCGTTTCGGGGTTTGAAATGCCCACAGCCTCCAGCACCTGCATCACCCGCTGCTGCACCTCTTTGGTTGCCAATTCAGGGTGGTGCAGCCGCACGGTCTCGCCAATTTGAAACCCAATTGTCAGCACCGGGTTTAGCGCCGTCATCGGCTCTTGAAAAATCATCGAGATGCGGTTGCCGCGAATGCCGGCCATGTCTTCTTCGCTCATCTGCAACAGGTTTTTGCCCTCAAACAAAATCTCGCCGCCCTGTACCACCGCCGCGTCTGGCAGCAGGCGCATCATCGACAGGCTGGTCATGCTTTTGCCGCAGCCCGACTCGCCCACAATGCCCAGCGCACGGCCCGGCTCGACATTAAAGGACACCTTGTCCAGCAAATTAAAAACCTTGCCGTCGTCATCCCGAAACCCCATGCTATATTCTTTAAATTCAACGATGGCTGGCATTTCGTTTCCCCCTTAAATTTTGCACTGTACCACTTTATAAGTTCATCACTTCAAGATAATAAAGCAACGCGTTTAGTGAAAGGCGCCTGTTTTGTGGTACGAAACAGGCGCCTTTGCCTAAAGCTGGGTGTGGATGAAAACTTTCAAAATCACTGTTTTTGTGTAAGTAACTGTTGTTTTTATCGAGTTTACAAAAGTATACCGGTTTTATACCTCCACTGTAAAGGACATAGGTCACATGAGATTTGCACAAAGTTTTGCTCCCTTCAAGTGGTCTGTTTCTTGTAATTCCTACAAAAAGGCTCTTTTTTGTCTGAGATATCCGCAAAAATAGTTTTATTTTTGTCATCTTTCCTACTGCGGCGCTTTTTACTTTACAAATT
>JAQVCK010000202.1 GCA_028689835.1 Pygmaiobacter sp. | reverse complement strand
GGGCACAAGGTCGGGGAAAGCCAGCAACGCGGCAGAAAGCCCCCCCGCAAAAACACCTCCGCCCAGCGCAAACCAGCGCAAGCTGGTACCGCCGACAAACATCATGATGGCCCCGATGGCGACGATTAAAATCGTACCCGACAAATGGGGCTCCAGCAGCATCAAAACGACCACCGGCAGCAAAATCACCATAAACGGGATGATACCATAAGAAAACCGCTTCATTTTTTCGTGGTTGATTGAAATGATATGCGCAAACAACACGATGATGGCAAACTTCGCAATTTCACTGGGTTGCAATGTGCCATGCCCCCCGGGCAACGTGATCCACCGGTGCGCATTATTGATTGGGGGCATAAACAAAACGACCACCAGCAGAATAAAGGAAGCTGCCATCAACGGCAAGGCCAGCCGGTGAAAAATGTGGTAGTCCACGCGGGAGGCAATGTACATGGCCGCAAGGCCAATAGCGGCAAACAGCACCTGGTCTTTAATAAAATGAAAGCTGTCTTTAAAACGGTACAATGCGGTGGCGTAAGATGCTGAAAACAGCATAATAAGGCCAAAAACAACAAGGATCAGCACAATGATAAGAAACGGCACATCCAGCCCGCCGCTGCGCTTTTTTTGAAGCGGAGAAGCGGCAGGCCCCTGTTCGCTGCTTTTCTTTTTTTTGCGTTGCTCAAACAAGGTGCGTCTCCTTTAGGTTACGACATCATTAGTTGAGATACAGGTAAATGAACCCCAACAATACCCCTACAAAGCTGACACAACTAAACACCGTGTCAATTTTAACTTCACTCCAGCCGCAAAGCTCAAAATGATGGTGAATTGGGGTCATTTTAAAGATACGTTTACCATGTGTCAGCTTAAAATAAGCGACCTGCAACACCACAGAGCCTGCCTCGGCAAGGTAGATAACCCCAAGCAAAAATAACAGTTCGGGGTGGCCAATACCAAACGAAATAGTCACAACTGCCCCGCCCAAAAACATGCTACCGGTATCCCCCATAAACACCTTGGCGGGGTAAAAGTTCCAGAATAAAAAGCCCGCACAGCCCGCCGCAATCGCCGCACCAAATATGCCCATTGTATAGTGGCCCAGCAGTGTAGCCGCCGATGTGAAGCCCAGCATGACCACAAAGGTGACACTGGAGGCAAGGCCATCCAGCCCATCCGTCAGGTTGACCGCATTGACAAAAAAGATAATCAGCAGATAAGCAAACGGGTAAAACAGCCACCCCATTTCAATAGTGCCAAAAATGGGGAGTTGAAACGTGGTAGACAGCATGCCATTGATATATAAGCTAATCAAAAATGCCGTTGTGACAATGATCTGCATGATTACTTTATACCGGGCAAGTAAGCCCAAATTCTGCTTATGAACGACCTTTAAATAGTCATCAAAAAAACCGACCATAGAAAACCCAAAGGTCGTCAGCATGGCAATTAACAGCATACGCCCATTGGGTGCCTGCAGGCCCACCGCCATATCCGGCTCGGCATTTACCAGCACCACATACGCAGCGCCAATGGCCACTGTGCTGCCCAAAATGAACATCAGGCCACCCATCATTGGCGTACCCTGTTTTTTGTTGTGCCAAGTGGGGCCTACCTCTTTAATGCTTTGCCCGTAATGCAGTTTTTTTAGCCAAGGCAGCACAAAAAAGCCCGATACCGCCGTTAGCGACAGCGACAGAACTGCCGCAATGATGAGTGTAAATCTTGCCATGTTGCCGGTTCCTTTCCGCACCCCGCTGCCGCGGGGCCTCCACTTTAAATTTCGCCTTTGCAGAACGCCTGTTCTATCTCTTCAAATGCCATACCGCGGCTTGCTTTAAACAGCACGGTGTCCCCTGCGCGGCAATAGTTGCGCAAGAGGCCCGCCGCCTGCGCTTTGGTTTCACAGTGATGCACTTCGGCAAGGCCCGCCTCTGCGGCCCCCTGTGCAATCTGCGCGCCGCCGGGGCCAAAGGTGACAAGGCAGTGCACCCCACTCGCCGCAGCCAGTGCGCCCACCTCGCGGTGTGCACTGGCCGAAATATCGCCCAGTTCCAGCATGTCCCCCAGCACTGCCACCCTGCGCCCCGCTTTACCCAGTGTCGCAAGGGCTTCCAGCGCGGCGCGCATTGAATCGGGATTGGCATTATAACAGTCCTCAATGAGTTGCATGCCATCGCACTCTACCACACGCTGGCGCATACCGGTCGTTTGGTAGTTGCCAAGGGCCGTTACCACCTGCGCCGCCGCAAGCCCCATGCGGGTCGCCAGCGTGTAGGCCGCAAGGGCATTGTAAATGTTGTGCCGCCCCACCGCGGGGATCTGTACCGCAAAACTTCCATACAATTCGTCCCAAATTGTAAAGCGCTCGCCAAAGGCCCCGTCTATTATATCACAGGCTCTTACCGGCGCAGCAGCATTTTCGATGCCAAACATGATTTTTTTTATGCCTTTGGGCGGCTGGGCGCCGGCAAGACGCTCATCGTCTCCATTGACACAAAGCAGCCCACCCGGCTGCAACCCATCGCAGATCTGCATCTTTGCTTTTAAAATGTTTTCCTGGCTGCCCAGATGCTCAATGTGTGATACCCCGATGCGGGTAATGATGGCGGCGGCGGGCCTTGCGGCAAGCGACAGCTTGTGCAAATCGCCCATATGGTCCATACCCATTTCCACCACGGCATATTCGACAGCAGGAGACAGGCGGAACAGCGTGTTGGGCACACCGATTTCGTTGTTCTGGTTTCCTTCCGTTTTCAGCGTATTGCCAAACGCTGAAAATACGGCGGCGCAAAACTCTTTTGTGGTCGTTTTGCCCACACTGCCGGTGATGCCCAGCACCACCGGGGAAAACCCGGCGCGGTAATTGCCCCCCATTTGAATCATGGCATCCAGCGCACTGGGCACCACAAACACCCGCTCTTTGGGTAGTCCCTCAATTTCATGCTCGGCAACCACCGCCACTGCGCCTTGTTCCAATGCCGTTTTGGCAAAGGCGTGCCCATCGCTGCGCTCACCCTTGATTGCCACAAAAACACTGCCCGGCTGTACCTTGCGCGAATCGGTAATCACCGAGGTTACCACCTCTTCAAGGCCAGTATGTGCAAGCCCCAGCAAAAGCTCCTTGAGCAATATCGGTTCCATCTTTTCACCTGTCTTTTCTGTCTTTCCCTCTTGTTTGTGGTGTTGTTATCCCTGCTTTTGCACCCATTCGGCGACGATTTGGTGCTCATCCAAATAAATGGTTCGGTCGGCAAGGGCCTGATAATCTTCGTGCCCCTTGCCGCACAACACCAGCACATCGCCCGGCTGTAACAGCCCCAGTGCTTTTTCAACCGCCTTGCGGCGGTCTTCTTCGACAAAATAGGGCTTGCCACCCGCCTCCAGCGTGGGCTGCACATCAGCAAAAATAGCAAGTGGGTCCTCACCGCGCGGGTTATCGGTGGTCAGTACAATCACATCCCCATACCGCAGTGCGGCTTCGCCCATCGGGCCACGCTTTACACTGTCGCGCTCACCTGCACAGCCAAATAAGACGACCAACCGGCCTTGTACAAACGGTTTAATTCCAGATAACACTTTTTCGATGCTGTCTGCCGTGTGGGCAAAATCGCAAATGACAGTATATTCGCCCTGATACAACACCTCGCATCGCCCACGCACCCCGGGGGAACGTGCCAGCGCGTCGGCTGTCTGTAAAGGGTCTTGCCCCAGTGCAAAAACGGCCTGCGCGGCGGCAAGCGCATTATGAGCAGAATAATTACCCGGCATCGGGAATTTTACCCTGCGAATAAAGCCCGGCCCTATCAGTTCAAATTGTACGCCACCCGCCTGTAACACCAAATTTTTAGCTACAAAATCGGCCACGTCTTGTGTGGTCGAGTAGGTCAGCACCCTTTGCTGCGGTATTTCCGCCGCAAGCCGGCGCCCATAGTCATCATCAAGGTTCAGCACCGCGCAGGCCGTCTGTTCAAACAAACTGCGTTTTGCAAGGTAGTATTGTTCCATCGT
>JAQVCK010000201.1 GCA_028689835.1 Pygmaiobacter sp. | reverse complement strand
ATGCGGTCCTCGCCCAGCAGGCCGTTCAGCTCATCCAGCGCTGCCACGGCGGCATCCCACATTTTCAGCGCGTCATCCGCTGCGGCACCCTGCCCGGCATCGCGCAGGGCCTGCGCGGCAGCACCCATCTGGGCGGGGGCATCAAATGCGTCCAACAGCAGCCACAACCGGCGCGACAGCAGGGCGCCAGTGGGGTTTTTAATATGCTCTAAAAATTCACCCACCGGCCCCAGCACCGCCTGCCGCGCCTGCTCTGCCAGCTGCAACTGTGCTTCGTCCTCCGGCGTTGGGGCGCCAAGGCCCGCGGGGTTCAACGTAAACGGCGCGCGCCATGCGGCGGCATTGGGCTGCCAGGTAAACGCATAGTTTTCCAGTGCGCTGACGGCGTCTGCCGCAACGCCGCACAGCCCGGTTTTTAGCAGGGCCAGCAGCGGGCGGCTGGCAAGCCCCCCGCGCGCAAGGGCCAGCGCCGCACGCAAAAACGCGGTGGGGGCCGTATACTCTGCTGTGGTGGAACTGTCGATAAAAAACGGCACCTGTTGGCCCGCCAGCGCCGCCGCCAGCGGGGCGCGGTAATCGTCCAGCGTGCGGCACACAATTACAATTTCGCTGTACCGCGTGCCCTGCACGGCAAGGCCGCGCACGGTGGCCGCCACCTTTGCGGCTTCGTCCTCCCGGTCATCAGCCGTAAAATAAAATACGCCGTCACTGGGCAGCGCACCTTCGGGCGCGGCACCGCACAGCAGGGCATCTACCGCCGCAAGCCCTGCGGCCCCGGCGCGGTGGTTTTCGTGCAACAGCAGCGGGGTTTGCACGGTCTCCCCCTGCTGCTTTGCCAGCTCGATCAGCCGCCGGGCGGTTTTTTTGACCGGGCTGAACAGCCCGTACCCGCCCTCGTGGTCGGCAAGGCCGTCGCAGCACAGCGTCACCGTGACCGGGCACTGTGCCAGCAACCGGCGCAGCAGCGCGTATTCCGGCGCGGTAAAGCCGTCAAAATCGTCAATATAAAACGCGGCGCCGCCCAGCATCCCCGCGCAAAGGTTTTCTGCCGCGCGGGTGATGCGGTCGCTGGGGTCCAGCGCTTTGCCCGCAATAGCGGCTTCGCTGGCGTCATAGATGAGTGCAAGCTCGGCCAGCTTTTCGCTGCCCGCACGGGCGGCGGCATGGCGCAACTGGTCACTGCCTGCCCCCGCGGTTTTCAGCTCGCTGATGGCGTCTGCGCAGCCCACTAAAAACGCGGTGTTGCCCCGGTGGCGCCGGTAGTATTGTACTTCGTCGCCCAGCGCCGCAATGGCGCGGCGCACAAACACACAGCGCCCTGCATCGGTGAGCGGCGGCAACGCACTGCCGCCGCACTGCCGCTCGATGCGGCCGGCCAGCGTGCGAAACGACAGCACCTCCGCAAAGGCCGAAAGCCGGTCCCCCAGCGTGTCATACAATAACAGCTCGGCACTTTGGCTAAACTGCTCGGGCACAAGGTAATAGCTGGTCTCGCCCTTTTCTGCGCGCGCCGTTATGCGCCGCAGCAGTTCTTTTGTTTTACCAGTACCGCTCGTGCCCAAAATCAGCTCCAGCATTGGGGCGCCCCCTTTTTGTTTTGGTCATAACACAATGAGACCGGCGGCACAAGGCCGCTGGTCTCATTGTAAACGACAATTTTGCAAATTTCAACTGCGCCGGTACCACTTAATGGGCATGCCGTTTATAGGTATACCGGGCCGGGCGCCGGCGGTCAGTATGCACCGCATGCAACGCATACGCAAACCCCACAAGGCCAAGGCCCACCAGCGGCAAATCAGCCCCCGCAGTCAGCGTAAGGTTACTGGTAACGGCAAGGTAGACTAGCTTTGCGCCGGTAAAGCAGGTGCCAAATAAAAAGGCAAACATACCAAATAAAAACAAGTGCTTTTCTTCACTTGCCGCCCGCGGCAGGTAAACGGCGCGAAGCATAGCGCAACACAGCAACAGCGCCGCCAGTGCCGATAAAATATCCAGCGTGGGCATAATGCGCAAAATACTAGTGGGCGATGCCACAAACCGCTTAATGCAGAAGAAAAACATCCCAATCGTCATGCCAATGCCCGCGCCAAAAGAGGCCATTCGCTGGGGTTTACCCGCGGCATACCCCATAGCGCAAAGCAAGGACCAAGCACCACCCAGCACAAAAAACACCGGCAGAATAAACCCGGCAAGGTCGGCATTGGTCAGCGAAAAAAAGTGCAGTTTTTGCCCTGCACTAAAGGCAAAAAAGGTATCCAGAAACACCAGCACGGCCGCCGCAAAAAACAAAATTGCGGTGACGCTGAAGGTCAATACCAGCCCGCGGCTTGCCAGCACGCGCTGCGTTTTGCTCTGCGCCCCAAAGCGTAGGCTGGCCACCGCCAAAACCAGTACCAGCACGGCAAGAATACCGTAGTACAACAGGGCGTCGCCCTGCAACAAAAAACCGGTGGCGGCATCGGTAAGCAGCAGATAATTGACAAACAATCCGCCGCCCGCGGCAAGGCAAAGCAACAGGCATAGTATCAACAGTGTCATTTGCGTTCCTCCATACTGACATAGTGTTGGCGCACCCCAAGGTACTTATACGCCGGGCGCATAATACGGTTGGCAAACACCACTTCTTCTACCCGGTGGGCACACCAACCGGGGATGCGGCTAATGGCAAACAGCGGGGTATACAAGTCGACCGAAAGGCCCAGCATGCGGTAAATCAGCCCGCTGTACAAATCGACATTTGCACAGATGTCTTTTTTGCCTTTTTCCTCTGCAAACACCTGCGGCGCAAGGCGCTCTACGGCGCGCAACAACTTAAAGTCGTCACCAAAGCCCTTTTCAATGGCGAGGGGCTCGGCATTCGTGCGCAAAATCACCGCGCGCGGGTCGCTTTTCGTGTACACCGCGTGCCCCACCCCATAAATCAGGCCGCTGCGGTCACCCGCTTGGCGGCGGATGAGGCGGCGCAAAAACTCTTTGATTTCGGTGTCGTCATCGTAATCGTTGACGTTTTCTTTGATGGTGTCCAGCATCTGCATCACCTTGATGTTGGCACCGCCGTGCTTCGGGCCTTTCAGGCTGCCAATACCCGCCGCAATGGCAGAATAGGTGTCGGTACCGGTAGAAGAAAGTACCCGGCAGGCAAAGGTGGAGTTATTACCGCCGCCGTGGTCTGCATGCAGCACCAGGCACAAATCAAGCAGTTTTGCCTCGGCATGGGTGTACTGCTGGTCGGCACGGTAGGTGGATAAAATGTGCTCCGCCGTGCTTTGGCCCGCCTGCGGCATGTGGAAATACATGCTTTGCCTATCATACACCCGCCGTTTGACCTGATAAGCGTTTACCATGATGGTCGGCAGCGAGGCAATCATCGTGACCGATTGGCGCAGAATGTTTTTGAGCGACTGATCCTCCGGTTCTTTGTCGTAGCTGTACAGCGCCAGCACACTGCGTTCCATCGTGTTCATAATGTTGGGCGACGGTGCTTTAATAATCATGTCCTCAACAAAATTTTCCGGCAGGCTGCGCCGCTCTTCTAAAATCTCTTTAAACTCTTCCAGTTGTGCCTCGGTCGGCAGGCTGCCGAACAGCAATAGCCAAATGACCTCTTCAAATATAAAGCGGTCCTCGGCATATGCGGCATTCACGATATCCCGTACGTCAATGCCGCGGTAAATCAGCCTGCCGTCTGTCGGCATGCGTACCCCGTCTCGCATCTCGTAGCCAACTACATCGCACACATTGGTCAAACCTGCTAAAACGCCGGTCCCGTCCGGGTTGCGCAGGCCCCTTTTTACCCCAAGGCGTTCGGAGGTTTCCGGGTCGATATAGTTGTTTTTGAGATACTCATCACACAGATAATCGATCGTGTGAAATTCTTCCATCTAAGTACCACCCTCTCTATCTCGGGCCGCGCCCGATTGTTTATTATCATAATCCAAACGGGGCAAATGTGCACGAGAGAGCTGACAACAAAGTACCCCCTTAAAAGTACACGTTGGTCACAGGCTTTTATGCCGGG
>JAQVCK010000032.1:9944-19265 GCA_028689835.1 Pygmaiobacter sp. | reverse complement strand
GTACAGTTCATCCAGTGTGTTGTCCACATCACCCACAATACCGGACTGAATAAAAGCAATATCAACAGGGGTCGTTTCAGTTGTGCTGGCAAGAGAACGCCAGATATCCCGCCAGATGCGGGGTGCGTCGTTGACCGCATCTACAGTAATGTTGACGGTCGCCGTCGCATCCGCCTGCCCGTCGGTCATGGTATAGGTAAAGCTGTCGCTGCCGTTAAAATTGGCGTACGGCGTATAGGTGTATTTACCGGTGCCCGCAAGTGCCAGGCGGCCATGCGTGGGCTGGGTGATATCCGTAACGCGCAGGCTGGCGTGCGCCGTTTCAAGGTCACTGTCATTCGCCAGCACATCAATTGTCACCGCAGTATCTTCGTTTGTTGTCACGGTATCGTCTGCCGCTACAGGCAGGTCATTCACCGGGTAGACCGTCAGCTTAAAGCTGGTGGTCGTCGTGTTGTCGCCGTCTGATACCGACAGTGTCACCGTAGCGGTGCCATTGGCGTTGGCGGCGGGCACCAGCTGCACGGTGCAACTACCATCCGTGTTTTGTGTCAGCAAAATATTGCTGGTGAAATCGTTGGGCAAAAGGGTGGTGTTGTCTGACTGTGCGCTGACGGTCAGCGGCGCACCCTCGGGGTCCGCCACGGTAAAGGCCAGCGTCGTGGTGGTGGTGTCCTCGTTGATGTACTGGGCCGCCACCGGGGTGATGCTGGGGGGGAACGATGCCCCACCCACCGACACATTAACCGTTGCCTCTGCCGTGTTACCGTGGCCGTCACTGACGGTATAGGTAAAGGTCGTCACCCGCACCGTGCCCAGTGTATCGCGGAAAACCAGCTTATCGCCGTCCTGTGTCACCTGCCCGCCAACCGGCTGGGTATACGAAGCAATGCTCAGCGTATCACCGTCCGGGTCGGTGTCATTCGCCAGCGGCTCAAATTCTACCTTGCCCATTTTTGCAGCAAACACATAATCATTTACGCCAACAGGCGGGTCTTGCACCGGGGTCACCGCAATGTCAAAGCTGGTGGCCGCCATCAGCTTGCTGTCGCTGACCGTCAGCGTAATCGTCGCCGTGCCGTTTTGGTCGGCGTTCGGCGCAATGTGCAGGGTGCACTGCCCGTTGGCCCCGCGGGTGATGGTCAGCCGGTCGGCCCCCACCACGCCGGGGGTGCCGGTGCCCGCCAGTACAATCAGGTCGCTGGCATCGGTTTCAAGGTCGTTCACAGTAAAGATAATATCAAGGCCGGTATCCTCGTTCGTAGTATAGATATTGCCGGCGTCCAGCACCAACGTGGGGCGGTCATTGACCCCTTTTGCCGTCAGGGTGACTTGCCCTACTGATTGCAAATCGCCATCACTGACAAAGTAGGTAAAAGTGGCCGTCTCGTTGGTGTTAGCTACGGGGGTAAAGGTCCATTCATGGCTGGCGGCATTCGTTTCTACCAGGGTGCCCACTGCCGCACCCGGCAATGTGTTTACCCCGGTAAAGGTCAACGTGTCGCCGTCAATATCTTTGTCGTTTGCCACAAGGTCATCCATATCGATGACCAGCGGCGTATCTTCGGTATATTCCAGCGTGTCTGCCACCGGGGTGGGCGCATCGTTTACCGAAGCCACCTGCACCGTGACATTTTGTGTCGTCACCAAAAAGCCATCGCTCAATTTCAGCTGCAACACCGCCGTACCGTGGGCATTGGCTGCGGGGGTATAATGCAGTGTCACATTGCCATCGCTGGCGCCAAGGCCGTCTAACGTAAGGCTTGCGGCGGGGATGAGCGCTTCGTTTTGGCTGGACACCTGCAGCATCAGGGCAGATGTTGCAGTTTCCGCATCGGCAATCGTAAAGTTTACTGTTTGCTGCGGGTCATCTTCACTAATATTATAAACTGCCGCCAGCCCGTCGAACGTGGGGGCGTCGTTCACCGCGGTAAAGGTAAAACTGATGCTGCGGGTCACCGTGGCAGCCCCGTCGCTTACCTTTACCGTAAAGGTATCGGTGCCATAATAATCTTTTACCGGGGTGTACAGATAGCGGTAGGTTGTCACACTGGCCCCCGCGACCTGCTCAAAGGTCACCGTACCGTGGGCCGGTGGCGTTGTCAGGGTAAACGTCAGTTCGCTGTTATCCACATCCGTAACAAAGGTGTTTGCCACCACCGTGTCCTCTGCGGCGGTAATGCTGGTCACCCCCTGCAATGCCGGCGCATCATTGACCGGCGTGACCGTTATAGTGATGGTCGCCATTTTTTGTACCGTGCCATCGGTCACTGTATAAGTAACACTCGCTATACCATTAAAGTTTGCCGCGGGGGTAAATTTAATCTGCCCGTCCTGCACCGTTGCCGTGCCATTTGTTGCGGTAATGCCGCCGCTTACAAGGGTCAGGGTAGCATCGAATTCCAGCCCAACACAGGCAGAAGGTTGCCCCGAGTTCATACGCGCAGCAAGCAATACCCCTGCAAAGGCGGCAAGCGACGATTCAATGATGTGCATTTTAAACAACATCTGTGTGGGGTTTAAACCTGCCAGCCGCGCTGCATATGCATTACCGCCAAGTACATAAATGCTGCGTCCAAAATAGGTCTTACTAAGTACCACACTGAAAATAATGAACGTGATGATCAACAGCAGCACCGGCACCGGCAAAAAGCCGAACACACGGTAGTTCCCAAATTTGATGAAGGTTTTGTCGCTCACTGCAACCGCTTTGCCATTGCACAGAATGTAGGCAAACCCGCGCACGATAGACATCGTGGCCAGTGTTGCAATAAACGGTTGCAACCGCAAAAATGTAACCAGCGCCGCGTTAACTGCGCCAACCAAAGCCCCTGCAAGCACTGCAACCAGCAAGGCAAAAAAGGCATTCATGCCGGCGCGGGTCAACAAAGCCGCAATCACGCCCGCACAGGCCGCTACCGAGCCCGCCGCAAGGTCTACTTGATTTGCAATGACAAGATTTGTTTCACCAATTGCCACAAACCCGATCAGCGAGCAGGCAATCAGCACGTTGATCAAATTGGTGAACGAAAAATAGTTCTTGTTGAAAAACGTGAATAGCGCTGTCAGCAGCACCATGGCGACCAGCAGTGTTACCTTATCTGCAAAATCGCTCTTTTTGATTTTTCTTATGATCTCCTGCATTTTGCTTTTTCCTCCCTATGCCTAACCGGCAACACTGTCGGTTTGTAGCATTGCGTACTTCAAAATTCGCTCTTCACTAAACTCTGCACGCTTTAATTCGCCGGTCAAACGCCCCTCTTTCATCACCAATATCCGGTCTGAAACGCCAATAATCTCCGGCAGTTCAGAAGAAATCACAATCACCGCCATCCCCTGCGCGGCACATTCGGTAATAATGTGATAAAACTCGGCCTTTGCGCCGACGTCGATTCCCTTTGTCGGTTCGTCCAAAATCAGCACTTTTGGGTTTGTTTCAAGCCAGCGGGCCAAAATCACCTTTTGCTGGTTGCCGCCAGAAAGCTGCGAGATCAGTTTATCTGCATCCGGGGTTTTAATGCTGAGTTTCTTAATTTCGCGCTGGGCGATTTCGTCCTCTTTATCCTGCTGAATAAAACCAACTTGATTGCGCAAAGATTTCAACATAGCAATCGTCACATTGCCGCGCACCGAAATGTTGGGTAAAATGCCCTGCATTTTGCGGTCCTCCGGCACCATCGCAAAACCTAAAGAAAGCGCATGGGCGGGTGATCGCGGCTGTATTTTTTTGCCCTCCATAAAAATATTGCCACTGTAAATTGGGTCTAGCCCAAACAATGCACGCATCACTTCGGTGCGGCCCGCACCAACCAGGCCCGAAAACCCCAACACCTCGCCGGCATGTGCTTCAAAACTGACATCGCTGACATAGGGGGTAGAAAGCCCTTCTACCTTGAGTACCACTTCACCCGGTGTTTCGTTGTGTTTCAACTGGTCAAACACATCGCCCAGCGAGCGGCCAACCATCAGCCGAATCAGCTCATCTTCGCTGGTCGACGCCTGCTCCACCATTTTCACAAGACGCCCATCTTTAAACACAATGACCTTTTGGGCAAGCTGCGCAATCTCGTTCATGCGGTGGGATACATAAAAAATAACCTTGCCCTCTTCTTTGAGCTCGCGGATAATGCGAAACAGAATTTCGATTTCGTTTTCGCTTAAACTGGCCGTGGGTTCGTCAAAAGCGATGATTGCAGAATCACGGTTGACCGCTTTCATAATTTCAACCATCTGCTGGTGGGCAATGCTCAATGTGCCCACCTTGCTGTCCGGCGCAATGTCAAGGCCAAACCGGCCCGCAATCTCTTTGGCGCGCCGGTTCATCAAAGCAAAATCGACAAAGCCCTGCTTTGTTTTAGGCCAGTCGCCCAGAAAGACGTTTTCCGCAACGGTCATATCCAGCAGAATCTGGCGCTCTTGATAAATCACGCTCACACCGTGCGCAATGGCCTCTTTGGGTGATGCAAAATGAATTGGCGCGTCATTGATCAAATACTCGCCAAAATCCGGCTGATAATCCCCATTGAGAATTTTCAGCAAAGTGGATTTACCGGCACCATTTTCACCCAGAAAGGCATATACTTCGCCGCTTTGCGCTTTAAAATTGATGTCGTCCAACGCCCGCACACCCGGGAAGTATTTGCTGATGTGCTTGAATTCGACGGAAACACCCATGCGGCAACCCCTCTTTCCTTTTTGTGGTTTGTGTTTACGTTAACACTGCGCTTATTATAACATTTCAGCCTTTTGTGTCAATCGTTTTAACGCATTTTCATTATATTTGCAAATTTATATTTAAGTTTTTTGTGCTTTTTGTATATGTCGTTTTAAAAGCACATCATTCGGCATTTAAATGTACTGATTTATTGGAAGTTATTCTCGCCTTAGCCGATTACCATTTATCGGCATTTGATATAATTCAGAAAATAAAAGTGATCAATTATTGTTATTTTAGCGAATAGTGTTATAATTAAGTTAACGTACACACTAACGACTATTTATTCTTTTACGTAAAAAAGGAGGAGCTTCATGAAACGAAAAACTGCGCTGGTGACCGGTGCAAGCCGCGGCATTGGCAAAGCGATCGCGATTGCACTTGGCCAAAACGGCTACGACGTAGGCGTTAACTATTTTCATGACGAACAGGGGGCACAAAGCACCTGCCGCGCTATAGAGGCCGCTGGCGGCAAAGCGATTGCACTTGGGGCCGATGTCAGTGACTATACACAGCTAGGCGGGTTGTTTTCAGACTTTTTTAAAGTCTTCCCCTCGCTCGACCTCATGGTCAACAACGCAGGGGTCAGTGAATTTCACCCGTTTTTAGAAGTTACCGAGCAACAATGGGAGCGCGTGACAAGCACCGATTGGAAAGCGACTTTTTTTGGCACGCAATTCGCCGCGCGCAATATGGTCGCCCATAAAAAAGCCGGGGTCGTCATCAACATTGCCTCAAACCACGTGGACGGCTGCTTCCCAGAAGCAAATATTTATGCGCCCAGTAAAGCCGCTGTGGACAAATTTACAAAAAATGCCGCTATGGAACTTGCACCCTACGGCATTCGGGTGGTGGCGCTGGCACCTGGTTACACCAACGTGTGGGCACCGGACAACCCCATTCAACAGGTGCGCAGCCGCATTCCGCTAAAAAGGTTCGCCACCCCGCAGGAAATTGCCGACATTCTGGTTTTTTTAGCCAGTGAAAAATGCAGCTATTTGACCGGCACCCGCGTCACGGTTGACGGTGGGGCTTTGCTACCAGTCGTGCCGGAAAACGACTTAAACGGCGGGGCACTGCTGCCCCCGCAAATTTTTGCAGTGGAGGAAACAAAATGAAACTGACAAAATTGGAAACTTTTCGGCTAAAACCCCGCTGGCTGCTGGTGCGCCTTGAAACAGATGACGGGTTTGTTGGCTGGGGCGAACCCGTTGTAGAGGGGCGCGCCGGTACCACCGAAGCTTGTGTGCACGAATTGTGGCCGTACCTTTTAGGGCAAGACCCCCGGCGCGTAGAACAGCTTTGGCAAACATTGTACCGCGGCGGTTTTTACCGCGGCGGCCCGGTGCTGACCAGCGCAATTTCCGGCATTGACCAAGCGCTTTGGGATATTAAGGGTAAGGCAATGGGCGCACCGATTTACGACATGCTGGGAGGCACTGTGCGGGATAAAATGCAGGTGTACAGCTGGATTGACTCGGACACCGCCGAAATTGCCGTCAAAAGCGCAAAAGAAAAACAAGCACTGGGGTTTCGCAGCATTAAAATGCTGGGCATTGATGCCACCGGCTGGGTGAGTGATAGCGAAACCATCACCACCCTGCTGGAAAAAGTGCAGGCCGTGCGGGACGCGACCGGGCCAAACTTTGGTATTGCCATTGATTTTCACGGCAGGGCCCACAAAAGCAGCGCGCGCACTTTGCTGCGTGAACTGGAACCGCTGAAGCCACTATTTATTGAGGAACCCGTTTTAGTGGAAAATGAAGAGGTGTTTGCCGAGCTGCACCGGTTTTCGGCAATTCCACTTGCCACCGGTGAGCGCTGCTACACCCGCTGGGGGTTCAAAGGATTGTTGGAAAAAGGGTGCGTTGATATTTTGCAACCCGACCTTTCGCATGCGGGCGGCATTTCTGAGGTACGCCGCATTGCGGCCATGGCAGAAACATACGATGTGGCCATCGCCCCACACTGCCCGCTGGGGCCAGTTGCTCTGGCGGCCTGTTTGCAGGTAGATTTTGCAAGTATTAATGCTTTTATGCAGGAACAAAGCATTGGAATGGCGTATAATAAAGGGCAGGAGATTGACAGTTATCTTTCAAACCCGGAAGTTTTTGTTTATCAGGATGGTTTTGTCCGCTTGCCCGATGGGCCGGGGCTTGGTGTTACGGTAGACGAAGAAAAAGTGCGCCGTGCAAGCGAGCCAGACCTTGCGTGGAAAAACCCCGTACTGCATTTGGAGGATGGCTGTATCACAGAATGGTGAGGTGCAGCGATGAAAAAAGTACAGGCGCCGCGCTGCGAATTGGGCGAAGGCCCCTTGTGGCGAAGCGAAAGCAAGGAATTTTTCTTTATTGACATTACCCGTGGGCGGTTATACGCGTGGTGCCCCGCCACCCCGCACAAAGCGGCAAGGCTGGTGTTTCAGTGCCGCGAGCCGCTGGGGGCTGCATTGCTGGCAACAAACGGCGACCTTGTCTTGTTTGCCGGGCACCGTGTACTACTTTGCCCCTACGGCGGCGGCAGTGCAGACTGCACTTTACTGTGGCAGCTGCCCCTTGCCCCCGGCGAGCGTTTTAACGATGCGATTTGCGGCCCTTGCGGGCGCATTTTTGCAGGCACCAAAACCGAGACAAACGAAGATGGCGCGCTTTGGCTTTTAACACCGGGGCAAGCACCAAAGCGAGTACTGTGCGGGCTTTCCATTTCTAACGGCATGGGCTTTTCGCCTGACAACAAAGTGTTTTACCACACCGACTCCGGCCTGCGCACCATTTTTAGATACCAGTACGACCCCAACACCGCCGCAATTACCGCAGCACAGCCCGTTGTGCGTTTAACCAGCCCCGACGGTGCGGTGCCGGACGGCATGACGGTGGATGCAGCCGGTAACTTGTGGGCCGCCTGTTGGGGTGGCGGGTGCGTGCAGCAATTTTCGCCAGCCGGCAAACCATTGCGCACGTTTGCTTTACCAGCCGTGCAGACCAGCAGTGTTGCTTTTGGCGGCACCGGGCTCAGCGACCTGCTTGTCACCTCTGCCGCAACCGGCCTTATCGGCACACAAGACGGCGGTATTTTTCTGCTGTCCCCCGGCGCCAGTGGCCGGGCTGAATTTCGCGCCCGGCTGTAAACGCAGATGCTTTACACTCTTTTGCAAACCGGGTATAATGAAAAGCAGCAAATTCCGGGGTGCTTATAAATCACGCATGAAAGGAATTTCAACCCATGTCCTCACAGCCAACCATCAAAGATGTCGCACGCATGTCCGGTGTTTCCATCGGCACCGTTGACCGTGTATTACACCACCGCGGCAAAGTTTCTGCCCAAAACGAACAGGCGGTTTTGCGCGCCATTGAAGCGCTGAATTACCGGCCCAGCCAAATTGCGCGGGCACTGGTGAGCCGTAAGAATAATTTAAAAATTGGTGTTTGCCTGCCACAGGTTGAAAGCGAATTCTGGACAGAAGCACTGAGCGGGGTGGAATACGCGCGCAGTAAGCTGTTACCTTTTGGTGTTGAACTAATTTTGGAATACACTTACAACTATGGCTACCTAGACCAGCGTGAGGCCGTTTTGCGCCTGCTTTCAAAGGGTGCCAGCAGTATTGTGCTGGTACCCGGGCAAGGGCCGCAGTCGCATTTGGATGAAATTATTCCACCCGAAATCCCTTATGCCACAGT
Organism: Pygmaiobacter sp.; assembly: GCA_028689835.1. Classification (GTDB taxonomy): domain Bacteria; phylum Bacillota; class Clostridia; order Oscillospirales; family Ruminococcaceae; genus Pygmaiobacter. Next base: position 10,874 of record JAQVCK010000032.1, on the reverse strand, counting down.
GATTGAAGATGTGCCCACTTCACGTCGCCTGTTTCATGTTGGGCCAGATGACCCGGCCATGGGCCTGCTTGCGGGGCGCCTTGCCACCCTGTACGCCGGGCAGGGTTTTCGCGGGGTGATCCTTGCGGCAAACCAGCAATTTTTGGGCACACAGCAACGCATTGAGGGGTTTCGCTCTTTATTGGCAAAACACAACCCCAGTGCTGTTATTCTTGAAACCTGCGACATCCCGATGGAAAGCGAAAAAATTGCCTACCAGAATATTTATGAAACAGCTGTAAACCAGTTGCTGCGCCACCCGGATATGAATGTGTTTTATGTCACCAACGGCCTGACCCAGTGGGCGGCTGCGGCTGTGAAAAGCAGTAAGCGACAGGGCAAAGTGCAGGTGTTTGGCTATGAATGTACCGAAATGACCCACGATTTTATCCATGAGGGCATTATTGGTGCAACCATTTACCAGCGCCCAGCACAGCAATGGTACAATGCATTGATGTTGATGTACGAATACCTGATTGGCGACCGCACTTTTGAGGAAACAATATTCCGGGCTGAATGCAGTATTATGATTGAAGAAAGCCTGCCCTTTGTACACCGCGGGGGCATTTCAACCCTTTGATTGTTTGCGTAACTAAATATGAACACAAAAAAGGATGCGCCAACAGGCACATCCTTTTTCTTTTATTTACACTGCCACAAGGGCAGCAGTTCACAAATCAGCGAAACGAGACAAGCTCCGGCAGCGCGTCGCCGATCAACGGGCGGCACCAGTCTACAAACTGCTGTGTGACACCGTTGCCGCGCGCGTTGATATATTCCTGCGGCATTTTGCGCTCGGTCAGCATCACCTTTTCAATCTCGACCAAAAACGGCTCGGCGCTATAAACAGGGCCATCGGCACGGCGGAACGCGACCATTTTACCGGTTTCA
>JAQVCK010000032.1:0-9934 GCA_028689835.1 Pygmaiobacter sp. | reverse complement strand
AACTGCCCGGCAATGCGGGCTTCTTCGCGGTCTACCGGGCTTTGCAGCGTGGCCGACGCGCGGCCCAGCAGGCCCGGCTTTTCGCCGCGGGCCTTATAGCCCAGCTTTTTGGTAATCAGCCCCGACAGATGCGCGCTGACATCGCCATAGTTGACCGAGCGCCCCACCTGAAACACCGGCGGCACGATGTTTTTGCCGTCTTTGTCTGTCAACCCCTCGCTTGCCACCACAACAAGGCCGGTCTTTTTTTGCAGCAGAGTGGAAACGTCCTGCAAAAAGTCATCTTCGCTAAACGGGCGCTCGGGCAAATACACAAGGTCGGGCCCGTCTTGCCCGCCGGTGCGCGCCAGCGCGCTGGACGCCGTCACCCAGCCCGCATTGCGGCCCAGTGCCTCCAGCACCACCACGTGGATGGGCATGCTGCGCACATCGGCACAAAGCTCTTGCACGCTTTGCGCAATATAGCGCGCCGCACTGCCATAGCCGGGGCTGTGGTCGGTGATTGCAATGTCGTTGTCCATGGTTTTGGGGATGCCCATCACCCGTACGTCGGCCCCCGCTCTGCGGCAGGCCGCATACAGTTTGCCGCACATATCCATGCTACCGTTGCCGCCATTGCACAGCACCCAGCCAATGTTTTGATGTTGGATTATTTGTGCCATGGTGTCGTAGTCCTCTGGCTCTAAATGGTCGCGGGACGTACCGATGGCGCTGCCGGGGCTGGTGAGCAGCAGGCGCAGCCGCTCCTCGGGGATCTCTTTAAGGTCTTTCATCTGGCCTTTTAAAAACCCGCCGGTACCCCCAATCGCGCCGTAAATATGCTCTACCTGCGGGTGTGCCTTTGCTTCGCTCACCGCGCCATACAGCGATGCGTTGATGACAGCGGTCGGCCCGCCGCCGTGCAGGATCAGCAGATTCTTTTTCATTTTGTACCTCCCCATTTGCGGCGCGGCTAATTGCCTGCGCCGCTTTGCCCCTGCGGGCCATTACAGCAGGCACCACTGGAGGCGTAATAACGGCGCAACGGCAGATAAAACAGCCGATATTGCACCGCCTTTGTTACAATTTTACCACGCGCACGGCCGGAAAGCAAAGGCCGCTACTACGACCTTTGCCTGTTGGCACAAAATAATCCCCCGGCAAACAGTTGCCGGGGGATTATTTTATTAGATACAGCCTCGGCTCACCACCAAAAATCGGCTTCGCCTAACTTTTGCTGCGGTACTCGTTTGCGCTCATGCCGGTGAGCTTTTTAAAGGTGCGCGAAAAATGGGTGGCATCGGTAAAGCCGGCCTGCTCGCCCACCTGCCATATTTTCAGCGACGGGTCGCTAAGCAGCTCTTTGGCCTTTTCTACCCGCACCCCGTTCAATAAATCGAAAAAGCTCTGCTGCGTGTACCGGCTAATCAGTTTAGACAGGTGCCACTGGCTAACGTAAACGGCGTCCGCCACATCGGCCAGCGTCAGCCGCTCGGCATAATGGGTGCGGATATAATCCAGCGCATTTTTGACAATAAAATTCTGCGCTTTTTCGGTGCCGGTCTGCGCCGCGGCAAGGCCCCCGTCGCCACCAAGCACCCCTTGCAGTACGGGCGGCGCTGTTTGCGCCTGCTGCAGTTCGTGCAGGTTTTCGGCCATTTTGGCCAGTGCTTCCTCCAGCAGCTGGAAACGGCTGGGCTTTAGCACATAGCTGACGACCCCCAGTTCAATGGCGCGCTGGGCATAGTCAAAATTGGGGTACCCGCTTAAAATGGTCACCTGCATCTGCGCAAACTCGCTGCGCACGGCAGCCAGCACCGCCAGCCCGTCCTGCCCCGGCATGCAAATATCGGTAAACAAAATATCCGGCTTTTTTTCGCGCAGCAATTTCAGCGCTTCGCCGCCGCTGGTGGCGGTGGCCACCACTTCGCAGCCATATTTTTGCCACGGCATGGCCCGCACCAGCCCGCTGACGATTACTTCTTCATCGTCCACCACCATGACCCGGTACATTGCAGCCACCCCCATTTTGCTTTGTTTTATTATAGCACGCACGCCCCCGCGCATTCAAACCGGCGCATCAGCCTTTCAGTGCGCCCACCGTCATGCCCTTAATGATGTTTTTTTGCAGCAGAATGTACACCAGCAGCACCGGCACGACCACCAGCACCACCGCCGCGACCATCAGCCCATAGTTGACCCCGGCCTGGCTTGAAATTTCGGCCAGCAGCCGTGTGATGCTGTAAGTGCGCTTGTTGCGCAAAAAGAACATCTGGGTAAACAGGTCGTTATAGCTCCACAAAAAGGTGAATATCGCAACCGTGGCAAAGCTGGGCCTGCCCAGCGGCCACACAATGCGAAAAAAGATTTGAAAGACGTTATACCCTTCAAGGTAGGCCGCCTCTTCCATCTCTACCGGGATGCTGCGGATATACCCTGTAAGTACCACGATGGCAAACGACAGGTTGCCCGCGATTTGCGGCAGGCTGACACACAAAAGCGAATAGAACACGCTTTCAAACCGCACAAGCCCCCATAAGTACAACATGCGAAACACCGGAATAATGGTGGAAAACACCGGGAACATCATGCTGGCGATAATCAGCCCCTGCAAGGCACGCCGCCCGCGAAACCGGTAACGCGCCATGGCGTAGGCCGCAAACCCCGCAAGCAGCACCACCACTGCCGTCACCGTGATGCTGATGATGAGGCTGTTGCGGTAAGCGCCCAGAATATCGACCCGCTCAAACGCCGTGCGGTAGTTGTCCAGCGTAAACATCTCACCCAGCGGCAGTGCAAACGTGTCGCTGCGGATATACCGTTTTTCTTTGAACGAGTTGACAATGACCCAGAAAAACGGGTAGATGGTGGACAGTGCCCAAGCCGAGAGCACGAGATAGATGAGCCCCTGTGAAACACTGAGCTTTCTTTTTTTTACCATATCTGTGCCCCCTTTCAATACTCTTTTTCTTTAAAAATGGCGTTGGCCAGCTGGCTGATTGCGACCCCCAGCACCACCAGCACAATGGCAATGGCCGAGCCGTAGTCCACATCGCCCACATTAAAGGTCTGCTGGTACATGTAGGTGCCAAGCAGCCAGCTGCGGTCCATCGGCATGCCCTGGCCCATCATCACCCACGGCAAATCAAACACCTTTAGCGCACCGGTGATGGCAAGCGTGAGGCAGATGCACAGTGTGTTGTGCAGCAGCGGCAACGTGATGCGGGTGACGCGCTGCAAGCCGGAAGCCCCGTCAATGGCCGCGGCCTCGTACAGCTCGGGGCTGATGTTGTTGAGCCCGGTCACCAGAATGACAAAGTAAAAGCCGACATACTGCCACATCACCGGCAGCAGCATGGTGAACATGTAATACTTTTCGCTCTTCCAGTCAATGGCCTCTTTCACCCACCCAAGGTCCAGCAGCAGCTGGTTTAACATGCCGCCGTTGTACAAAAAAATCAGGTTAAACAAAAGGCCCAGCGCAGTGGCGCTGATGACGATGGGGAAAAAGTACACGGTGCGAAAAAACCCGGCGCCCCGGCGGATATTATCTACCAGCAGCGCCAGCACCAGCGCAATGCCCACCTGAAACACAATCGTAAACAGCATCAGCAGCATGGTGTTGCCAAACGCGGTGCGGAGCTTTTCGTCGGTAAACAGCTGCACAAAGTTTTTGTACCACGGGGTATTGATGCCCTCGCTGGCCGTGCCAAGCCCGCTAATTTTTGACACGCTGTTGACGATGTTGCGCACAAAGGGGTAATAGAGGAACACCGCCATGAACGCGAAGGCGGGAATGAGAAATACCGCCAGCGGTGCCTTTCGTTTATAAATGGTGGAATTGTTCATTGCGGGACCTCTTTTCAAAATCAGTCTGCCCCGATAAGCCTAAAAAGCAGCCGGCAGAGCCGGGTTTTGCTGGCTCTGCCGGCTGTTTTTTGACAATCAGGGAGGATTGCCTGTGGTTACTCTACCGCAAGGCAGGCATCAATGGCCTGCTCTGCCGTGGTTTTGCCGGTGACGATGTTTTTCACGTCGGCAAACAGCGCGGCGCGGGCTTCACTGGTCAGGCCGTCCTCGGTGGCGGCGGCAATGCCGGTGGCACCCTTTGTCATCGCCAGTGCGGCCGTTACCAGCGCGTCGGCGTCGGTGGGGGCAGTGGTGCCGTTTTTCAGCGCGGTGACCGCGGTGGCGCCAAAGGTCGAAACCACTTCGTCGCTGGTCATCATTTCAACAAACTTTACTGCGGCTTCGCGCTTTTCGGGGTCATCCCACGCTTTGCGGGTGATGAAATAGCCCATCGACAGGCCGCCCACAAGGTCGGTGGATTTGCGCTCGCCCTGGCCGGGCACATAGGTCACGGTGAAGTCGTTGATGTCCATTGCGTTTTCCTGGAAATAGCCGATTTTCCACGAGCCGTCGATTGCAAAGGCCGCTTTGTTGTCGGTCATCAGCTGGAAGGTGTCGGCGTCCCCTGCCGTCAGGGTATTGACGGGGAAATAGCCCGCGTCATACAGCGCCTTCATGTCGTTGAGGCCCTGGGCCCATTTGGCACCCACTGCGTCGGTGGAAGCGGCGGGCAATTCGGTGTGGTTTGCGGTGTTGCCGTGGTTGTACACCGTGTACTCAAACCAGTAGTGCGGCACTTCTTGCAGGCTGCAGGCAATGGGGGTGTAGCCCTTTGCTTTGATGGTTTCGCACATGGCCAAAAATTCTTCCCACGTGGTGTCGGCGGTCGGGGCTTGCAGGCCACAGTCTGCCAGCACCTTTTCGTTGCAGTACAGCGCTTCCCAGTAACCGTTTACCGGTACGGCGTATTTTTTGCCGTCCGCCGGGGAAGCTGCAATCATGTCGTCTTTCATGTTTGCCGCATAATCGGGGTACTCGGCGCGAATTTCGTCAATCGAAACGACCTTGCCGCTCTCGACGAATTTGTTCGAATCCACCCCGTTAAAGTAGAACAGCACGTCGGGCTCACTGCCGGTCTCAAAGTCGGTGTTGACCTTGGCTTTCCACTCTTCGTTCGATGTTTCAGAGGCGTCCAGCACGGTGTTACCGGTGGCCTGCTCGTATGCTTTATAGGCCGCTTCGTAGTTTGCACGGTTGCCGTCGTCACCGCCGTAGCTGGTGACAACATTCAGAGTGACCGGTTTTGCCTGTGACGCAGCAGAAGCCGATGCCGCGCTGCTTGCCGCAGAGGAACTGCCGCCGCAGGCCGCCAGCATGGAACCGCACATGGCCACAGCCATTACAAGTGCAAGTGTTTTTTTCATGGTATGATTCTCCTTCTCGTAGATAATACGGCGGGCATCGGTTGCCCGCACCTTATGGCTTTATGATACTGCGGCGCGCGCAAAAGCTTAATGATTGAGGTTGTTTTTTATTGTATATTCTTGCCCGCCTTGGTCAAGGTCAATTTTTATGCTGCAAAGAGTGTTGCCTTTTTTAGTGATAGTGACGAATAAACCGCTCTCTTCGCCATACAAGATGCGCAGCCGTTGGTGCACGTTGCGAATGCCAAGGCTCACGCTACGTTCCCCCTCCTGCGCGGGGGCATCACTCAACAGCGCCCGTATTCTGGCAAGGTCGTCCTGTGTCATGGTGCCGTCGTTTTCCACCTCCAGCAGCAGCCAGTGCCCCTGGCGGCGGGCACGCAGCGTAATGGTGCCCTGCTGGGTGGGGTTGATGCCGTGCTCCACCGCGTTTTCCATAATGGGCTGCAACACCAGCCGCGGTACCATTACGTCCAGCAGCTCGGGGTCGATTTGCTTTTGCACCGTCAGCCGTTTGCCCAGCCGCTCGCCGATGATGTACAAATACGCGTCGGCATACATCAGCTCTTCCGACAGGTGCACCAGCGGCCGGTGGCGGCGGTCCATCGCGGCTTCCAGCATCGTAGAAAGGCTTTCCAGCATGCGGCAGACCTTCAGGTTGCCGTTCATGCGGGCCTCCCAGTTGATGATTTCCAGCGTGTTATTGAGAAAATGCGGGTTGATTTGGCTTTGCAGCGCCATAATGCGGGCGTCGCGCAGCGCAAGCTCCTCTTTATAAATATGTTCAAACTGGTTGAGCAGGGTGTTGCTCATCGAGTTAAAGCTGTCGCCCAGTGTGCCCATTTCGCTGCTGGTTAGGGCCGTCTGCTCGACCTGCACGCCAAAGCTGCCAAGCTCTATCTGCCCTGCCGCGGCAATCAGCGCGTCGACCGGGCGGGTGACCTTGCGGGCAAAAAAGCGCAATACAAAGCCCATCATGGGCAATAGCAGCACAAAAATGGCGGCCAACGCCAAAAGTGCCACCCCCTGCTGGCTGCGCAGGCCCACCGGCTGCACAAATGCCGCCCATTGCAGCTGGTACGATGCCCGTGCCGCCTGTGCGCCGACCACAAACCCGTCTGCCTGCCGCGCGGTTTTTACCCCGCTTACGCTGCCGGTAGGCGGGGTGAGGGCAGCGCCGCCCTGTACCAGCGGCACCGGGGTACCGCCCAACCACAGTGTGGAGGTGCCCGCGCCCGGCAGGTCGGCCATTTCACGGAACAACAGCCGGCTGTTCAGCTCCATTGCCAATACCGCATAGGGCTGGTAAGCGCTGTCTACTAAATTGCGCACCAGATATACATGCCCCTGTTCTACCACAAACGCGGTGGAGGTACCCAGCGTGGCGCTGCGGGCCAGCAAACTGGCCTCCAGCGTTTCACGGTAGCTGCGCACCCCCTGCATGGTGCCGCCCGCCGTGACATTGGTGGCGTAAAACGACAGCGTGGGGTCTTGCAAAAAGGTGACCATCACGTTTAAAAATTTTTCGTCGTACTTATATTGCTGGTACAAAAACAGGTTCACGTTTTCGTACAGCTCTACCGCTTCGCCGGTTTGCTGGTAACTTTGCCACGCATCGCGAATGGTGGGGATATAGCTTGCCTTGCGGCTGGATGCCATGGCGGCGTCCATGCGGGTCGTCACCAGCTCGGCCGCGGTTTCGGCGCTCATCTGCAAATTTTTTTGTGCCTGCGTGGCAAGGCTGTTAAAGATATATACGCCTGCCCCCGCGACGATCAGCAGCACCGGCAAGATCCAGCAAAACAGCACCATGCCGATCATGCTCCATTTCAGGCTGTGGCGGCGCGGCCCGCCCTGCCCTGTTTTGGGTGATTTTTGCTGCTTCATTGCGCTGCCCCTTTCTGCGGTCGTGTTTTGTTTTATTATAACAAAAAAAGGCGGGGCACTGCCCGCCCCACCCTAAATCAAACTGCCAAAAATTGTTGCAGTGCTTTGGCTGTTTTTTTTGCCAGTGCCATGCTGTTCATCTCGCAAAAAATGCGCAGCAACGGCTCGGTGCCGGAAAACCGGGCAATTACCCAGCCGCCGTTTTTAAAATACACCTTACAGCCGTCGATATAGCTGACATGGTCGATTTCCAGCTCAAACGGGGGCAGCAACTTGTCCTCCATCAGCAATTGATAAATGGCGTCCTTTTTCTCTGCGCTGAATTTAAAATCACTCTCGTACATTTCAAACACGCCGTACTGCGCCTCAATTTCAGCCCAAAGGGCGGACAGGCTGTGCCCGGTGACGGCAATCATCTCAATCAGCAACGCCGCGGCATAAATGCCGTCTTTGCCCTGGATATGCCCGCGCACCGTCAGCCCGCCGCTGCTTTCGCCCCCAATAATGGCGCCGGTGGCCGCCATTTTGCCCGACACATATTTAAAGCCCACCGGCACCTCGTAACAGGTTTCGCCAAAGCTTTCGGCAATGCGGTCCAGCAGGTGGGTGGTGGCAATGTTGCGCACCGCCGCCCCGTGCCAGCCCTTGTATTTGACAAGGTAGTAATACAGCAGCACCAGTATTTTATTGGGGTGCAAAAATTCGGCGCGGTCATCCACAACGCCCAGCCGGTCGGCGTCGCCGTCGGTGGCAATACCAATGTCGCAGTGGTTTTCCTCTACATAGGTCATCAGGCTTGCCAGCGTTTTCTGGTTGGGGGCGGGCAGCCGGCCGCCAAATAGTGTGTCATGCCGCTCGTGGATGACGCTGACATCGCACCGCGCGGTAAGCAGCACCGTTTGCAGCGCCGTTTTGCTGACGCCGTACATCGGGTCCAGCGCAACACGCAGGCCGCGGCGGCGAATGGCCTTGACGTCCACCGCGCTTAAAATACTGTCGATATAGCGGTTCATCGGGTCAATATACTCTGCCATGCCGCTGTGCAGTGCCTCGGCAAACGGCACGGTGGGCGGGGTTTCGCCGCTAAGCGCCGCAAGATACTGCTCTAAGCTTTGGGTGACCGTTTCGTCCGCGTCGCGCCCGCCCGCCGTAAACACCTTGACCCCGTTGTACAGCGCCGGGTTGTGGCTGGCGGTGACCGCCAGCCCATAGGCACAGCCCTGCTCTTTCAGGGTAAACATAATCAGCGGCGTTGGGCTTTGGCGGTGGATAATGCTGCAATGCACCCGCTCGGCCGCAAACACCTCAGCCACCCAGCCCGCGGCTTCCTCGCTTAAAAAGCGGCGGTCATAACCGATGACAAAGCCCTGGTCCGCCACCCCTTCGTCCTTCATTTTTTTGCAAAGGCCCCACGCCAAAAGCTGCACATTGGCGCGGGTAAACCCGTCGCCAATCACCGCGCGCCAGCCGCCGGTACCAAACTGAATACTCATGCCTGCCGCCCCCCTTTGCCCAGCACGACGCGCACCTGCGCGCTTTCGCCCGCCGCAAGGCAGGGGATGCGCTGTACCTGTGTGCCGTTGACCCAAAGCTCTGCGACCCCTTTGCAGACGTGCTGCGGGTTTTCGACCCGAATATGGTACACCGCGCCGCGGTAACGGCGCACGGCGGTAAACCCGCCCCACGCGGCCGGGATGCAGGGGTCGATTTGCAGCCCGGCAAAGCCGGGGCGAATGCCCAGCATATACCGGGTGGCCGCCACATAACTCCACCCGCCGGAGCCTGTCATAAACGGGTGATGCGCTTCGCCAAACTCCACATGGTCGGGCCCGGTGACAAACTGGCAGTACGAATAGGGCTCGCACCTGCGCACCTCAATGCGGTCATTCTGCTTTGCCGGGCACAGCGCGTCGTACAGCTGCATCGCGCGGTCACCCCGCCCCAGCAAACATTCCGCCGCCCATGCCCAGGGGTTGGGGTGGCTGAAAATCGAGCTGTTCTCTTTCAGCCCGGGGTACACGCGGGTGACAAAGCCAATTTCATCGTCCGGCGTTTTGTACGCCGGGGCGTTGAGCCGCAGGCCATACGGCGTATACAGGTATTCGTAAACGGCGTCCATTGCCTTTTGCCCGCGCACCGGCCCCGCCGCACCCGAAAGCACTGCCCACGCGTTGCTTTCAAGGTGCACCTTGCCCTCGGTGTCCGTGTGGGTGCCAATGGCGCGCCCGCTTTTTGTAAAGCCGCGCAGGTACCATTCGCCGTCCCACAATTGTTCTTCGCAGCGCTGTGCCACGGCGACGCGCAGTGCTTCGTATTTGTCGGCATCGGCCTGCCGGCCAAGGTGGCGGGCAAGCCCCACAAAGCTGCCAAGCGCCCACACGTGCAAAAAGCTCACCATTGCGCTTTCGCCGCCGCCAAGGTTTAAGCAGTCGTTCCAGTCTGCCCTAAGGCCCTTACAAATACCGTGCGCACCCACCATGCGGGCCGAAAAATCTAAAATGCGCAGCAGGTGCTCGTACACCGTGCCCTTGCCGCCGTCGGCATAGCCCACCGTTAAATCAAGCAGTGCGTCGTCACCGGTTTCTTTGACATAGTCGGCCACCGTGGTCACCAGCCACAGCGCGTCGTCGCTGCAGGCGTCTTTTAGCCCGTGTACCCGCTGCTCGGCCCCCGGCATCGGGATGAGCGTGGGGCTTTTAAAGCTTTGCTTTTTTTGCTCTTCAAACCATTCCGGGCTAAACAAATGCAGCCCATACCCCTCACTGACGAGGCCCTGCATCAGCTGCAAAATGCGC
>JAQVCK010000200.1 GCA_028689835.1 Pygmaiobacter sp. | reverse complement strand
CACTGGCATGGCAAAACCGCAGCCCCGCGACCCCGCATACCTGCTCAAGCTCTCGCCCATGCAAGCCGCACCAGCTTTGCGGAAACCGGCACTTTAACCGATGGGCTGGGTCATCTGGCACCGGCACCCCCTGTGCGCTGTACCCGCCGCGTTGTGAGGGGTAAATGACAAGACGTGCCTCTGAGCGTTTCAGCGTTTCTTTCCACGGGGCAAACCGTGGCAGCACCACAATGCCGTCTTGCATCTGCGTCAGTGCTTCGCCAACTACCTCACGTGCGCGCAACATCGAGCGCGCACCGTTCAGCCGGTTGCTTAAAATGGCGGCCGCAAACTGCTCGGCCCGCCAAAAACAGGCATCGGCATCGGCATCACTGTCCCACAGTGGGTTAAAGGTGCCAATTGCATCGGCCAGCGAATCACCACAGCCGGTGTTGTCGTCTTTATCCAGTGGCTGAATAAAATGCTCGTCCATCCACTTTGCCTGGTCTTCGCCTATCAGCTCGGCACCATAGCGGCGCCAAAGCAGGCCAAACGCAGCGTAGGGCACGCCGTTTTCGCGCAGCTTGCGCTGCGGGCCATGGTGGTCAAATTCGCCACCGCCAATGTCGAACACAATCCCGTCAAACCCTTCGGGCACTTCAAACGCACGCTGTATTTCTATTTCAGGGTAAACTTCGCGCAGCAACGCCGCGCTAAACACATCGTCCGCGTGAAAATGCCCTGCATGGGTCAGTGCTTTTGTAATTGTTTGCATCTTGCCGCTCCCCCGCCGCATTAATTGGATTGATGGTACCACATTTCTCCCTTTATCTGCAAGCTTTGCATTGCTTTTTCATCAAAAGAAACTTTTTGTTGCGCTGCGGGCACCGGCACAACGCACCGCTACCCATTCGCGCTGCCGGCACAGCCGGCTTTCAGCGTTTCGGCAAACCGGGCGATGGCCTGCATATCCACCGTCGGCAGCGGCTTATTTTGCTCTTGCAGCGATTTTGCCACCATGCCAACCAAAAACTTATCCATCCCTGTCAGCTCTTCGGTGCGCATTTCACCGCCAAAGCTGCCCGCCGCGCAGGCGTGGGCAAGCAGGGCCGGGCCAAAACCTTTTTCAAGGTAACCCTGTGCCTGCTCGCCAAAGCCGCAGCACACAAAGCAGGCAAACGGCTTTGCCAGCAGCGCCTGTTCGTACCGGGCCAAAAAATCGCGCACCTTACGGTGCAACTGGCCCATGCGCACGGCGCTGCCCACAATAACCAAATCATAGTCGGCGGGGTCGGGGGTTTCCATCTCTAAATTGACAACCTGTGCGCCGCCCAGCTGCACACTAAGCAATGCGGCACAGCGCATGGTCGTGCCGGTCTTGCCGGCCACTGCAATCAGCGTGTTCATTCTTTCCCTCCAAATTGCAGGCGGCAGTTCAGCTTTTTCATCACGGTTTTATCGCATTTGCATACCGCCCGGTCATAGGTCAAAAGCCCGTTCACTTCGTCCTCTACATCCGAAAGCTGCGTGTATACCACTGCTGAAATGGTGTCAAGCTGGGGCAAAATCTCCTTTTCAATCAGCTCTCGATAGGCATTGAAAAACTGCCCCGCTGTGTCGTATCTGCGGTAGCCAAACTGCCGGGCCGACACACAATGCCCCGGCACCCCATAGCTGTAACCGCCAAATTCTGAAATTACCACCGGGCGCCCGCCATTGTCCGGGTGGCATTTGACCGGCTTGTAATACACATGAAAGCTAGCAAGGTCGCCGCCGCCCTGGTCGTGCCAGCCACTGGCGTGGTCCACAACGCGGGTGGGGTCTTGCTGTTTTGTTTCGGCAGCGGCACGCAGTGCGTCAAACTGGCCCCAGCCCTCGTTAAACGGTACCCAAAGGCCAATGCTGACCGTGTTGTACAACAAATCAATCGTCTCGCGGCGCATGCGGTCGGCCTCTGCCCGGCCCCCTTCATCTTTGCGGCCAAACCGCCGGTAATTGTCGTCTTTTAGCATTTTGCCAAGGAACGGCAGCACCTGTATCACCATCGGGCTGTACGGCCCGCCGCCGCTGACCATGTCTTGCCACACCAGCATGCCCAACCGGTCACAGTGGTAATACCAGCGCGCAGGCTCTATTTTAATGTGCTTGCGCAACATATTAAAGCCAAGCTCTTTTGCGGTGCGAATATCATATGCCATCGCCTCGTCACTGGGTGCGGTGTAAAGCCCGTCGCTCCAATAACCCTGGTCCAGCAGGCCGTTTTGAAAATAGGGGGCGCCGTTCAACAGCAAGCGGGGCACACCGTTTTCATCCTTGCCCACACCAAAGCTGCGCATGCCAAAATATCCGGCCGCGGCGTCCTGCCCGGCAAAAAAATCCACATCGTACAAAAACGGGTCTTCCGGGCTCCAAAGGTGTACCTCAGGCAACGTCAAAACCAGCGGCTCACCCGCGGCGGCAATACCCTCGGCCACCGTTGCCTGCGCGCTGTATACCACAATGCGCACCGGCTGCGGCTGCCCCCCACCAAAGGTAGGTTCAAAGCGCACGGCGTTTTGTTGCGGCAGCGGTGTAATTTTCACCGATGCAAGGTAGGCATCGGGTACCCGCTCCAGCCACACCGTTTGCCAAATGCCGCTTTGCGCGGTATACCAGATGCCACCGCGGTGCAGTGTCTGCTTGCCATATGCGGTATTGCCCCTTTGGCTGTCGTCCTGCACCGCGAGTGTCAGGGTATTTTGCCCCTCACGCACCGCCGCGGTGATGTCGATGGTAAACGGCAGGTAACCGTCGCCGTGGCTGCCCACCTCCATGTCATTGACCAGCACAGTGCAGCGCTGATCCACCGCACCAAAATGCAACAACAGGCGGCCCGTGCCGGGCAGGCCGGTCACTTCAAACTGTCTTTCGTACCACAGTGTCTCGCCCGGCTGCAACTGCCGGTTGACCCCTGACAGCGGGCTTTCGGGTGAAAAGGGCACGATAATCTCACCCTCCGGCTGGCCCATGGGCTGGCCGTGTGGGCGAATGGCATATTGCCAGCGGCCATTTAAGCACCGCCAGCTGTTTTCACTGCGCCGAAACTGCGGGCGCGGATATTCCGGCAGTGGTAAGTCTTTATCCAATTGCTCGCCAAATGAGGTAAGCTGTACTTTCAGCGGTGCGTGCGCGCGCCGGTAACGCCAAAGTGCCAGCGCAGGCAGCGACACAAACAGCAGCACCACGGCACTGGCAAGGAAGATGGCAGGGGTGGGCACTTGCTTTGTGACACCAAGGTCCACGTACACGGCCCCGGAATTGCGAATGACCGCCGCGCCAAGGTACGGGCCGGTCACCATGGGCAACATCACGGCAAACAGCATGCGGATGCCCTGAAACGAGCCCGCTTTGTCCGGCGGGGTATAATCGCGCACCAACCCGTTCAGCGAGGCGGTGAGCAGCATCACGCCGGACAGCATCACCAGCCCCGCACCGATGACCGCAAGGGTGCCGCGGGCAAACAACATACCCAGTAGGCCCAATAGCTCTACCAATGCCGCAGGCAGCACAAAATGCAACTTGCCCACCTTGTCGATCAGCCTGCCGCACAGCACGCTGACGGCGGAGGCCCCAAGCAGTACCGCGGCAAGCACCAATGCATAGTCTTGCATGCCAAGGTAGCGCTGAATATAAATGATCAGGTAGGGCATAAACACCTGCGTGGACGCGCTGAACACCCCAAGTGCCAGTAATGTAATGTATAAACCGGGGTTTTCACGCACAACCGACGGGCGAAACCCGTACACAATATCGGCAAAATACCCGCTGCGCGCATGGGCGGGGTGCGGCACGTCCCGCACAAACACCAGCCCTGCAAGGCCACCCGCAGTGACCAGCGCACCAAACAGCAAAAAGAAATCGCTCCACCGGCCGGCATCAGTCATCCACGAAAAACCGCCAAAAATAATCAGCATCGCCACCAGCGGCAGCACCGACAGCACCGATTCCACCCGGCCACGGTTGTCCTCGTGGGTGACATCGGTCACCCACGCATTAAACGCCGCGTCGTTTGCGCTGGAGCCGAAAAAGGTCATCACGCA
>JAQVCK010000031.1 GCA_028689835.1 Pygmaiobacter sp. | reverse complement strand
GCACTGGCTGTTGCGAGAGGGCAACAGTTTTTTTCGCGATAACGCGCGCTGGGCAGGCGAAAAGCCGCCGTTCGTGGTCGTAACCCCCGTGCCGATGGCAGCCACCGGCGGCGACCCGGAGTTTGACCAGAACAGCTTGGAAAAGCAGGCTACCCTTGCCCCGGTGTTTGCCGATGTCGCAAGGGAAGAAGGGGTGTTGTTTGTTGATGCTGCCCAGTGGGTGGCGCGCAGCATGGTAGGCAGTGATTTTTGCCACTACACGCCCGAAGGGCATTTTGCCTTTGCCACACAGGCGGCAGCGCTGTTGCACCAGTTGCAAATTTAATTTTGCAAGGGGGGCATGCTGCCACTGTTAGACAAAATTGCATGTAAAAACAAGGGAAATTTTGGTAAAAACGGGGGTTGCGTTTTGCGGCCTGATACTTTACAATTAAATTGTGAATAAAAAGTGAACTCACGCTTGGGGTTCTTTATAAAGTTACCAATATAATATGGATAATACGGATCCAGAGTTTCTACCGCACCGCCGTAAATGGTGCGACTATTGGAAAAGCAGGACAGGGCGCAAACAATGTGCCCTTTCCTTTGTTTTTGGTTTTTCCAATGAGGTAAAAGCTCTGGCGGTCGGGCAAGGTCCCCGGTCGCTTTTTCTTTTGTCTGTAAGGGGGCGGCCCCTTTGGAATAAGCATACGGCACGCGCCGAAAAATGGAGGAGTTTGTTTTATGGAAAAACTGTTCAAGCTCAAAGAACATGGCACGACTGTCAGCAAAGAAGTTGTGGGCGGCATTACCACCTTTTTTGCCATGGCCTACATCATTTTCGTCAACCCCTCACTGCTCAGCATGACCGGCATGGACCAGAATGCGGTGATGCTGGCGACCTGCATTTCTGCCGGTGTCGGCACTCTGCTCACGGCACTGCTTGCAAACGTACCGTTTGCACAGGCACCGGGCATGGGGCTTAACGCCTTCTTTACCTACACGGTAGTGTTGGGCATGGGCTACACCTGGCAGCAGGGCCTTGCCATCGTGTTTGTCTCCGGCCTGCTGTTCTTGCTCATCACCATTTCGCCGCTGCGCAAAATGGTCATCGACGCGATCCCCGCACCGCTGAAAAGTGCAATCAGCGCCGGTATCGGCCTGTTTATTGCGCTCATCGGCCTGTTGAACGTGGGCGTTGTTAAAGTGGGCGGCGAAGTGCCCGACATGGGCAACATCGTTTCCGGCCCCGCGCTGCTGGCCCTGATTGGCCTGCTGATCACCGGCGTACTGATGGCATGGAAAGTCAAGGCCGCCATCCTGATTGGTATCGGTATCACCACGTTGATTGGCATCCCCATGGGCATCACCGTCATCCCCGCAAACCTGTTTGAAAATAGCTTTTCACTGGCCCCCACCTTTATGCAGATGGACTTCAACCTGCTGACGCTCGGCATCCTGCCGCTTGTCACTGCCATTATCACCTTCTCCATCTGTGATATGTTTGACACGGTGGGTACGCTGATTGGTACCGCGGGCAACGCCGGCATGCTGAACGAAAAAGGCGAGCTGCCCAAGGGCGACCGCGCACTGATTGCCGATGCAATCGCCACCTGTGTGGGTGCCTGCTTTGGTACTTCTACCGTCACCACCTTTGTCGAATCCTCCACCGGCATCAGTGAGGGGGCACGCACTGGCCTTTCCAGTGTTGTCGTATCGCTGTGCTTCTTTGCTTCCATCGTGCTGGCCCCGGTGGCAGGCATTGTGCCCGCCGCCGCCACTGCCCCGGCGCTGATTATTGTGGGCATTTTGATGTTGCGTGCAACGACCCGTATTGACTGGAGCGATTTTGAAGTTGCGATGCCCAGCTTTTTGACGATTGCCATGATGCCGTTTGCGTACTCCATCACCGACGGTATCGGCTTTGGCTTCATCAGCTGGGTCGTTATCAAGCTGCTGCGCGGCAAGGGCAAACAGGTGCCGGTATTGATGTATGTGCTGTCTGCCTTGTTTGTTGTGATGTATATTTTGACCGGGCTTCAGATCGGGTAAAAAATTCTACGGTTGCATCGGGCGAGGGCAAGTTGGTTGCCCCCGCCCTTTTTTGCGATTTTTGTGAAAACCAGCCCCTTGTTCATAAAAATTTAACAAAATTATCGTACTATAAACCATTGGGGTAGGCATGCTTGGCTACCCCATAACACGGTTGGCCCGCCTTGGGGCCGGGAGGGAGCAGAACCCGATGATGAAGAGGCCGACGAGGCGGGAGCTTTTCACCGTCCCGAACCTGCTGAGCTACTTTCGCCTGCTGCTGATCCCGGTATTTGTGTGGCTGTACCTGCATGCGCAGGACACGCGCGATTTTGCGCTTGCCGCCGTGGTGATTGGCGTTTCCGGCCTGACCGACCTGTTCGACGGCAAATTGGCCCGCCGGCTGGGGCAGGTGACAGAGCTTGGTATTTTGCTAGACCCAGTTGCCGACAAGTTGACCGAAGGCGCTGTTATTTTTTGCCTTTTTACCCGGTACCGTTTGGTAGCAGTGTTGATTGCCGTCTATTTGTTAAAAGAGGGTTATATGGCGGTGGAGGGCATTGTGATGCTGCGGCGCGGCAAAAAGCTGGGCGGTGCCATGTGGTTTGGCAAGGTATGTACTTTTGTATTTTACCTTGTGGTGCTGGCGCTGGTGCTTTGGGTCGATATTCCGCAGGGGCTGGCAAATTTGTTAATTTTGGTGTGCACGGCAATGATGCTATTCACCTTTGTCATGTATGCGCGTGTTTATCTTCGCATGGGACGGGAGTAACTTCCGTAACAATATAAAAAGCGGCAACCTGGCCGCGGCAGTAAACAGGGGATCTTGAAAGGAGAAGCATCATGCTGAAAAAACTGGTGGAATCGCTGAAAGCAAACCAAAAGCGTCTTGTGTATACCGAGGGTACCGACCCGCGTATTTTGGAGGCGGCAAGCCGTCTGCATAAAGAAGGGCTTTTAGTGCCCATTTTGGTGGGTGAGCCGGGTGCCGTTAAAAAAGCGGCAGCCGACGCCGGGCAGGAGATTGACGGTATTGAGATTGTGGACCCGAACAACTATGCCGGCTTTGACGCGATGGTCGAGAAAATGACCGAGCTGCGCCGCGGCAAAATGACCGCCGAAGAGTGTGCCAAACTGCTGCACAAGGCAAACTATTTTGGCACGATGTATGTCAAAATGGGCTATGCCGACGCGCTGTTGGGCGGTGCGACTTATTCCACTGCCGACACCGTGCGCCCCGCGCTGCAGATCATCAAAACCCGCCCGGGCAGCAAAATCGTCTCCAGCTGCTTCATCCTTGACCGTGTGGGTGCCGACGGCAAGCCCGAGCGCTATGCCATGGGCGACTGTGCCATCAACTTAAAGCCCAGTGCCGACGAGCTGGTGGAGATTGCCGCCGAAACCGCCAACACCGCCAGCTTTTTTGGCATCGAGCCCAAGGTGGCACTGCTGTCTTACAGCACGCTGGGCTCTGGCAAGGGCGAGGATGTGGACCGTGTGCACGAAGCGGCCGAAAAGCTGAAGAGCATGGACTTTGCTTACCCGGTGGATGGCGAGATGCAGTTTGACGCCGCGTTTTCACCGGCAGTTGCCAAAACCAAAGCAAAGGATTCGCCGGTTGCGGGCAAGGCCAATACCTTTATTTTCCCCGACATCAACGCCGGCAACATCGGCTACAAAATTGCACAGCGCCTTGGCGGGTTTGAGGCAGTCGGCCCCATCCTGCAGGGCCTTGCCGCCAACATCAACGACCTTTCGCGCGGCTGCAACGCCGAAGAAGTGTACAAGATGTCCATCATCACCGCAGGGCTGAACGCGCAGGGCTAAGTGCCTTGCAGCAGCAGCCCGCTGTTTGCGGCTGGTTTTCACTAAATAACAAAAGCCTCTTTGCCATGTTGGCAAAGGGGCTTTTTGTGTAATTTTTGTGCTTTTTACAGGCAAAAGTTGCGGGGCTTATTTGTGTGCGGCGCCATTGCTGTTTGGCTGTGCCGGCTTTTTCATCGTCAGGCTGATGCGCTTTTTGCCGGTGTCCACCGACAACACCCACACGGTGACCACGTCGCCGACCTTCAGTATTTCAGACGGGTGGCGGATGAACTTGTTGCTGATCTGGCTGATGTGTACCAAGCCGTCCTGATGCACGCCAATGTCGACAAACGCGCCAAAGTCAATCACGTTGCGCACGGTGCCCGCCAGCTCCATGCCGGGCTTTAAGTCCTCCATCGACATCACGTCGGTGCGCAGCAAGGGTTTTGGCAGCTCGTCGCGCATGTCCCGCCCAGGGCGGCGCAGCTCGGCGGCAATGTCGGCGAGGGTGGGCAGGCCGATGCCCAGCTCTTTCGCCAGCTTTTGGCGGCCATAGGCGCGAATGCGCTCTTCCAGCGCGTCCAGTGCCGCGGTGCCAATGTCGGCCGCGGTAAAGCCGCACAGGGCCAGCAGCTTTGCGGCGGCGGCATAGCTTTCAGGGTGTACGGCCGTGGCGTCCAGCGGCTCTTTGGCGCCCGGCAGGCGCAAAAACCCGGCGCACTGCTCAAACGCCTTGGGGCCAAGGCGCGGCACCTTTAACAATTCTTTGCGGCTTTTGTAGGGGCCCGCATTTTCGCGCTGGGCCACAATATTTTTGGCAATGGCGGTGTTGATGCCCGCCACATGCGACAGCAGCGGGGCCGATGCGGTGTTGAGGTCCACCCCCACGGTGTTCACGCAGGCTTCCACCACGCCGGCAAGGGCTTCGTCCAGCTTTGCGGGCGGCATGTCGTGCTGGTACTGGCCCACGCCGACGGCTTTGGGGTCAATTTTCACCAGCTCTGCCAGCGGGTCCTGCAGGCGGCGGGCAATGCTGACCGCGCTGCGCACGTTGACATCAAAATCGGGAAACTCCTCTGCCGCCAGGGGCGATGCCGAATACACCGACGCGCCGCTTTCGCTGACGACCATGTAAGAGGCGCCGCCGCCCATTTCGTGCAGCACTTCGGCTGCAAACAGCTCGGTCTCGCGGCTGGCGGTGCCGTTGCCAATGGCAATGATCTCGACCCCGTATTTTTGAATCAGCTGTTTTACCGTCGCCTTTGCCTGCTCTATTTTGTTTTGGGGCGGTACCGGGTAAATGACGGCGGTCGTCAGCACCTTGCCCGTGGCGTCTACGACCGCCAGCTTGCAGCCCATGCGGTAGCCGGGGTCCATGCCAAGGGCCACCTTGCCCTTGATGGGCGGGGCCAGCAGCAGCTGGCGTAAATTTTCGCTGAACAGGTGGATGGCGCCCTCGGCGGCGCGCTCGGTCAGCCCGGCGCGCAGTTCACGCTCCAGCGACGGGGCAATCAACCGGGTATAGGCATCGGCGGAGGCCTGTGCCACCAGCCGGGCATACTCGCTGTCGTTTTTAACAAACGCACCGGTGACGATGTCAATTGCCTGTTCGGGGTCCACTTCAATTGCAACCTTTAACGCCTTTTCCCTCTCGCCGCGGTCCAACGCCAGCACCTGGTGGTCGGCTATTTTGGCAAGGGCCTGTGCAAAGTCGTAATACTGCGCATAAACGCTGTCGCCTTTGATCGCGGCCTTGCTGGTCACCTTGCCGGTGTGCAGCGTAAAGCCGCGCAGCAGCCCGCGCAGCCGCGCGTCGTCAGACAGGTCCTCGGCAATGATGTCCAGCGCACCCGCCAATGCGTCCTGTGCGGTGGGCACCTCTTTTTCAGGGTTTACATAGCGTTGCGCCGCTTCCAGCGCGGGCGGGCCGCCTGCCTGTGCAAACAGCAGCGTCGCAAGGCCCTCCAGCCCGCGCTCGCGCGCCACGCTGGCGCGGGTTTTGCGCTTGGGCTTGTAGGGGCGGTACAAATCTTCTACCTGCGCCAGCGTGGCGGCCCCGGCAAGGGCGGCGCGTAGCTCGTCGGTCAGTTTGCCCTGCTCTTCAATCGAGCTTGACACCTCCGCCTTGCGCTTTTCCAGCCCGCGCAGGTAGGTTAGCCGCTCGTCCATGCGGCGCAGCAGCTGGTCGTCCATGCTGCCGGTCTGCTCTTTGCGGTAGCGGGCAATAAACGGGATAGTGTTGCCCTCGTCAATCAAGGCAAGGATGTTGTGCACATAGTCTTCGCGGGTTTCAAACTCGGCTGCCAGTGTTTTTACCAGATCCATTTCCATTACTCGCTTTCTGTCAGGGGATTTGTCGGCGCATCTGTGCCGGAAAATACGCTGTTCTGTGGGCCAAGGGAGGCATCCTGCTTTTGCGGCTCGCTGTAAGGGATGTAGCCCTCTAATAGAGAAAGCTGTTCGCCCTGCTGGGCGTGGTACAGCGCGTCGGGGTGGCCTGCCGCCACATCGGCGGGTACAAACCGGCCCGGCAATGGGCCGTCTTTGCGCCGGCGGCGCAGTGTCAGCGCCAGATAAATGGCATACCCGGCGATGCCCGCCCCGGTCAGCGCCGTCGAAAGCGGCAGCCATTTCGGGGTCAGGGTCAGTTCAATCGTGTTGGCACCCTTTGTCGCCGGTATCGCAATCAGCCCGTCGTCCACGTTCAGCACCTCGGCGTCCTCGCCGTTCACCGTGGCGTGGAAGCCCTCGTCTTAAGGCACCGAAAAGAACACCAAATTGTCTTTGCTCAGCGTAATGGTCGCAATAAAGCCGTCGCGCGTTTCGGTAAAGCTGTCACAGGCGTTTTGCCGCCGGTCGGCACAGTCTTTCACGTAATTATCAAAGCCAAGGCTGCCCAGCGCGTCGCCGGTAATCTGTTTCAAATTTGCGCCGTACTGCGCGGCCTGTTCTTCGGTTAAGCCAATCGCGCGCAGGTACACGTTCGAGCGCTTTTCTTTTGACACAGCGTTCAGCGTGTCGGGCAGCACATAGTAGTCGTAGGTAAAGCCCATCGGCACCGCGTTGTTGTTTTTAAATACTGCGTACACGCCGTCGCCGGTCAGGTAGTCAAACGTAAACCCGGTCTCATCGCTTTGGCTGCTCAGCTCGTCCTTTCGGTCGGCGGGGGTCAGGATGTAATCGACACTCAGCAGCCCGCGCAGCGCAAACACGTCAAGCTCCGGCTTGGACGAAACGTCCCGTTTGACACCGACGTTCGGGTAGAACTGCAAAATGCTGGGCGTTACGGTGCTGTTGAAGTTGCGGATACAGGCTTTATCCAAAAACAGGCCTAAATTGTCATAGCATTCGTAGGTGTCGATGCGGTAAAACCGGTCGTCGGGCAGGTCGATTTTTTGAATCACATCATAGTTTTGCAGCTTGTAGTTGGCATCGCCGTCCCACTGGGGAAACTTGCCGATGGAAAGATGAATGATACCGGAAAACACGCCAAAGCCCAACACGACGCCCAGCATCAACGCCGCAAAGCGCCGCTTGCCGCGGTACCAGGTGACAACAAAGTAGAAAATCAGCAGCCCCAGCACGGCCAGCAGAATGCCCAGCCAAAACTGCGCGTTGTTTTCGGCAACGCCCATCTTCCAGCCGCCGTCGTCGTTTTTGGCGGGCACCAGGCCAAACACCGCAAAGGCCAGTGTCAGCACCCCCACAAAGCGCATGCCACCCACAAGGTCGATGTCGGCATCCTCCAGCGCGTTGGCACTGGCAAGTGCCATCAACAAAATGGGCATGTAATACCAGCGGGCGTAGTAGCTGGAGTTAAACGCGTAAAAAGACGAATTGAGGATGGGCACGAGCGCCATTACAAGGCAGGTGATCAAAATGCGTTTGTGCGCCGCGCCGCGGCGGGCGCGCACCCAGGCCACCACCCCGGCAAGGCTCATGATGGGCAGATAAGCCGACATACTGGTCCATTTTACCGTTGCGTCGGTAAATACGGCGGGCAGGTACGGCGGGTCCGGGGGCATCAGCAAACTGCGGAAGATGGCAAAATACTGCTGCACATTACTGTACAGCAACATGCCGTAACCGTTGGCAAAATCATTTGTGCGCGGGTTGTTTAGCAGGCTTGCCGCCGCGGGCAGCAGCAAAAGGCAGCCCAGCAACACGCCCAGTATGACCTCCAGCGCAAGGCGCCAGAACTCGCGCAGCGAAAGCCGGTAGTCTTTTGAAAGCAGCTTGATGAAAAAGTAGAGGATTATAAACAGCGCTTCGCCCACAAAAAAGAAATAGTTGTTCAGCAGGTTAATGGCAATCATCAGCGGCAGCACGGCGCGCTGTTTGTCGTAGATGTACGCGTCCAGCGCCGCCAGCAAAAACGGGAACAGCACCATGCAGTCGATAAAGTGGTTGAAAAAGATATTGTAAATGCCCCAGCCGGACAGCGTGTACAGCGCGCTGCCCACCAGTGCAAAGTTAACGGTTTTGGTGTAACGGCGCATGTACAGGTACGCGCCAAGGCCGCCCACGCCGAATTTCAGGCACAGTAGCGGCACCATCATGTAGGGCAAAATGCGGTTGGGCAACAGGCAGGCCAGCCAGAAAAACGGCGAACCCAAATTGTAAAACGAGTAAGAGTTTAAAAACCCGCTGCCAAGGTCGGTCGCCCAGCTGAACGACCCGCCCCCGGTGGTCACAAAGTGCTGGCAGTACTGGTAAAACGGGATCTGCTGGCTGTTAAAGTCGCCGCAGTACAAAAAGAACCCCTTATCGACAATCAAAAACGGCAAAAAAAGCACAAAGGCGCTGACAAAAGAGATCCCGAAAGCCAGCAAATAGGGGCGTTTGCCCCCGGCCGGTCGCTGCAAACTATGTTCCAAAAAACTCCCTCCCGCAAAGCTGCGGCCACACGGCGCTTGCGATGTGCGGTGTGGCTGCGTATAATAGGTTTAAATTAAAAAAGGGCAACACTTTCGCCCCAAAGTAAAAAAGAAAAGAAGGGGAACGCCGATGAAACCGTATTCGTTTTCCGCCCTGCTTTCGCGTATGAAATATATCACCCGCTGGGGGCTGATGCGCAGCACCCGGGCCGAAACCCTGGCCGAGCACAGCGCCGAGACGGCCCAGCTGGCACACCTTTTGGCACTGCTGGCAAACCGGCAGTTTGGTGCCGATGTGCGCCCCGATGCGGTGACGGTTGCCGCGCTGTACCACGACGCCGCCGAAATTTTGACAGGCGATTTGCCCACCCCGGTAAAATACAGCGGCGAAGAGCTGAAAAACGCCTATAAAGCGCTGGAACAGCAGGCGAGTGCGCGTATCTGCGCGCTGGCGCCAAAGCCTGTGCAAGCACCGCTGCTGGAGGCCATGACCGCTAGCGGGCTGACCGCGCGCGAAAAAAGCATCCTTAAAGCGGCGGATAAGCTGTCCGGCCTCATCAAATGTATGGAAGAGCGGCAAAGCGGCAACCTTGAGTTTGAAAGCGCTGCCCGCACGCAGATTGAAGCGTTGAAAAGCCTTAATCTGCCGGAGGCAGATTGGTTTATGCAACAGATGCTGCCCGCCTACCGGCTGACGCTGGACGAATTGACCGCCAGCGCCCCGCAGCCATAATGTGCCCCGCCTATTTACAAGCCGGGGTTGTATTGCAGCACCAGCCGGGCCAGCTCTTCGGCATCCCGGTAGGTGGTTAGCCCGCAGGCGATATGGCGCAGCTGGGCGGCCTCGCGCAGGCCTTTCATGTAATAGGGGGCATGGGTGCGGGCCTGGCGCATCGCAACACCCTCGCCCTTTTCTTCACACATTTCATAAAGCTGGCGGCACATGGTGTCCATCGTTTCGCGCAGGGTGGGGCGTGGCGGCGGTGTTTCGCCGCGCAGTGCCGCCAAGATTTCACCAAACAGCCACGGGTTACCCATTGCGCCCCGGCCCACCATCACCGCGTCACAACCGGTGGCGGCCAGCAGGTCGGTCGCGTCTTGTGCGCTTACAATATCGCCGTTGCCCACCACCGGCACCGCAACAGCGGCTTTTACCGCCGCAATACAGCCGGGGTCGATGGGCGGGGTGTACATCTGGGCACGGGTGCGCGCGTGCACCGCAATGGCGGCGGCCCCCGCGGCTTCGCATTGTTTTGCCACCTCTACACAGGTAACGGTGTCGTCGTCCCAACCCTTACGCATTTTCACCGTCACGGGCAAATTTACCGCCGCCGTTACCGCGGCGACAATTTTGCCGCACAGCGCGGGGTCTTTCATCAGCGCACTGCCCGCGCCGGTCGCGGTGATCTTGGGGGCGGGGCAGCCCATATTGATGTCGATAAAATCCGGCTGCCAGTGCAGCACCCGTTTTGCGCCCTCGGCCATCGTGTCCGGCTCGCTGCCGAACAGCTGAATGCCAAAGGGCGCATTATTTTTGCCACCACGCAACAGCGCGGCGGTTTTTTGGTCGTGATAACACAGTGCCTTTGCGCTGACCATCTCGCTGGTGGTATAGGCCGCGCCATGCTGCGCCATTAAACGGCGTGCGGGGGCGTCCGATAGCCCGGCCATCGGCGCAAAGGCAGCGCCGGGGCCAATTAAAAGGTCGTTAAATTTCAAAGCGTTTCCTCACTTGCAATGGAATTGGTGCGTACAGGTTATTGTATCATAAATGGCACGCATGTGGTATAATATTTTAGATACCGCGCGTGGTGAAATGGTGAAAACTGTGCCGTGCTGCGGGGAAACCTTATTTTAAATTAAAGGGGGCAGCCGCATTGAAATTACTTGCAATTGACGGCAACAGCATTGTAAACCGTGCGTTTTACGGCATTAAACTGCTGACGACAAAAGACGGCCGCTACACCAACGGTATTGTTGGGTTTATGAATATTTTACTAAAATTGTTGGCAGACGAACAGCCAAACGCCGTGGCGGTCGCGTTTGATCTGCCCGCGCCCACCTTTCGCCATAAGCAGTACGACGGGTATAAAGGCACCCGCAAGGGTATGCCGGAAGAGCTGGCCCAGCAGATGCAGCCGCTCAAAGAGCTGCTAAGCGACCTTGGCTACCGCATTGTTACCGCCGAGGGGTTTGAAGCGGATGATATTTTGGGTACGCTGTCAGCGGCGGCAACCGCGGCGGGCGATGAGTGTGTGATTGCCACCGGGGACCGCGACTCGCTGCAACTCGTTGGGCCTAAAACCCGTGTGCTATTGGCCTCCACCCAAATGGGGCGCAGTGTCACGGTGAATATGGACGAAGCCGCTGTGCGCGAAAAGTACGGTGTTTCGCCTAAACAGCTCATAGAGGTGAAAGCCCTGATGGGCGATGCCAGCGACAATATCCCCGGCGTCGCCGGCATCGGCGAAAAAACGGCACTGAAGCTCATCAGCCAGTTTGAAACACTGGACGGTGTGTATGCACACATTGACAGCGAGGATATCCGCCCCGCGGTGCGCAGCAAGCTGCAAACGGATAAAGAAAAGGCCGAGATGAGCCGTATGCTGGCTGAAATCGTGACGAATGCCCCGGTGCCGCAGCAAACACAAGAGTACCTGCCGGGCCCCGGCAACCCGGCGGCGGCAGCCCGGCTGCTGGCCTCGCTTGAAATGGAGACCCTGCGCAAAAAGTTGCAGCTTGATGCGGCGGCGGCGTTGCCCCGGCAGGCGAATGCCCCTGCATTGCCGCAGTGTACCCCGGCCCCGCTGCCGGGCACGCTGCCGGCGGGCGACAGCTGCATTGCCCCGGCGGGCGATGGGTTTGTTGTTGTGGCGCAGGGTGCAGTATATACTGCGGCGGCAACCGACGCGGCGTTTTTGCACCTTTTGGCAGATGCGCAGAGCGCCAAGCGGGTGTTTGACGCCAAAGCGCTGTACACGCTGGCCCTTGCCGCGGGCAGTGAAGCGCAGAATATTGTATTTGACGGCAAATTAGCCGCTTACCTTTTAAACCCCGCGGGCAGCGGGTACGACCCGGTGCGCCTTGCGGCAGAGTACGGCGTGCAGCCGGCCTTTGCCTGCGAGATCCCGGAGGCGGGCATTCTGGCCCCGCTGTTTGACAAGCTGGCCGCCGCGTGTGACGCGCAGGGGCTCACCAAGCTGTTGACCGACATCGAACAGCCGCTGTCGCAGGTGCTTTCCTCCATGGAGTACACCGGCATTCAGGTGGACAAAAAGGGCATTGAAGACTTTGGGGTCGAGCTGCGGCAGGTGCTGGCAGAGGAGCTGGAGACCATTTATGAGCTGGTGGGGTACGAGTTCAACCTGAATTCACCCAAACAGCTGGGCGACGCGCTGTTTGGCAAGCTGGGCCTGCCCGCGAAGAAAAAGACGAAAAACGGCTGGTCCACCAACGCCGAAACGCTGGAAGCGCTGCGCGGCCAACACCCGGCCATTGAGCATATTTTACTGTACCGCACCTACCAAAAACTCAGCTCTACTTATATTGAGGGGCTTTTGAAAGAGGTGGGCCCAAACGGGCGCATCCATTCCACTTTCAGCCAAACCGACACCCGCACCGGGCGCATTTCGTCCAACGAACCGAACTTGCAAAACATTCCGATACGCACCGAGCTGGGCAGCCGCTTGCGGCGCTATTTTGTGGCACCACAGGGCAGTGTGTTGCTGGACGCCGACTACAGCCAGATTGAGCTGCGCATTTTGGCCGCCATCAGTGGGGACGAGCAGATGCAGCAGGCGTTTGCAAACCACGAGGACATCCACCGCAGCACGGCAAGCCGCATTTTTGGGGTGCCGTTCGACCTTGTCACCCCGCAGCTGCGCTCCCGCGCCAAGGCGGTTAACTTTGGCATCGTGTACGGCATTGGGGCATTTAGCCTTGCCAAGGACACCGGGGTGTCGGTCAAAGAGGCGGACCATTTTATCAAAAGTTATCTCGCCGAGTATTCCGGCGTGCGCCAGTATATGGAGGACATTGTTAAGCAGGGTACCCAGCAGGGCTATGTGACGACGCTGTATGGCCGTCGCCGCCCGCTGCCAGAGCTTGCCGCCGCCAACCACAACATCCGCGCGCTGGGCGAGCGCATGGCGATGAACACCCCCATTCAGGGCACGGCCGCCGACATCATCAAGCTTGCGATGATTAAGGTATACCGCCGCATGAAGCAGGAGGGCCTTGCCGCCAAGTTGGTGCTGCAGGTACACGATGAATTGATTGTGGAGGCCCCGCAAAACGAGGCTGACCGCGCCGCGCAGATTTTGGGCGACGAGATGGAGCATGCGGCAGACCTTGCGGTTAAGCTGATTGCAGAAGTCGGCCGCGGAAGGACATGGTATGATGCAAAGGGATAATACCGATTTATGCTTTACACCGCTGGCCCCGCAGCAGGTGCCGGCACTGGCCGCGCTGTGCGCCGACGCGCCCGACCCGTGGACGGCCGCGCAGCTTGCAGCCGAGCTGGCAAAGCCCCAAAGCCGTGTGTTTGTGGCAAGCCGCGGGCAAACGCCGGTGGCCTTTGCGGCCTTTGCGCTGGTGGGGGATACCGCCGAATTAGAGCAGCTTGCCGTCGCGGCCCAAAGCCGCCGTGCCGGGGTGGCAACCGCCTTGCTGGCCCACGCGTTTGGTGCGCTGCAGCTTTGTGGCGCAAGGCGCTGTTTGCTAGAGGTGCGCGCGTCCAACACGGCGGCGCTGGCACTGTACCGCCGCATGGGGTTTGCGCAGCTGGCGCGCCGCAGCGGGCTATACGCCGCCCCGCACGAGGACGGCTTTACCATGGAACTGGTGTTCCATGGGTGATTGCGTATTTTACAGGTTGGGAGATTTAGAACAGGGATGCTGATTTTAGGGATAGAATCGAGCTGTGACGAGACCGCCGCTGCCGTGGTGCAGGACGGCCGCAAAATTTGCAGCAATATCGTGGCCAGCCAGGCGGCCGAACACGGCCTGTATGGCGGTGTGGTGCCGGAGATTGCCAGCCGCCGCCACATTGAGGCGGTGAGCAGCGTGGCACAACAGGCACTGCAACAGGCGGGGGCGACCCCGGCCGACCTTGCGGCCATTGCGGTCACCTTTGCTCCGGGGCTCATCGGCGGGGTGCTGGTGGGGGTCAACTTTGCCAAGGGTCTCAGCTTTGCCGCAGGCAAACCATTGGTGCCGGTGCATCATTTGCGCGGGCATATTGCCGCGCTGTACCTCACCCACCCGGGGCTCACCCCGCCGTTTTTGTGCCTTGTGGCAAGTGGTGGGCACAGCCATATCATCGCGGTAGACGACTACACCCATTTTCGGGTGTTGGGCCGCACGGTAGACGATGCCGCAGGCGAAGCGTTTGACAAGGTGTCGCGCACACTGGGCCTTGGCTACCCCGGTGGCCCGGCCGTTGCCAAAGCGGCGTTGCAGGGCGACCCCGCCAGTTACCATCTGCCCACCCCGCGGGTGGCAGGCCGGTACGATGTCAGCTTTTCAGGCCTTAAAACGGCTGTGCTAAACATTGTCAACCAGGCGGAAATGAAAGGCGAAACGCTGCGCGTTGCCGATATGGCCGCCAGTTTTCAGTACCGTGCCAGCGAAATACTGGCCGAAAAGCTGCTGCTTGCCGCAGACGACCTTGGCGCAAAACACCTTGCGCTGGCGGGCGGTGTTGCCGCCAACGCCTTGCTGCGCTCTTTGCTACAAGCAGGGGCTGACCAGCGCGGGGCCTTTCTGTATCTGCCCGAGCTGTCGCTTTGTGGCGACAACGCTGCCATGATCGCCGCCGCGGGGTATTACGAGCTCAAGGCGGGCAACCTTGCACCGCAAAACCTGAACGGCTATGCCACCTTACCAATTGATTACCGTTAATTTACAGTACAGTGCCCTTTGGGGGCGCTGTACTTTTCTTTTTGCGGTTTTTTTGCTGGGTTTTGGTTGCAAATCAGACAGAAAGAAAGTTTCAAGGCGGTTTTTTGGGGATTTTGTATATTGCTAGAAATTTGACAATGTGTTATGCTTATTTTGATTTCGGATTTTTTTATTTGAAAGTTCGGAAGTGAAATTCGTCCGTTCTATTTTTAATAGAGAAAGGTGAGTTATGTCTTATGAGTAGTTTAACTTCTAACCAGCACGTGCTGGACTGGGTCAAAGAGATGGAAACCTTGATGACCCCGGACAATGTCATCTGGATCGACGGTTCCGAAGGCCAGCTTCGCGCCCTGCGTGAAGAGGCGTTCAAAACCGGCGAGCTGACCGAGCTGAATCAGGACAAGTTGCCCGGTTGCGTGCTGCACCATACCGCAAAGAACGACGTTGCTCGTGTGGAGGGCCGTACCTTTATTTGCACCACTAAAAAAGAGGATGCAGCCCCCATCAATAACTGGATGGCCCCCGACGAGATGAAGGCAAAACTCATCCCGATGTACACCGGCTGCATGAGAGGCCGCACCATGTACGTCATCCCTTACTGCATGGGCCCCATCGGCAGCCCGTTCTCCAAAGTCGGCGTCGAAGTCACCGATTCCATCTACGTTGTGCTGAACATGGATATCATGACCCGCGTCGGTGTGAAAGCACTGCGCCAGCTCGGCGATTCCAACGACTTTGTGCGTGGCCAGCATGCAAAGGCTGACATCGACGAAGAGAACCGCTACATTGTGCAGTTCCCCGAAGACAACGCCATCTGGTCGATCAACTCCGGCTACGGCGGCAACGTGCTGCTGGGCAAAAAGTGCTTTGCACTGCGCATTGCGTCTTACCAAGGCTACAAAGAGGGCTGGATGGCCGAGCACATGCTGATCCTTGGCATCGAAGACCCGACCGGTCATATCGACTACGTCACCGCGGCGTTCCCCTCTGCCTGCGGCAAAACCAACCTCGCCATGCTCATCCCGCCCGAAATCTATGCCAAAAAGGGTTACAAGGTATGGACCGTTGGCGATGACATTGCTTGGATGCACATTGGTGAGGATGGCCGCCTGTACGCCATCAACCCGGAAAACGGCTTCTTTGGCGTTGCCCCCGGCACCAACGAAAAATCGAACCCCAATGCGCTGCACTCCACAATGAAGGGCACCATTTTCACCAACGTTGCGCATAACCTCACCGACAACACCGTATGGTGGGAAGGCCTTGACAAAAACATCCCCGAGGATGCACAGGAGTGGACCGGCCTTGCAGTCGACGGCAAAGAGTATGTCGCAGACGGCGGCAAGCTGGCACACCCGAACAGCCGCTTCACCGCACCGGCAGTCAACTGCCCGTGCCTGTCCAGCGAGTTCAACAATCCGCAGGGCGTGCCTGTGACCGCGATTGTCTTTGGCGGCCGCCGTGCCAAAACTGCACCGCTGGTGTACGAAAGCTTTGACTGGGCACATGGCGTGTATGTCGGCTCCGCGATGGCGTCCGAGACTACCGCTGCTGCAACCGGGGCTGTGGGCGTTGTGCGCCGCGACCCGATGGCAATGCGCCCGTTCTGCGGTTACAACATGGGCGACTATTTCGGCCACTGGCTGGAAATGGGCAAAAAGCTGGGCGACAAAGCCCCGAAGATTTTCAACGTCAACTGGTTCCGCACCGACGACCAGGGCCACTTTATCTGGCCGGGCTTTGGCGACAACATGCGCGTGCTGATGTGGATCCTTGGCCGCTGCAAGGGCGAAGTTGAGGCTGTGGAAACCGCCATCGGCTACCTGCCCAACGCAGAGGACATTGATGTTTCGGGCCTTGAGGATGTGACGACAGCAACTGTAAAAGACCTGCTGAGCGTGGACAAAGACCTGTGGATGGAAGATGTCAAGGGCGTTGGCGAGCTGTACGACCAGATTGGCGAGCGTGTGCCCGCGAAGCTGCGCGAAGAGCTGGCTAGCTTGAAAGACCGTCTTTCGAAATAACGCATTTTTTGCGGCATTTGCTGCAAAGCAGGCCGCCGCCTTGTGCGGTGGCCTGCTTTTTTGTCGAAAACAGGGCGTTTTTGCGCTTGTGTTTCTCCCTTTTTCAGTGGTTTTTTCCTTTAAGTACGACACAAATGTGTGAACTGTCTAAAAACTTTTTTGAACCGCTTGACAAGGCAAGTAAAAGACGGTATAAAAGTGTATAGGAAATTTCTCTAGGAGGAACGATCAATGGTTTTTGAAAAAGTCAGGGAGATCCTTTGCGATCAACTCGACCTGGAAGAGGATAATGTTACAATGGATTCGGATATCATCGAGGATTTTGAGGCAGACTCACTCGATGTCGTTGACCTTGTGATGTCACTGGAGGACGAGTTCAGCATCGAGATTCCGGATGAGCAGATCGAAAATGTAAAGACAGTCGGCGATATCGTACATTATATTGAGGATAACACCTGATTGTTGCAATTTTGAACGCATAAAGAAAGCAAAGCCTCCATCCACCTGTTTGGAGGCTTTGTTTTTTCACAGGAAAAGGAAGTGTCAGGCGAATGAGTGAATCGAACAAGAAACTGGTGGAGGCCATTACCCCCATCAACGAAGACTTTGCCCAGTGGTATACCGACATCTGCAAAAAGGCAGAACTGGTCGATTATTCTTCGGTCAAGGGCTGTGTCATTCTGCGCCCGTACGGGTATGCAATTTGGGAGAATATCCAGCATATTCTTGACGGGATGTTTAAGGAGACCGGGCACCAGAACGTCGCCATGCCGCTGTTCATCCCAGAAAGCCTGCTGCAAAAGGAAAAGGACCATGTGGAGGGTTTTGCGCCCGAATGCGCGTGGGTGACGATGGGCGGTACCGAGCAGTTAGAGGAAAAACTGTGCATCCGCCCCACCAGCGAAACGCTGTTCTGCGACCATTTTGCGCACGTGTTGCAGTCGTACCGCGACCTGCCGCTGCTGTACAACCAGTGGTGCAGCGTGGTGCGTTGGGAAAAGACTACCCGCCCGTTTTTGCGCAGCCGCGAATTTTGGTGGCAGGAGGGGCACACCATCCACGAGACACCGGAGCAGGCCATTGCCGAAACCGAGCAGCAGCTCAACTGCTATGCCGATTTCTGTGAAAACTACCTGCGTATCCCCGTGATTAAGGGCCGTAAAACCGACAGCGAAAAGTTTTCGGGCGCCGAGGCCACCTACACCATCGAGGCGATGATGCACGATGGCAAGGCGCTGCAAAGCGGGACCAGCCACTATTTTGGCGACGGTTTTTCGCGCGCGTTTAATGTGCAGTTTGCCGGGCGCGACAATAAGCTGCAATACCCCTACCAAACCAGCTGGGGCATGTCCACCCGCATCGTGGGGGCCATCATTATGACCCACGGCGACGACGAGGGGTTGATTTTGCCGCCCGCCGTGGCACCCATTCAGGTTGTCATCGTGCCCATTGCGCAGCATAAGCCCGGCGTGCTGGACAAGGCCGCAGAGCTGAAACAGCGCCTTGCAAAGTCGTTCCGTGTGCATCTCGACGATTCCGACAACTCGCCGGGCTGGAAGTTCAGCCAGTACGAGATGAAGGGCGTGCCTTTGCGGCTGGAAATCGGCCCGAAGGACATCGAAAAGAACCAGTGTGTGCTGGTGCGCCGCGACAACCGCGAAAAGTACTTTGTGCCGCTGGACGATTTAGAGACAGAGATCCCCCGCGTGCTGGGCCTGCTGGCCGACGGCCTGTACGAGAAGGCACTGCAAAACCGCGAAAACAACACGGTAAGCTGCACCACGATGGAAGAAATCATCAAGGCCGCCGACGGCAAAAACGGGTTTATCAAAGCCATGTGGTGTGGCGATGAAGCCTGTGAGGACATGATGAAAGAGAAAGCGGGCTTGTCCAGCCGCTGCATGCCGTTTGAGCAAGAACAGCTTTCGGATGTTTGCCCTTGCTGTGGCAAGCCGGCAAAATCGATGGTCATTTGGGGCAAGGCGTATTAAGCACTGGTCACCAAACGGTACGCCTAAGCGTGAAAGGCACATACGACAAAACAAAACCCGCACGGGCTGCCCCGTGCGGGTTTTTTCTGTGTTTTCAATCATTATGCTACTTTGCTGCCGCAGCATAAAGTGGCGGTAACGCGTGTCACTAATTACAGGGTCGTCACC
Organism: Pygmaiobacter sp.; assembly: GCA_028689835.1. GTDB lineage: Bacteria > Bacillota > Clostridia > Oscillospirales > Ruminococcaceae > Pygmaiobacter. Next base: position 662 of record JAQVCK010000031.1, on the reverse strand, counting down.
AGCACGTCGCAGTTGCCTGCAATGCGGTAGGCACTGGTGCAGGCGGGTAAAAACACACATTCCCCCGCTTTGGCGTGCAGCGTAGTGTGGGCACATTTCACGTCGGCCTCCCCGCGGGTCAACAGCAGGGCGTGGTAGCTGCGACAGTCGGCACACAGCGCAACCGAAGTTTTAATTTTCAGCAGAGTTGTTGAAAAATAGTCGCACACGCCCAGCACCGTCTCGGTGTAGTCACCGCGGTCAAGTTCCGGCCCCAATGGGCCCGCAGGGCGGGCAGGGGGTTCCAGCCGGGTCACGGCCAGCGCTTTGTCAATGTGTAATTCGCGCAGGTTGCCGTCTTTGTCCTTGCGGTTATAGTCAAATACGCGGTAAGTCGAGTTGGAGCTTTGCTGAATTTCGGCCACAAGGCAGCCGGCACCGATGCCATGCAGCGTGCCCGCCTCAATAAACAGCACGTCGCCCGGCTTTACCTTTACCGCATGAATGTCCTGCAACAAGGTGCCGTCCTCAATGTGGGCCCGAAACTCTTCCTTTGTCAAGGTGCGGTTCATGCCGTACAGCAGTTCGGCGCCCGGCTGTGCGGCAATCACATACCACATTTCGGTCTTGCCATGCTCGTGCTCCACCCGCACTGCATAGTCTTCGGTGGGGTGCACCTGTAC
>JAQVCK010000199.1 GCA_028689835.1 Pygmaiobacter sp. | reverse complement strand
GGCATATTTGCCAAATTCCATACTCCTATCTGGTATTTTCGCTCACCAGTTTCAGCTGAACGCCAAAAAACCGTGTTGTATTTCGTCACCCTGTAAATGGTAATATGTTATATAGTTGTACTATAAAGTTGTCTTTTGTATTATTGTTGCCACCTGCCTTGCCATACAGCGGCGCAGCGCAAAAAAAACAGGCCGGCGCAACTTGCGTTGCACCGGCCCATCGTCTTTGCTTTCTTTTTTATCACTCGCCAAGGTAGGCGCTGCGCACCTTATCGTCCTCCAGCAGTGCCGCCGCCTCGCCTTCCATCACAATGCGGCCGGTTTCCAGCACATAGGCCCGGTCGGCAACCGAAAGCGCCATCTGTGCGTTCTGCTCTACCAGCAAAATAGTGGTGCCCGCGGCGTGCAGCTCTTTTATAATGTCAAAAATCTGCTCCACCAGCAGCGGGGCAAGGCCCATCGACGGCTCGTCCAGCATCATCAGCCGGGGCTTTGCCATCAGCGCGCGGCCCATGGCCAGCATCTGCTGCTCACCGCCCGAAAGCGTGCCGGCAACCTGACGGCGGCGCTCGGCCAGCCGCGGGAAGCGGCTGTACACGTCGCTGATCGACGCGGCGTTCTCTGCCGCGCTGCGGGTGTATCCGCCCATCTCCAGGTTCTCTTCCACCGTCATCTGCAAAAACACACGGCGCCCCTCCGGCACCTGTGACAGCCCGCGCACAAGCACCTTGTGCGGTTGCAGAGTGCTGATGGTTTCATCCAAAAAGCTAATCGACCCTGTTTTAGAGCGCAGCTGGCCCGAAATGGTGTTCAAAATGGTGCTTTTGCCCGCACCGTTTGCGCCAATCAGCGTGACGATCTCGCCCTGACGCACCTCAAACGTAATGCCTTTCACGGCGTGGATGTTGCCGTAGTACACATTGATGTTATCAACCTTCAGCATCGGTTGCGCCCCCCTTTTTGCCCAGATACGCTTCAATGACCACCGGGTTTTTGCGAATTTCCTCCGGTGTGCCCTTGGCGATGATGCGGCCATAGTTCAGCACGGCAATGCCCTCGCAGATGTTCATAACCAGGTTCATGTCATGCTCGATCAAAATGACCGCAATGCCAAACCGGTCGCGGATGCGGCGGATATTCTCCATCAGCTCCGCCGTTTCAGAGGGGTTCATGCCGGCAGCGGGCTCGTCAAGCAGCAAAATTTTTGGGTTTGTGGCAAGCGCGCGCACAATTTCCAGCCGGCGCTGTGCGCCGTACGGCAGGTTGCCGGCGTGCACCTCGGCCAAATCCTGCATGTCAAAAATGCTAAGCAGGCTCAGCGCCTCCTGCTTTGCCTCTTTTTCCTGTTTCCAATAGGCAGGCAGGCGCAGCACCGACGAGCCGAGGTTATACCCCATGCCGTTGTGCATACCAATCAGCACATTATCCAGCACTGTCAACGTTTTAAACAGGCGGATATTCTGAAAAGTGCGGGCAATGCCCAGCTTGTTCACTTCGTACGTCTTTTTGCCGCGGGTGTCCACGCCGCCCAGTAAAATATGGCCGCGGGTGGGCTGGTACACGTTGGTCAGCAGGTTGAACACCGTCGTTTTGCCGGCACCGTTCGGGCCAATCAGCCCGCCTATTTCATCCTTGCCGATCACAAAATCAAAATCGTCCACCGCTGTCAGGCCGCCAAAATCGATACCCAAATGCCGCACTTCCAGCACAGGGGGCTGGCCCACATCTCGCTCGGGGATGATGCCGCCGGGCACTTCCACCAGTTTTGTCTTTTGTTCACTCATGGCTAGCACCCTCCTTTTTGCCGGTAGACTTTTTGGGGTTCATCAGCTTTTCCAAAATACGGGAGAGCGAGAAATCGTACTGTCCAAGCAGGCCGGTGGGCTTGAAGATCATCATCAGCACCAGCACCAGCGAGTAAACGACCATGCGGTAGTCGGAGAACGCACGCAGCGCTTCCGGCAGTGCGGTAAGCACCGTTGCCGACAAGATAGAGCCCAGCATACTGCCCATGCCGCCCAGCACCACCATGACCAGAATTTCGATGGATTTCATAAACCCGAACGACGAGGGCTGCAACGAACCCAGATACCCGGCATACAGGCAGCCCGCAACCCCGGCAAAGAATGCCGACATCGTAAAGGCCATCACCTTGTAGTAGGTGGTGCGGATGCCGCAGGATTCCGCCGCAATCTCGTTTTCGCGAATAGAAAGGATTGCCCTGCCGTGGCGGGACTTCATGACCATATGGATGACCACACAGCTGAGCACGACACACAGCATCACATTGAAAAAGGTCGTAATTTTCGGGATGCGCTTGAGGCCCGACGCGCCATACGTGAGGTCAAAGCCCAGCACCGAGTCGATGTTGGTCAACACCACACGGATGATTTCGCCAAAGCCCAGCGTGATGATGGCAAGGTAGTCACCCTTTAGGCGCAGCGCGGGCACGCCGATCAAAATGCCAAAAATGCCCGCCACGATGCCGGACAGCACCAGTGCCGCCGCGATATATAAATAATAAGTACCACCGGTTGCCTTTGCCGCGTCTACCGCTTTGAGAAAAATACCCCCGGTATACGCGCCCACCGCCATAAAACCCGCGTGCCCCAGCGGCAACTGGCCCAGGTAGCCGGTGGCGATGTTCAGCGATATCGCCAGAATAATGTTGATGCCGATCACCATTAAAATCTTGGTGAAATAACCCGAAACCGCGTCGGAGTTCACAAACAGAGTGCTCGCCAGTACAAACAGCACGATCAGCACGGTGTTGATGAGGTAGCGCATCGGCATCGGGATGGTTTTTCTGTTCGTTTTCATGCCGCGCCCCCCTTACACTTTTTCCGTCATCGGTTTGCCCATCAGCCCCGTGGGCTTCACCAGCAACACAATGATCAAAATGGCAAACACCACGCCGTCTTTCCATACCGAAAGCCCCGCCGCAGAGACCAGCGCCTCCGCCATACCGATGACAAAGCCGCCCAGCATGGCGCCCGGCAGCGAACCAATGCCACCCAGCACTGCCGCAACAAAGGCCTTAAGGCCCAGCATACTGACCATGGTGGGCGATGCCTGGCCATAAGACGACAGGTACAACACCGAAGCCACGCCCGCAAGGGCCGAGCCCATGGCAAAGGTGAACGAGATGGTCGTGTTCAGGTTAATGCCCATCAGCTGGGCAGCGCCCATATCCTCCGACACGGCACGCATCGCCTTGCCAAGCTTGGTCTTTTGCACCAAAAAGGTCAGCCCCGCCATCATAAGTACGGTTACCACAATGGTGACAATGGCCGAAAAGCTGATGGTCGCAGAGCCGAGGTGCACGCTGGGGCCGGTGAGAAAATCCGGTACCACCTTTGCGCCCGCGCCAAAGATAAGCTGAAACCCGTTTTCCAGCAAAAACGAAATGCCGATAGCCGTAATGAGCAGCGAAAGCCGCGGGGAAGAGCGCAGTGGCGCATAGGCCACTTTTTCGATCACGACCCCCAGTACAGTACTTACAACGACCGCCAGCAGGATGGAAACGATCGGGTGAAAGCCAAAGTTCGCCGTTGATATCCATACGACGTAGGCCCCCACCATGATGATATCGCCGTGTGCAAAGTTGAGCAACATGATGATGCCATAAACCATGCTGTACCCCAGTGCAACCAGCGCGTAGATCGAGCCGGACTGCAGGCCGTTGATGACCTGGCTGAAAAGTGTGGACAAAAACGCCATATTGTGCGCCCCTCTTTCTGTTCGGTACCCAAAATACCGACCTTATTTATAACGACAACAAACTATGCGGGAAATAGACCAATGTCTCTCCCGCATAGTTTTTGTCAATACCGCAAACTTTATAATCGTGCAGTTCGCCGCAATTTAGAACATTTCGCTAAAGACTTCTTTGCCGCCCTCAAGCTTCATGATCGCAGCGGACTTGATGGGGTTGTTGTACTGGTCAAACTTATAGGTACCGGTAACACCCTTCAAGCCGTCGGTGCTCTTCATCGCGTCGACAACAGCAGCCTTGTAGTCATCGGTGCCAGCCTCAAGGCCTTTGTCCTCTGCCGCGCTCAGCGCATTGCACATCAGCATCGCAGCGTCA
>JAQVCK010000198.1 GCA_028689835.1 Pygmaiobacter sp. | reverse complement strand
TTTTACCGCAAGCTCGGGCCGCACGCCAATCACCGACTGCACCGGCCCGGTCATGCCCACGTCAGTCAAAAAACCGGTACCGCCGGGCAGCACACCCGCGTCGGCGGTGGGCACATGAGTGTGGGTGCCAAACACCGCGCTCACCCGGCCGTCAAGGTACCAGGCAAGCGCCTGTTTTTCGGCGGTGGATTCGGCATGGAAGTCCACAATGCGAAACCGCGAGGTATCGCCCTGCAACAGCCGGTCGGCGGTGTCAAACGGGTTGTCAAGCGGCTCTAAAAACGCAACGCCCGCAAGGCACAGCACCGTTACGGTGTAACGGCCAAAGTCCAGCACCATGCTGCCCACACCCGGCGCCGCGTGCGGCAGGTTGGCCGGGCAAAGCAGGGCTTCGGTCTCCTCATACAGCTCTTCGCCCGCGCGGCGCAACGCGTGGTTGCCGGTCGTGATCACGTCGGCCCCGTGCGAAAAAATCTCCTGCGCAATATCGGCGGTGATGCCCACGCCGTCCGGGTGGGCATTTTCTCCGTTTACAATACAAAGGTCGGCCCCCACCTGCCGTTTGAGCGCGGGCAACCGGCGGCACAAAAAGTTGAGGCCGGGTGTGCCCACCACGTCCCCGACACACAAAATTTTCATATGCGCCCTCCTTTGGGTTTGTTGGCGGTATCTATCATACCAGAAAGGGGCAAAAAAGAAAAGACGGCAGCACATACAAAGCTGCCGCCCGGCCCCCACACACCGGGTGGGGGCATAAAAACGCAGAACAGCGGCAGCCCAAAAGGGGCTGCCGCTGTAAGGTTTATTTTGCGTAGTCGGTGGCCCTGCTCTCGCGGATCACGTTGACCTTGATCTGGCCGGGGTATTCCAGCTCGTCTTCAATCTTGCGCACGATGTCGCGGGCAAGGATGGTCAGCTCGTCATCGCCAATGGCATCGGGCTTCACCATGATGCGCACTTCGCGGCCCGCCTGAATGGCGTAGCTGCGCTCGACACCCTCAAAGCTGGATGAAATGGCTTCCAAATCTTCAAGGCGCTTGATGTAATTTTCCACATTTTCACGCCGGGCGCCGGGGCGCGCAGCTGAAATCGCGTCGGCGGCCATCACGATGAAGGCCAGCGGGGTCTGCGGCTCCACGTCACCGTGGTGCGCCTCAATGGCATGGATGACCAGTGGGTTTTCTTTGTACTTGCGTGCAAGGTCGACGCCAATCATCACATGGCTGCCCTCAATCTCGTGGGTCAGCGCCTTGCCGATGTCGTGCAACAGGCCCGCGCGCTTTGCCATGTTGACATTGAGCCCAAGCTCGGACGCCATCAGGCCGGACAAATAGGCCACTTCCATCGAGTGGTTCAGCACGTTTTGGCCATAGCTGGTGCGGTACTTTAAGCGGCCCAGCAGCTTGACAAGGTCCGGGTGCAGGCCGTGTACGCCCACTTCCATCACGGCGCGCTCGCCTTCGCGCTTCATCGAAGCGTCCAGCTCGCGGCGGCATTTTTCCACCGTCTCCTCAATGCGGGCCGGGTGAATACGGCCGTCTGCAATCAGCTTTTCCAGTGTCATGCGGGCAATTTCGCGCCGCACGGGGTCAAAGCTGGACAGGGTAATGGCTTCGGGCGTGTCGTCGATAATCAGGTCCACACCGGTCGCTGTTTCCAGCGCGCGGATGTTGCGGCCCTCGCGGCCAATGATGCGGCCCTTCATCTCGTCGCTCGGCAGCGGCACCACCGAAACGGTAATCTCGCTGGAGTGGTCTGCCGCACAGCGCGACACCGCCTGGGTGATCAGCTCCTGAGCCAGCTTGTCGCAATCCTCTTTGGTCTGGGTTTCAAAGGCCGTGATGCGCATTGCCTTTTCGTGGGTCAGTGCTTCGTCCAGGCGCGAGAGCAGCATTTCTTTGGCTGCGTCCTCCGACAGGCCGGAGATATGCTCCAGTTTTTCCACTTCGCGCTGGCGCATCTGGTCAATTTCCGCCAGGCGTGCGTCGATGAGGTCGGCGCGTTTTTTTAGTTCTTCTTCCCGCTGTTCCATCGCGGTTGTTTTGCGGTCAATGTTCTCTTCTTTCTGGTCGAGCCGACGTTCTTGCCGAGTGATCTCCGAGCGGCGCTCTTTGATCTCCTTGTCTGCCTCCGCCTTTAGGCGAAAGGCTTCATCCTTGGCCTCGACGGCGGCTTCTTTTCGCTTCTGCTGCGCCGTTTTGATAGCGTCGTTGATAATTCTCTTAGCTTCTTCTTCCGCAGAGCCTACTTTTTGCTCTGCGATCTTTTTTCTGTAAGCGATGCCACAAGAAAAAGCGATAGCCGCAGCTACCGCACCCACAACAACGGCTATCAATACGGTGATACCGATTGATACCATAGGGGCCTCCTTCATATTTTTGGGAGTTTATTAACTGGTCAATGTATTTTCAAACGCAAAGATATTGTAATGAATACACTATGCATCTATTTTAAGACCTGCCACGGTGGTTGTCAAGAAAAGCATAAAGGTAGGGCACAAAATCGACGTTTTTTGCGGCAATATTCCTAAAAATCACCGGTTTTTACGTGTTTTGGCCCTCTTACCGGCCCCTTGCCTGCCTGTTTTTTTATTCGCCATCGCAAGCGAACTGGTTGTATAAAAAAACAGCGGGCACCCTGCCCGCTGTACCGCTTTTTATTGTGGGGGGCACCCCGTGTTATGCTTGCCCGCCGCGCACCGCGCGGGTGCCGCACCAGTCGCAGCGCAAAATGCCCTCGCGCCCCCGGTAAAACCGGGCGGGCAGCTCTTGCTCTGCCGCGCAGATGCAACGCGGGTTTTCGCACCGCACGCCGGGGTACAATTCGCCCTCGGTGCGCTCTGTCGCGCTCGGCGCGTTTTGCAGCAGTTTTAAAATCAGCGCCATGCGGATAAACTTGCCGTTTTGTACCTGTTTAAAGTAACACGCGCGCGGGTCGGCGTCCACCGCCACCGCAATTTCGTTGACGCGCGGCAGCGGGTGCAGCACCGCAAGGCCGCTTTGGGCCGTTTGCAGCTTTTCGGGCGTTAAAATATAGCTGTCCTTCAGCCGCAGGTATTCTGCTTCGCTGTCAAACCGCTCTTTTTGCACCCGCGTCATATACAGGATGTCCAGCTTTGGCATCGCTTCCTCCAGCGAGGTGGTCACCTCAAACGACACACCTTCCCTTTGCAGCACTTCGCTGACAATCTGCTCCGGCATCGCAAGCTCCGGCGGCGAAATCAGCACAAAGTGTGTGCCCTCATAGCGGGCCATCGCCGCCGCCAGCGAGTGCACAGTGCGCCCGTATTTGAGGTCACCGCACAGGCCGACTGTCAACCCGGTCAGCCGCCCCTTTTCGCGCTTTATGGTAAGCAAGTCCGCCAGCGTCTGGGTGGGGTGGAAATGCCCGCCGTCGCCCGCGTTGATGACCGGGATGTTAACGTTGCGGGCCGCCACCAGCGGCGCGCCCTCTTTGGGGTGGCGCATGGCAATGATGTCGGCAAAGCAGGCCACGACCCGCGCGGTGTCGGCCACGCTTTCCCCTTTCGAGGCCGAGCTGCTGGACGCCTCTGAAAAGCCCAGCACTTCGCCGCCAAGGTCCAGCATCGCGGCCTCAAAGCTCAGCCTTGTGCGGGTGGACGGCTCGTAAAACAGCGTCGCTATTTTTTTGCGCTGGCAGCTTTTTGCATAATCGTCCGGGTGGGCAATGATGTCTTGCGCCGTGTCAATCAGCTCGTCAATCTGCTGTGTGGTCAAATCCAAAATGTCAATCAAATCTTTTTTCATTTCCCTGCTCCTCCTGTTGTGCCCGCCGGGCGGGCGGCTGTGCGGTCTTTTTTATGCCCGGCAGGGCAACGCCCCACAAAAAAAACCGGCCCGCCAATGGCGGTACGCCATTGGTGAAGCCGGATAAAAAGCATTAAATTGAACCAGCAAAAACAGAAAAGCAAAGGCAATGCGGCCCGCTGCCGGGGTGCCCGCAGTTGTTCGTCTACCGCGCCACTGTGCGCTGCTTTGTGCCCTGCTTGCCATACTGCCTCCCTGTGTCGCTGCAAAAGGCGGGGCCACCGCAGAAAAACAGCCCCGCGGCATTGCCCGCAAGGCCGTAAAGCGGGGGTTTTGGTAC
>JAQVCK010000197.1 GCA_028689835.1 Pygmaiobacter sp. | reverse complement strand
AATTGAAGAATTTGCAAAGCTGCCGGGTATGGGCCGCAAAGGGGCGTCGCGGCTGGCATATCAGGTGCTCAGCATGCCAAAAAGCGAAGCGCTTGAATTTGCACAGGCCATTATTGACGCCCACACCAAAATACACCGGTGCAGTGTTTGTCAAAACTTTACCGACGGTGAAATTTGCCCCATTTGCAGCGGTACCAAGCGCGACAAAGGTGTCATCTGCGTGGTGGAGACCCCGCGCGATGTTTCGGCGTTTGAGCGCACCCGCGAATACCACGGCCTTTACCATGTATTGCACGGCCTTATTTCGCCGATGGACGGCATTGGGGCCGAACAACTGACGGTAAAAGAGTTGCTTGCCAGGTTGCAGGGCGACGAAGTGCAAGAAGTAATCATGGCCACGAACCCCACGGTTGAGGGCGAGGCCACTGCCATGTACCTTGCAAAGCTGATTAAGCCCCTTGGGGTGCGGGTCAGCCGCCTTGCCTACGGCTTGCCGGTGGGGGGCAGTTTAGAGTATGCAGACCCCACCACGTTGGGCCGCAGCCTGATTTCGCGCGGGGAGCTGTAAAGCAGGGAATACTTGACAAATGCCCCCAAAAAAGGTATAGTATTGTTCCGGTATTGGTGCGAAAGGAGGGGGCAAAATGCCAGAGAATTTTAAGACCATCGCCGAAAACCGCAAGGCGCGGCACGATTATTTTGTCCTCGAATCACTGGAAACCGGTATCGAGCTGGTCGGCACCGAGGTCAAAAGCATTCGCACCGGTTCGGTGAACCTGAAAGATTCGTGGGTGGATGTGGTAAACGGCGACCTGATAGTGATGGGCATGCACATCAGCCCGTACGAAAAAGGCAATATTTTTAACCGTGACCCCGTACGGCCCCGCCGTTTGCTGGCCCACGGGCGCGAAATTCGGCGGCTGGCCGCCGAAGTAAAGCAAAATGGCCTGACACTGGTTCCCTTGCAGTTATATTTCAAGGGGTCACGGGTTAAGGTTCAAGTGGGGCTGTGCAAGGGCAAAAAACTGTACGACAAGCGTGCCACCACGGCCCAGCGCGACGCAAAGCGCGATATTGACCGCGCAATGAAAGCACAGAACAAAGCCTAATTTCCGCCGCAGGGCGGATTAATATGGGGATGTAAAGGTTTCGACAGGGAAAGTGAAGTTGAAGCAGCGGGTAGTGGTGTGGACCCACTATAAAAGCCACAAACAAATAGCTAACAACAATAAATTAGCAGTCGCAGCCTAATATAGGCTGCTGTCCTTCCCACTTTACCGCGGGGTGGTGTTTGGGCATCAAATTAGCGGTGCACGTGAACGGGCTTAAGCTTTGCGGGCCGTCATGAATTAATGAAGCTACCGACCCCGGCTGCCTGCTTATCGGCGGCCGGGTGGGGGAATCCTGATGATAAGCTGCACCCGGAGATACTTTGATGAATCTTTTTTTGGACACGGGTTCGACTCCCGTCATCTCCACCAAAACTAAAACGCCGCAGATTGGCCCGTAAAGCCAGTTTGCGGCGTTTTTTGTTTTGTTTTAAAGAACCTATATTGCAATAGTTACTGCCGCAACCTAAATGCTGGTTGACACAAGTATGATTTCGTACTATAATAAATGTACGAAATCGTACTTGGAGGGATTGCAATGAACCCCAAAAGATTTGACGACATCCATCGAATCAATTATTTGACCTCGGAGACAGAGGCATTGTATCATCAGGCATCCTTGAAACTGGGTATTACAGATAGTGTTGCCATTGTTTTATATACAATTTACGATACCGTGGGTAGTTGCTTACTCAGCGACATTTATAAAAAATCGGGTATCAGTAAGCAAACAGTCAATTCGGCCATTCGCAATTTAGAAAAGGATGACATTTTGTATTTGCAGCCATACAAGGGCAAAGCTAAAAAAGTGGTCTTAACAGAAAAGGGGCAGGGGTATGTAAACCAAACCGTAGCACAGCTTTATGAAGCGGAAGTGCGGGCCTTTGATTCTTGGTCGGCAGAAGAAATCAACACTTACATTCACCTGATGGAAAAATACGCAGATTGTTTTCGCGGGCAAATTGAGGCGCTACAGGGAAGGAAATCATGACAATTCAGCTTTCGGACCACTTTACTTATGGCAAACTGATTAAATTTACAATTCCGTCTATTGCAATGATGATTTTTACTTCTATTTACAGTGTGGTAGACGGGCTTTTTGTTTCTAATTTTGTTGGCAAGACGGCGTTTTCTGCGGTCAATTTGATGATGCCTATTTTTATGATCATCGCAACCGTTGGCTTTATGTTTGGTACCGGCGGTACCGCCATCGTGGCCAACACTCTTGGCACAGGGGACAAAGAAAAGGCAAACAGACATTTTTCTCTATTTGTGTATGTGGCTTTTGCGCTTGGTGTTTTATTTGCAATATTGGGGCTTGCATTTATTCGCCCGATTGCAACATTGATTGGAGCAAAGGGCCAATTGCTTGAATATTGTGTTGATTACGGGCGCATTATTTTAACGGTGTTACCTTTTTTTGTATTAGAGCTTTTGTTTCAAAGCTTTTTTGTCGCAGCCGAAAAGCCACATCTAGGGTTGTTAGTGACGGGTGTAGCGGGTGTTACCAATATGGTTTTAGATGCGGTTTTAGTTATTTTATTGCCGCAGCAGTACAAGCTGGCAGGGGCGGCAGTCGCCACGGCATTCAGCCAGTTTTTGGGTGGGGTAATCCCTCTTGTTTATTTTCTGAGAAAAAATATCAGTATTCTGCGCCTTGGTAAAACCAGTTTTGACGGCAGGGCCATCGTGAAAGCATGCACCAATGGGTCTTCTGAATTTATGAGCAATGTTTCGATGAATGTTGTGGGCATGCTTTATAATATACAGCTTTTGCACTATGCCGGTGAAAACGGTGTGGCAGCCTATGGCGTTATGATGTATGTCAGCATGATCTTCTCGGCGGCTTTCATCGGGTATTCTATCGGGTCGGCACCTGTAATATCGTACCATGACGGTGCAAAAAATACGGATGAGCTAAAAGGGCTTTTAAAAAAGAGCCTTCGCCTGCTTGGTGTTAGTGGGTTTGCTATGCTGCTTGCTGCGCAGTTGCTGGCAGTGCCGCTTGCAAAAATATTTGTGGGCTACGACCAACAACTGGTAAATTTAACTGTTTCCGGGTTTCGCGTTTTTGCCCTTGCCTTCCCCTTTATGGGGTTTGCCATTTTTGGCTCCGGTTTTTTTACTGCACTGAATGACGGGTTAACCTCCGCCTTAATTTCTTTTTTGCGCACGTTGGTGTTTGAGGCCAGTGCCGTTTTACTTCTGCCACTGATTTTTGGGATTGATGGGATTTGGGCTTCTATTGTTGTGGCCGAAGTAATGGCGGTCGTGTTTACGGCAATCTTCCTGATTGCAAAACGAAAAAAGTATCATTATTAAAAGCACGAGGTATCGCAGATGAAATTTAAGCTTTTACCGGTCAGCCAAGAAGATTTGGCCGTTTACAAGCATGACATGCAAGAGGCTTTTCAAAAAGGGGCAGCAGAGGAGTTTTCTGATTTAAATGTGCAGATTCTTCCGGAAGAGGATATCGACCAATCGCTAAATACCAAGGGGGCTATTGCCCTTAAAGCGATGGTGGATGGCGAAATGCTTGGCGGTGCAATCATTGTAATCGATGAAAAAACGCAATGTAATCACCTTGATTTTCTCTACGTGAAATATGGAACACAGAGCCGTGGCATAGGGCAGGCCATTTGGAAAGAGATTGAAAAAAGGTACCCCGACACAAAAGTGTGGGAAACCGGTACCCCTTATTTTGAAAAACGAAATCTTCATTTTTATGTGAACTGCTGTGGGTTTCATATCGTTGAATTTTTTAACCCCAAGCACAAAGACCCCCATACCCCCGATGATGTATTTGGTGGAGATTACTTCTTTCGCTTTGAAAAGCAAATGAGATAAAAACAAGGTTTTACCATTTTTGTTTATGCAAAAATTAATTTAACGCAAAGCGCACCGCCAAGTTATGTGGAGGTGCGATTTGCGTTAAATTTGTGCTTTTATAGCGCTTTTTAAAGTTTCAAAAACCCTGATATCAATTGATTAACCTGCGCGGGGTTATCT
>JAQVCK010000030.1 GCA_028689835.1 Pygmaiobacter sp. | reverse complement strand
TGATGGCCCGGCTCTACTTCAACAAGCTGCGGCTTTTGCTGGGTGCATTGCCCACCGCACTGCCCACAACGATTGCTAAAACGGCAACCCGCCGGCATTTCGCTGAGCGACGGCACGGTGCCGGTGATGCTGGTCAGCCGCTGCATATCGCGGTCTACCCGCGGCAGCGAGTTGAGCAGCCCCTGCGTGTAAGGGTGCAACGGGTTTTTAAAAATCATGGCGGCGCTGCCGTACTCAACCACTTCGCCGGCATACATGACCATCACATAGTCTGACGTTTCGGCCACGACCCCCATGTCATGGGTAATCAGGATGATCGACGTGCCCATTTCGCGCTGCAACTCTTTCATCAAATCCAGCACTTGCGCCTGAATAGTCACATCCAGCGCGGTGGTGGGCTCATCTGCAATCAGCAACTCCGGCTTTGCCGAAAGTGCCATAGCGATCATCACGCGCTGGCGCATACCGCCTGAAAGCTGGTGTGGGTACTCGTACATGCGCTGGTCCGGTGCGGGAATGCCCACCTTTTCCAGCATTTCTGTCGCCTTTTTCCAGGCTTCTTTTTTGCTGATTTTGCTGTGCGCCTGGTACATCTCTACCAGCTGCACCCCAATGCGGTAAGCGGGGTTCAGGGAGGTCATCGGCTCTTGAAAGATCATGGATATTTTGCTGCCGCGCACTGCGCGCATTTCTTTTTCGCTCAGCGTCACAAGGTCGCGGCCCTGAAAACAAATGCTGCCGCCTGAAATAAGGCTGGTCTGCTTGGGCAGCAGGCGCAGGATTGTGTTGGCCGTCACGCTTTTACCGCAGCCCGATTCACCCACAATGCCCAGAATCTCGCCTGCTTTGACCTGAAAGGTGACGTCCTGTATCGCCGTCAGGGTTTGCGTTTTGCCGGTGCGAAACTGCACCTGCAAATTTTTTACGTCTAAAATAACATCCGACATCCGTTTGCCTCCTCCCTACAGTCGTTTCATTTTCGGGTCCAGCGCATCGCGGATGCCCTCACCCACAAAGTTGATGCACACAATGGTGACCACCAAACAAACACCGGCCGGGATCCAGATCCACCAGCGCTTTGTCAGCACCGCAAGGCTGGTAGCCGCCTGAATGATGTTGCCCCAGGATGCCTGCGGCGGCTGCACACCGGCGCCCAAAAAGCTAAGTGCCGATTCGGTGATCATGGCACTGGAAATGCGAAACGCCAGCGCCACCCACAGCGGTGCAATTGCATTGGGCAGAATTGTTTTAAAGATAATCTTTAAGTCGCTGCTGCCAATTGCGCGCTCGGCCTCTACAAACTCGCGGCCACGCAGCGAAAGTACGTTGCCATAAATCAGCTTTGCAATGGCGGGCCAGTTGAGAATACCGATCAGCAAAATAATGATGGGGATTTCAGAGCCGAACACCGCGACGACCACCAGGATGAGCACCATGGCCGGAAACGACATAAAAATGTCTGCCGTGCGCATGATTAAACTTTCGGCTTTGCCCCGGTAATAGCCGGCAACAAGCCCCAGCGGAAGCCCCACCAGCACGCTGATGGCGGTTGCGGCAAACCCGATTAAAATGGATACCTGCCCGCCGCAAACTACGCGGGCAAACATATCGCGGCCCACCTCGTCGGTGCCCAGCAGGTGTACATCCCCCGGTGCCTGGTTGAACGCGGTACGGTCGATTGCCACCGGGTCAAGGTGAAATATGACCGGTAAAATCAGCACACATAAAATTTCCAGCACAATGATGGTAAGGCCGATCATTGCCATTTTGTGTTTTCTGAAATTGCGAAATGCTTCGCTTTTTTTCTTTTGACCTGTCTGTGTTTTCAATCTTTACGCCCCCTCAATCAAAACGAATTTTCGGGTCCAGGAAAGCATAGACCAGATCAAGCAGCAGGTTGACCACCAGCACCGCAATCGAAATCAGCACCGTGATACCCATAATCGTGTTGTAATCGCGCTGGCTGATTGACTGGATGAGCAGCGTGCCCATGCCCGGCCAGCCAAACACCTGCTCGGTGACAGTCGCGCCGCCCACCAGCAGCGGCACCGTTGTGGCAATGCACGACACAATGGGGATCCACGCATTGCGCAGGATATGCTTTACCGTGACGCGCAGCTCTGAAAGGCCTTTGGCGCGCGCCGTTTTGACATATTCTTCGTTCATCACTTCCAGCATGCTGCCGCGCGTCTGCTTGACAAAGGTGCCAAGCAGCTGAATGATCATCACAAAGCCGGGCAACACCAAATGCCTTGCAAGGTCCCCAAGGCCCCCGCCACCGCTGGCGGCGTACATGCCCATAGAGGGCAGGATGCCAAGCTTGATGGAGAACACATACACCAATACCAGTGCCACAAAAAAGTTTGGTGCTGCGGCCCCCACAAACGATGCCACAGACGAAATGTTGTCCCAGATGGAATAGGGCTTCAGCGCCGCCATAATGCCCACCGGGATGGCGATAAGCAGTGATACCACCAGCGAATACAACGACAGCACCAGTGTCGGGCCAATGCGCTCGCTGATCAGACTCCACACCGGCTGCTGGGTACGGCTTGAAATGCCCATATCTCCGGTAAGCATATTGCCCAGCCAGATAAAATAGCGCACAACGACCGGCTTGTCCAGCCCGTACTGCACCATTAACGCGTGCTCGGCCTCTGGCGTGATGTCGCCGGCTGATTTGATAATATCGATGGGGCTGCCCGGCGCGGCATTGGAAAGCAGAAACACGATCACCGTGATGATCAAAAACGCCGGGATCGCCTGCAGCAGCCGCTTTGCGATATATCTTGCCATAAAACGTATCCCCCTTTTTCTGTACGGCTTAAATTGCCTCCGGCGCTTTCAGCTCTTTTGGCAATGCGCAGTCATATACCCCGCCGTTTTTCTCCATAAACTCTTCTTTTGCCTGTTGCACCTTTTCGGGGTCTTCCAGCATCATAATGCTGGCAAGCGCAATCACCTTACCCGCAACCAGCATGCCCTTGTGCCCAATGGGTGAATTGCCCTGTGCGGTCATCTGCCACGAGTGCCCCGGTGTAGCAAAGCTTGCCGTCGCCACAGTGCACATTACCGTGGGGGCGATGTACCCCACGTCACCCACGTCGGTAGAGCCGGTGATAATAACCCTCTTTGTTTCGTCAAACTCTTCAATTTTAGTATCAAGCGGCTGTTTCAGCTTCTCTTCGGCCTCTTCTTTGCCGTAGCGCTTTTGCAGCATTGTTTTTTCTTCTGCCTTATTGTTTTCACCCACCGTGGCGTCAAACTTGGCGGCAAGCGCGTAATCTTCTTTTGTCCACTGCGGTGCGCCAATCTGTTTCATCGCCTCGGTCATCACCGTGGCCAACACCGCATTCGGGATGTAGTCAGAATAAGCGGATTCAATGCGCCAGCTTGCCTGCGTGCCGCACATCAGGGCCGCGCCCCGTGCAATGTCGTCGATGCGCGCCGTGATCTCCTTAACCTGGTTCATATACGGGGCGCGGATGACGTAACGCACGCTGGCGTGGTCCTGCACGACGTTTGGTGCCGTGCCGCCCGCATCCAGATACGCGTAGTGGATACGCGCCTCTTGAATGACATGCTCGCGCAGATAGTTTACGCCGACATTCATCAGCTCAACCGAATCCAGCGCGCTGCGGCCAAGGTGCGGCGCACCGCCCGCGTGGGCCGTAACGCCTTTAAACGAATAAATGCAGTTGTACAGCCCCACCATGTGGCACGAATTTACGCCGTTGGTTGTGCCGGGGTGCCAGGTGTATACATAGTCCACCCCGTCAAACGCGCCGTCCCGCGCCATAAATGCCTTGCCTGCACCGTTTTCTTCCGCCGGGGTGCCAAAATAAATTACGGTGCCAGGTTTGCCGGTTTCTTTTAAATACTCTTTAATGGCAATGGCCCCCGCAAGGGCACCGGTGCCCAGCATGTTGTGCCCGCAGCCGTGGCCGCGGGCACCTTCTTCCCGCGGGGCTTTGGTGGTGCAGCCCGCCTGCTGGCTAAGACCCGGCAGTGCGTCATATTCTCCCAAAATGCCAATCACTGGTTTTCCCGTACCCCAAACGCCTTTGAACGCGGTGGGGATATTGGTAAGGTTTTGGGTCACGGTAAAGCCCTCTTTTTCTAGCGCGCCGCACAACAGCTCAACCGATTTATGCTCTTGATACCCGCCTTCGGCATATTCCCATACCTGTTCACTGATGTGGATCAGCTCCTGCGCTTTTTCATCAATGCACTGCTCTACAAATGTCTTTCTGTCCATACTCTCCCTCTCCCTTACCTGCATTTTATAAAATGTTTACGTCACACATACATGGGGCAGTGGTACTCGCCACCGGTGCGCCCTAAACGTTCGCTCTGTGCCCCCTCAAGCAGCGCGGGGTCATCATACACCATGACGCCGGCCAACCCCATAATTTCACCCGCGCAAAGCAACCCCTTTTCGCCGATGGAAGAGACTGTCATACCGGTCATGAACCAGGAATGCCCCGGTGTGCCCAGTGCCCCGGTCGCAACCTAAAGCGATGCGGTGGGGGTGACATACCCAACATCACCCACGTCAGAACAGCCATAAATTTTAAGCATTTTTGTTTCGTCAAACGCTTCCATTTTGGTGTCCAGCGGCTTTTCTAAAACCTGTTGCAGCTGCTCTTTCCCGTAGAGCCGCTGCACGGTTTGTTGCAGGTCGTTTTGCTGTGCCGGGGTATACTGGTCTGTAAACTGCTTTGCCAGTTCAAAATCCGCCTCGGCCCAAGCCGGGGCGCCCACCTGCTGCGCCGCGCTATTTAAAATAGACGCGACCACCTTGTTTTGAAACAGGTCTGAATACCCCATGCGCGGGGTGACCTCCACCGTGGTGCCGGTCATCAGCGCGGCACCCTTTGCGCAGTCTACAACCCGCTGCATAATCTCTGCCGCCTGCTCGGTTTTGGGTGCACGCACGCCATAAATCAGCTTTGCATGGTCCTGCACCACATTTGGTGCCGTACCGCCGCAATCAAGGTAGGCATATTGCAGCCGCGCTTCTTGAATCACGTGCTCGCGCAGATAGTTTACCCCGACATTCATCAGTTCACACGCATCCAGTGCGCTGCAGCCAAGGTGCGGCGCGCCGCCCGCATGGGCCGTAATGCCCTTAAATGCGATATGCGCTGTTTTAACCGCAATCATTTCCATATTGACAACCCCGTTGGTCGAACCCGGGTGCCATGCAAACACACAGTCGGTCGCATCAAAATACCCGTCGCGCGCCATCAGCGGTTTTACGCCTTCGCCCTCTTCCGCGGCACAGCCGTAATAAATTACGGTGCCCGGCTGGCCGCTGGTTTGCAGGTATTGCTGGGCAATCAGTGCCGCGGCAAGCGACGCGGTGCCCAGTGCGCTGTGCCCGCAGCCATGGCCGTACCCGCCCTCTGAAACCGGGCAGTGCCGGGGCAGCCCTGCCTGCTGGCTAAGCCCCGGCAGTGCGTCGTACTCGCCAAGGTACCCCACCACAGGGTGCCCCGCACCAAAGGTCGCAATGAATGCCGTGGGGCGGCCGCAAATATTCTCTTCTACTGTAAAGCCCTTTTGCCGCAGCACTTCGCACAACAGCTTTGCCGACTGCACTTCGGCGCTGGATGGTTCGGCATAGGCCCAGATCTCGTGATGTAGTTTCAGCAGCTCCGGCGCAAGGCCGGCAAGCGCCTGTTTTGTCCAATCTCTGCGTTCCATTCGTTTTTCTGCCACCTTATATCCTATTTTTATACCGGTATCAATGAAACGATGCCATGTACTGCGCAAACCACTCTTCGCCCATTTTCAGCTTCAGGCAGTGCAGAACCAGTTGCACACAACCCTCTTCGTCTATTCGGGCACTGTTCAGTGTGATGTCGTAGTTGACGGGGTTGGTCCAGTAATTGCCATGGGTGTAAAATTTGTAGTAATCCGCACGGTAGCGGTCGGTTTTTGTAATCAGCTGGTTTGCCTCGTCCTCACTGATCTGCATTCGCTGCATCACCCGCTGCAAGCAATAGGCGCGCGGGGCCTCAATATAAACGCTGACGACATTCTTGCGGTCTTTTAAAATATCATCTGCACATTTGCCCACAATCACACAAGAGGTCGTATCCGCAAGACCTTCAATGATTTTTTTCTGATATTCAAACAGCTTTTCGTTTGACACAAATTGTGAGGTGTTGGGGTGAATGGTTTTGCGCTTTGGCAAAGATGCCAGCTGGTTCATCAGCAAATTGCCCTTCAGCCGTTCGTTCTCCTCTTCAAACAGGTGTTCATCGTACCCGCTGTATTGAGATGCCAGTGTTAAAATGCGGTTTTCGTAGCTGTGGATGTGTAACTCGTCTGCCAGCTTTGCAGCGATTTGGCGGCCGCCGGTGCCAAACCCGCGCGCAATGGTAATTACAAAATTTTCCACGTTGACCCTCTCCCCATCCCAATTTAGCTAACAAAAAAAGGCGGCAGGTACTTTCGTACCCAACGCGCCTTTGCATTGTTGCCTTTTAGCTATTGGGCGTAGTATAGCACAGCAGCCAAAAAGCTTTCAAATACTTTTTAGATATACCCCTATATCTGCTTTACACCTGCTTTACAAGGCTTTGTGCTATCTGCTCAACAAAGCCATTCCCCTTACGGTCCATTTGTGTGTTTTACTAAATGATAATATCTTTTTTGTGCACATTGCCACTTTTTTCGTTGTTTTTCGACGCATAATTCTATGGTACATTTTGTCGGTTTCGCATAAACCACTCCCAAAATGTAAAAATAGTCATTATAATGTCCTATAAAGTTTACAAAAAGGGGGCAACCACCATGGATATTCGCCAACTGCGCTATTTTTTGACGATTGCAGATGAAGGGCATATCACCGCCGCTGCCAAAAAGCTGCGCATTTCGCAGCCGCCGCTCAGCCACTAGCTAAAACTGCTGGAAGAAGAGCTTGGTATTACGCTGTTTATCCGCGGTAAAGAGTCTATGCAACTGACCCCCGAGGGCAAGGTGCTTTACCGGCGTGCCCAGATTATTTTGGAAAACTTTGATTCTACGGTCGACACGCTGGACAACATTCGCAACGGCATTACCGGGCTGCTTTCCATCGGGTCCATTGGGTCTGCCGCCCTTGACTTTCTGCCACAGTCAATCAACCGGCTGCTGCAGGCCAGCCCCGGGGCGCAGTTTCACATTTCAGAGGGCAGCAGCCACGCCATTTTAACTATGCTGAGCAAGGGCTCGGTAGAGCTTGGCATTATACGCGAGCCTTTTAACCACGAATTGTTTCACCACCGGCATTTGGGGGCCGTGCCACAAAACACACCCGATTCTTTATACGCCTACAGCGACTACTATGTCGCCGTGGGCCTTGCGCCCTATTTTACCGGGGATGACCCTGACGTGGCCTTGCTGAATTTGCAAGAAAAGCCCCTGATTGTGCACCGCATCGACCGGCAAAAAGTGATTTCCGCCTGTGCCAAGCTGGGCTTTACCCCACACATCATCTGCACAAACGAAGCCTTTACCACCTCTATTTCCTGGGCGATACAGGGGCTTGGTATTGCCGTGCTGCCCCATTCGTCTGAAAACCTGATTGACAAATTTAAACTGGGGGAAACACTCGTCATCAAACCGGTGCAGGAGCTGCCGACCCCCTCTGCCCCGGTGCTGATCTGGAAAAAGGAGCATTGCCTCAGCACGATTGCCCGCCGGTATATTGACCTGTTTCCGCCCGCTGCAAACGACGATGACTAAATTTAGAAAAAGATTCTGCTCTATTATTCCAAGAACAAAAAAAGAAACGGCACACCAACGGTGTGTCGTTTCTTTTTTTGTTCTTGGGTCAGTATGGCTTTGCCGCTGCTGCCTTGCGCGCAACAAGCCGTTTAAAACTCTTTGTACATCTCTTTTTTGGCACCGCATACCGGGCAATGCTCCGGCGCTTCGTCCAAAACCGTGTGGCCGCACACCGGGCAGACATAAATATGTTTCAGCTCAATGTCCTTGCCTGCCCGCGCAGCGTCCTGCGCTTTTTGAAACAGGGCCGCGTGCTGTTTTTCAGCTTCGAGCGCAAAATGGAACGACCGCTTTGCCCCGTCCTCCTGCTGAAACTCGGCCGTGTTCAGATAAACGGGGTACATCTGGTTGACTTCGTGCAGCTCGCCATTGATGGCGCCCTGCAGGTTTTCTACCGTAGTGCCGACCCCAAACACCCCGCCAGCCGTCACCGTGGCATCGGCCGTGCTACCGTCGATCACACGGAAATGGTTGCCCGCATGCACACTTTCTGCATAAGAAATCGCGCGGAACAGCCTTGCAATATTCGGGAAGCCCTCTTTTTCCGCCATGTCACCCCAATGCAGGTAGCGCATATGTGCCATACTTTCGCCGCCATAGGCAGAGTGCAGAAAATCAGAAGTCATTGCATTTTTAACAGCCATCAATAAAACCTCCCTTAACGCTTAACAATACGATTCGATTAAACGGTCTATCACTGCCGGGTCCGTCGTGCGGTCCAGCAGTGGAGTACCCTGTTTCAGCACCGCGTTTTTTTGGTGGAATGTCTCTTTTTTCTCTTCATACAATACGCCAAGTGGGATGGTGTCGCCAAACTCCATCGACTTTTGCATAGCACCCAGCTTGTCGCTCGCGTCATACGCGGCATCCAGCTCGTACACACGCTTGTTGTACCAGCCAAAGGTATTGATTTTATTAAAGCTGACACAGGGCTGCAAAATATCCAGCAGCGCATAGCCATTGTAGCTGATGGCGCGTTTCATCAGCTCAATCAGCTGCGCTTTGTGCCCGGTAAACCCTCTTGCCACAAAACCCGCGCCGGCAGAAATGGCAACCAGCGCCGGGTTAAGCGGCTCGTTAAAGTTGCCGTCCGTCTGCACCGGTGTTACCAACCCCAGCACCGAAGTGGGCGACGCCTGGCCTTTGGTCAGGCCATAAATCTGGTTGTCATGTACAAAATGCGTGATATCGACATTGCGGCGAATGTTATGCAAAAAGTGGTTGCCACCCTCACCGTAAGAATCGCCGTCGCCGGTATCCACGACCACGGTCAGCCTTTCGTTGGCAATTTTAGCCGCGACCGCCGCGGGCAGCGAGCGCCCGTGCAGGCCGCAAAAGGCATTGGCACCAATGTACTGCGGCGTTTTGGCAGCCTGCCCAATGCCGGCGGCCACCAAGACCTGTGACGGGTCTTTCCCCAGTTGTTCCAGTGACTCTTTCAGGCAATCCAAAATGACAAAGTTGCCGCACCCGGGGCACCATGCGGTTTCGTAAGTGCAAAAAGAATTCGTGCTCATTTCAGCTCCCCCTTCCAAATGCGGTCGGCAATTTCTTCGCCGGAAATCTGCCGCCCGTCGTATTTGAGAATGCTGGCGTCAAACACAATACCGGTCTCTTCACGGATCAGCCCTGCCAGCTGGCCGGTGGCATTCTGCTCTACATTGATCATCCGCTTTGCCCTGCCCGCCAGCTCGGCCAGCTTTTTGTGCGGCAGCGGGTACACATCGCCAAAGCAAAGTGCCGCAAAGGCGCCGGGCTGTTTTTCATTCAACAGGCCCACCGCCTCAAACAGCGGGCCTTCGGTTGAGCCAAAGCCAACCAGCAGTGTTTCAAACTGCTGCGGGCCAAAGAATGCAGGCTCTTGCAGCTCTGCGCGCAGGCCGTCCAGCTTGCGCATGCGCTTGTCAGCCATCTGCACGCGAACCTCAGCAGACTCGGTAATATGGCCGCTTTCGTCGTGCTCGTCACTGTCAATCACGACCACATGCCCGGTTTTACCCGGCACCAAACGGGGCGATACGCCGCTTTCGGTGTACCGGTAACGCAGGTATTCGCCCTCGCCGTCATAGGTTGCCGCCGGTTGCGATATTTTAATTTTTGAAGCATCAAACCGGGGCACCGTTGCCGTGGCATCGCCAAGGTACTGGTCGCTGAGCAAAATGACCGGGATTTGATATTTTTCTGCAAGGTCAAACGCACGCATCGTCTGGTAAAACGCATCTTCGTGGTCACGCAGCGCAATGACCATGCGCGGAAACTCGCCCTGAGAAGCAGAAATGACAAATTTCAAATCACTCTGCTCGGTGCGGGTGGGCAGGCCGGTAGCAGGGCCGGGCCGCTGTACATCAATTACCACAAGCGGGATTTCGGCAATGCCGGCAAGGCCCAGCGCTTCGACCATCAGCGAAAAGCCGCCGCCGGAAGTGCCGGTCATCGCACGGGCACCGGCATACGAAGCGCCGATTGCCATGTTAATGGCCGCAATTTCATCTTCCGCCTGTTCTACCACGACACCGGCTTCGTCTGCACAGTCGGCCACTGCTTCCAGCACGGCGGTAGACGGCGACATGGGGTATGCCGAATACACACGCAGCCCGGCCGCCACTGCGCCCAGCGCGACGGCCTTGCTGCCCGAAATCAGCATCTGGCCGGTTGCACCGCCCTGTAAATGCTCGTGGCGTGGCTCTGCCAGCGCGTAGCCTTCTTCAACTGCTTTGACATTGATATCGATATATTGTTCTTTTACAAAAAGTGAAAGCACCTCGCGCACGTTTTGAAGCGGCTCGCCAAACAAACGCAACAAAGTGCCTACCGCAATACTGCCGGACACCCGCGGGTTACCCAGCTCTTTTGCCATTTTGTCCATGTCGATTTTAATTGCACGGGCATCCTGCGTGGCAAGTTTTGTATCACAAAGGATAAACCCGCTTTCTTTGAGTTCTGCCTTATGCAGCTCTACCGTGTCGTCATCCAGCGCGACAATACCGTCCAGCCGATTACTGTGGGACCACACCTTTTCACTGCCAAAACGCAGTAGCGAAAAATTGTGCCCACCGCGAACACGGGACATAAAATCCCTCACTGTCAGCACATGATAGCCGGAGCGTTGCAGCAATTTTTCTAAAACTGCAGCCGTCGTGTCGATCCCTTGGCCGGCGGCGCCACCAATCAATAAATTATACATCAGAGCCTCCCTCCAGTACGTTTCATTTCCTACATTATAGGTCAGAATAGCCAAAACCTCAATATCGTTTGCAAAATTTGGTAATCTATTCACATTTTTATGACCTAATTTTTACATGATTACCAATATGCACCACTTTATTCTGCAAAAAAAAACAAAAGGTACGCGCCTCGCAACCCCAAAGGCTAAAAGGCAAAAAAATGCGCCTTGCCGCAAACGGCAAAGCGCATTTTTAAATGACATCAATTACTCAAGCTCAAACAGGTCTTTGCCTGCGCCACATTCGGGGCAAGCAAAATCTTCGGGTACATCCTCCCATTTCGTGCCGGGTGCAACACCCTGCTCGGGGCAGCCTTCTGCTTCGTCGTAAATATAGCCACAAACCGTACATACATACTTTTTCATTCAATCAGCCCTTTCAAAATAAGATTGGAACCTGTTTTCATTTTACTCGATTTGGGGTATATGTCAATCACTATTGAAAAAATATCTCAAAAGCATTTTTATTCTTCCGCGCTTTGCATCGCGGGGGCACCCTGCGGCAGCGTCAGCACAAATTCGCTGCCCTGCCCCAGTGTGGAATAGGCTTTTACACTGCCGCCAAGCTGCTGCATGTTTTCGCGCACAACATAAAGGCCCAGCCCGTCGCCCTGCACTGCCTGCGCACCCTGCCCGCGGTAATAAGCGTCAAACAGGTGCGCAAGGTCTTCGGGCGCAATGCCCGGCCCTGTGTCACGCACCCCTATGGTAACGGCCTGCCCGCTTTGCCGGCAGGCCAGCACGACGCTGCCCCCGGTGCCAGTATATTTGTACGCGTTGTTCAGCAAATTATAAATGCACTGGCTCAGTTTGTAGCGGTCGGTGTTCCATTTGCCCTGTACATCTGCCTGCAATGAAAGCGCTACACCCTTTTGGTCAAACTGCACTTTTAACCCCTGCACGATCTGCCGTAGCAGGGCGCCAAGGTCAACCAGCTCAAGGTTAGGTGCTTCTGTTTGTCGTGCGGCATCCAATAGCGTGCTGATGTTGGAAATACTTGCCTCAATGCTGCCAATTTGTTCTCGGCATACTGCAATCTCCTGTTCATCCATCAAAAGCACCCCGTCGGCAACCCCTTCAAGGTGTGTCTGTAAAATCGTCAGTGGGGTGCGTGTCTGGTGTACCAGTTCATCCAGCGCCCGTTTGCGTGCGGTTTGCCGAATGTGCAGCCTGCTGCGCAACTCTTGCAGGCTTGCCTGCAAAATGCGGATTTCTCTCACTTTAGACGGTTGGTAGCTGCCGCTTTCGCCCATATCCACCGCAAGTGCCTGCGCCGCGGTTTTTCTTAAATCACGGCTGAAACGGCGGCTGACCAAAAGCCCAATCAGTACCACAACCACCAGCACTACAGCAAACGACAATGCCGCGCTGCGCAAAAGCGAACCCAAAAACATCACTGGCCCCAGCGAATGGCTCAGTGTGGCGTACCGCGTAATGTGCAAAAAGCCAATCGTTGTTTGCCCCTCTGTCAGCGTGATGTTGTCTACCTCCTCGGCATTCTGGCGCATCATATTGCCCATCATGCCGGACATCCTACCTGCCTGCGTGCCCGCTTGGCCCAACAGCCTGCCATCTGCGTTGTATAGCTTAATATTGACAATTGGGTCATCAAGGTGGGATTCAAGCTGCATTGAAAGCTGCTCTGCCGTCAGCCCACCATCCAGTAGCGCCTTTTTAGAAAGTTGCTCTAACTGCCCGACATGCTCTTGATACGACTCACTGCTGTAATTTAAAAAATAGCGGTTCATCATGGTGCCAAACAGCACAGAGTTGATACATACGGCAAGTACTGCGGTTACTGTTAGCACCAGCAACCATTGCCGGCGAATCGTCATGTTATATCGCCCCCAAACACATAACCAATGCCATATTTTGTACGCAATACTCTGGGGGTCTTAGGGTCCTTTTCCAATTTCTGGCGCAGCCGTTTAATCGTGCTGTCCACGCTGCGGTCATACCCCTCATACTCATACCCATAGGCAAGCTCAATCAGCTGTTCTCTTGTGAGTACCTGCCCGGGGTAGCGAAAGAATGCTCGCAGCAGTGCAAATTCGGCACCTGTAATCGGGATGTTTTCGCTACCACGGTATAGCTTCATACTTTTGGTTTGCAATGTAAATTCCCCTACTTTATAGGTGAGTTCCTGTGCATCATGGTACACTCGCTTACACAGAGCATCGACTCTTTTTACAAGCTCTTTAACGCTGAAGGGCTTCAAAACATAGTCATCAGCGCCTATGTTGAAGCCCTTCAAGCGATCATCTTCCTGCACCCTTGCCGTAAGCATGATAACAGGAATATCGGATATTTTTCTAATTTCGCGCAGCACATCAAAACCATCGATACCGGGCATCATAACGTCCAGTACCAACAGGTGAACCTCACTGCGGTTAAATAAGTCAAGCGCGGTCAGCCCATCCGGTGCACAAATTGTCTGGTACCCTGCATTTTGCAGATACTTTGCTACGACACTGCTGATTTCCACCTGATCTTCTACAATCAATACGGTATAAGGCATTAGTATCACCCTGTTTCATTATACCGTTTTATGCCATAGCACTCAACACCGTATTTTTTTACTTTTGTTGCAGAATCTTTTTCATTTTTTCATACTCTTCGGCCGTAAGTTCACCTTTGGCAAATCGCTGCGCGAGCAGTGACAGGCTTTCATCCTCTTTCGAGGCCACTGCGGTGCGGCGCGAGCGCTTTACAATGGCAATCACCGCCACTACCAATAGCGCCAGTATCAACAGACCGGCGGCCATCATCAAAAAACCACCGCCGCCGTACATCAAGCTGCCGGGTGCGCCCCAACGCGAAAAGCAACTGCCCAAATAACCGAACCCTCTGTAATACATCATAATATACCCTCCATTTTATTGATTTTTCAGTACGTGTAGCATGTTCAAATAGGTTTCTTCGTCAATCTCCCCGCTTGCAAACCGTCTTTTCAATACCGCCTGCGCCGCAGCAGTGCCTTCAAAATCAAAGGGCCGCTGGCCGCGTTTAGTATAAAAGTATGCAGCCAAAGCAATGATTGCAATAACCAAAATCAACACGGCTGTCACCTCCTTTTTGTTCCTGCCCTTATTATTGCCCTGAAATATGGCACAATTATGGCAGTTTTTCTTTTTTCATAGTTTTTTACTATGATAAAAATTGTACTCAACGAGACGTCGTGCCCAATCCCCCTGTCGTGCGGCAGTTGGCTGTGGGCTTTGATTTGTTTTGCAAAACCAGAAAACCGTATCCAAAGGCTGTCCCTCTTTTACCGCATAGGCCGACAGTGGCTCAACTACCGGTTTTTCACAAATAACAAAAAGGTGCCCCGGCAAATTGCCGGGGCACCTTTTTGTTTGTGCTTTTAAAATCAGCAGTAGCTTAGTCAAACAGATTGTTTTTGCGTTGTTCTTCTTCATTCTGTTTTTCTTCTTCGCGTATCGCACACTTCATATCTAATATTTCAGTTTCTTCTCTGCCCTGCTTTACCTCAACATGAATCATAAAGCTTAAAAGGGCACGCAGCAAAATAATGGCCCCCAAAACAAGCAATTCTTCTAAATTTCGCACCTGCACTGTTTTTAAAATCTCTGCGGCCATCTTAAACTCAAGGCCCATTGCAAGCCCGTTGGCAAGCTCGAATTTGATTGGGTACTTTTTACCCCCTATTTTAAAGAGCGTTACAAAATAATGCCAAAACGCCCGCAATACAGAAACAGTTACTACAAAAATGCCAATTAATTCTGCCACTGCAATAATGGGCGGCAATATAATTTCAATCAGTCTTTCCAGCATAAAAAGTCCTCTTTCTCGGCGGAAGGCCGGTTGTTTTATTTTGGGGGAGTATCTTTATTGTGGGGCGTCTTGCACCACAAGGCTGTTTGCCATATTCACAGCATCTTCTTCTGAAATAGGGCCAAACAACTGGAACGACCGGTCCCCGTTGTCCCACAACAGCAGTACTTGGCCATTTTTAATTGACATGTATGCCGGGCTACCATTGATTGTCAGTTCTTTATAAACTGCATCCTCGGTGTCAAACTGCGTTGTTCCCTCAACACTGCGCATCTCCACATACATAATTTGTGGGCCCGTATAATGAACTTGTTTGTCCTCCGGGATATTTTCCTGCGAGCCCCATTGTTCAACTAAGGTGTCCAATTGCTTTTGGTAGGCATCGTATGCCTTTTGGTCCACATACTTTAAAATGTAAAAAAAGCTTCCTTCATCCCGCGTTTCCTCTGCAACATAACCGGCCGGCAGATAAGACGGTACATAATGGTAATCGCCGCTAGAGAAGGATTTCCCTGCCGCCGCCTCATCACAGGCTGCTACCCGCAGCTCGGTATATTCCTGATGATGCGAAATAAAATAATTATAAAGCTGTGTGCGCACGCCTTCTACCGAAAGGGTGGCCGTAAGCACCACTACAACTGCGGCCGCCGTGGCCATGGTCCGTTTTGCAGCTTTGCTCCACACTATCAACTTGCCATGTTTTTTTGTCTTGCGTGCTATCCTTTTAATCTGTTCTATAAAACGGGGGGAATACGCAGGTTCGGGCAAGTCTTCGTAAGCAGAACGTGCTGCATCTGCCTGCTCTTGCGCTAGTTGCTGGGCAACCATAGACAGCAGTTCTTCCAATTCTTGATTTTCATCTTTATTCGGCTTGGCCAAAGTCATCTCCCCCTTTCGCTCGTAAAATAGGGATCAGCTTCTGCTTTGCCCGGTAAATACGCACAGAGACGTTGGAAACGGTAATCCCCAGTGTCCTTGCAATTTCGGCCTCCGTATATCCATTTGCATACTTCAGCAGTAATGGGGCTTGGTATTCTGGCTTCAACCGCCCCACAGCAGCAAGCAGACGGGCATAACTGTCTTTTAGGGTAGAGCTTTCCTCTGGCCCCGGAGAAGTATCTTCCAACTGAAATACCGAGCTCTCATCGTCGATATTGACCATGCGGGCACGCTTTTGCCGGCGCAAAGTAGAAATTGCTGTATTTTTTACGATAGTAACGAAGTAGTTGAATGATTTGCTACACTCAACATCCCCAATTTTATCCAAATTGCGGGCAAGCGAAAGAAATGCGTCGTGCAGGGCATCCTCTGCAAGCGCATCATCGTGCAGTATTTCGCGGGCATAATAAAAGCCCACTTTATTATATCTGAGATACGCCTGTTCAAATTTGCTTTTCTCCTCCGGCGTATCAAAAACCATCAGCATCAATTACTGCTTCGCTCCTTTTTTATACCGTTTTTTACCGCACGGTAACCTGCAACAAGACGAACGAATTTCACTGTTCTAGCCCGCCTTCATCCAATAAAAACCCAGATTCTACTATACCATAAACCCACCCCAACTGGCAACTATCAATGATTTATTGAAAAAACAGCACTATTATGCTATACTTTTATCGTATTCTGCTCGCAGTGGCGGGCGGCAAACAGAAAAGAGGTATTTATTCGCATGAGTGAAAGCTGCACCCACAATTGTGAAACCTGTGGCGAAGACTGCTCCTCCCGCGAGGGCGGTGCCGCACCTGATTTTCACAAGGACCCTAACCCCAACAGCAATATTAAAAAAGTAATCGGTGTCGTCAGCGGTAAGGGCGGCGTTGGTAAAAGCATGGTCAGCAGCATGCTTGCTGTCGAAATGCAACGGCGCGGCCACAAAATCGCTGTGCTAGATGCGGACATCACCGGGCCATCAATACCCAAAATGTTTGGCCTTAAAACCCGCGCAATGGGCAGCGAATTGGGTATTTTGCCGGTTGAGACCCGCACAGGCTTAAAAGTGATGTCGGTCAACCTATTACTAGAGCATGAAACCGACCCGGTCGTCTGGCGCGGGCCTGTAATTGCAGGCACTGTGACCCAATTTTGGACCGATGTAATTTGGGGCGATGTTGATTTTATGTTTGTCGATATGCCCCCGGGCACCGGCGATGTTGCCTTAACTGTGTTTCAATCATTGCCGGTTGACGGTTTGATTATTGTCGCCAGCCCGCAAGAGCTGGTTGGTATGATTGTTGAAAAAGCAGTCAAAATGGCAAATATGATGCATATCCCCGTACTTGGCCTTGTAGAAAACATGAGCTATTTTGCCTGCCCTGATTGTGGTAAAAAGGTTTCTGTTTTTGGTGAGAGCCATATTGATGAGATTGCCGCCAGCTATGAACTGCCGGTGTTGGGTAAGTTACCTATTGACCCCGAGCTTGCGCACCAGTGTGACCTTGGTGTCATTGAATCCTTTGAAGGGGATTACCTTGCAAAAGGTGTCGAGGCCATTGAAGCACTTGCTTAAACTGAAAATTAAGTAAGTAAAAAATGAGCCCGGTGTAGTTTTACACCGGGTTCATTTTCATTGTTACTGCAAATGCAGCTAACAGCTTGCCATTTTTAAAATTTATAACTAGCCCTAAAACCACTGGCGGCCCTTATTACAAAATTAATT
Organism: Pygmaiobacter sp.; assembly: GCA_028689835.1. Taxonomy (GTDB): domain Bacteria; phylum Bacillota; class Clostridia; order Oscillospirales; family Ruminococcaceae; genus Pygmaiobacter. Next base: position 2,268 of record JAQVCK010000030.1, on the reverse strand, counting down.
TTTGCTATTTAGTCGTTTTCGTATTTCCAATGATTGCGCCGTTTACGCCATAATGTTGTTTGCCTATTCAACTCGCATATCAAACAGTACAACATCCTTTTATTCTACTGCCTGTTTAGCCCGCAACGTCCACACTGTCCTCTTTCAATTGCACCTGTTCCACCAATTGTTGCAATACCATCGCTTGGCTCGAAATCTCTTCGCTGGAAGCTGCGCTCTCTTCTGCTGTGGCCGAATTGTTTTGCACAACGCTGGAAATCTGTTCAATTCCCTGTGTGATCTGCGTTACAGCAACAGCCTGTTCATTTGATGCCGTTGCAATATTGCCTACCAAAGACAGTACCTTTTCTTCTTTTTCGGCAATAGACACCAACGAGCGCTCAACCGTAAACACCATATCAGTACCATTGTCCACCGCTTCAATTGTGTTTTCAATCAACGCAGCTGTGCTTTTAGCGGCCTCGGCACTGCGCCCTGCAAGGCTACGTACCTCTTCAGCGACAACCGCAAACCCTTTGCCCGCTTCGCCTGCTCTGGCCGCCTCTACGGCAGCATTCAGTGCCAGTATATTGGTTTGGAAAGCGATATCGTCAATTGTTTTGATAATATTGCTAATTTCGTTTGAAGCCTTTGCCATATTACTCATGGCAGTAACCAGTTGTTTCATCTGGGTGCTACCGGTCTCAATTTCCTTATTGGTATCGTCAACCATCTGATTTGCGCTGCGCGCATTCTCAGCATTTTGGTTAATTTGGCGTGAAACCTCGTTAATGGTCGCCAGTAGTTCTTCTACCGAAGCTGCTTGTTCTACCGAGCCCTGAGACAATATTTGAGCACCCGATGCCATTTGGCTAGATCCACTCGCAACCTGCCTTGAAGCAGCCAGCATTTGGCCAAATATTTCGTTTAGAGATTTTATAATTCTCTCAATTGAAACCTTGATAGAGGCAAAATCTCCCACATAGTCAATCTCAACCGTCTTTGTCAAATCGCCGTCAGCAACCGCGCCAAGCGTCTCGTCGATATTGCCGACGTATTTTTTTAAATTTGCCACTAACATGCGGGTGCTCTGGGCAAGTGAGCCAAGTTCATCACGCGACTGGTAACTTATCTCAACTTTAAAATTGCCATTCGCCAATTCTTTCGTTGCTTTTTCAATTTGCTCTACCGGTTTTGTAATACTGCGCACGATATAAATGCACAGGAAAACAGCAACTGCTAACACTAAAACAGAAGAACCAAGTGCCACAAGAAACCCTGCCGTTGCCGCCCTTTCACTGGATTGATAAGAGGCATCAACACGCGTTGTGAGATCTTTTTCTACGGCAGAAGACAAATCTCTCATCTCTTGCGCCAATGCTGCATATTTTTCTTGATACAAATTTAGTGCTTCTGCATTTTTGCCACTGGCAATTAGCTGGCTAATTTGTTCGCGTATTGGGGCACCCTGTTCGACCTTTTGGTGCAACTCTTGCAATTGCTGCGCATTTTCAGGCACCAATTCATCCAATACAGCAATTTCTTCCCCCACTTGCTGCGCAGCCTCTTTTGCAGTTTGCTCGTATTTTTGTACATCACTGTTTGTATCTGCGGTAATAGCTAGCAGAATTGCTTTTTCCAGTTCATGCAAATCTCTGCGAATACCAATCACCTGCTTTACTGAAACATAAGCAGTATCGTGAAAGTCAGAAAACTCTTGCATAATAGAAAAAATGCTGAAAAGGCCTACCGCTACAGCAACAACAAACAAAACGGTAATCATTGTAAATGTTGAAATTAACTTTTTGGAAACAGAAAAATTTTTCATTCCTCTAACGCCCTCATCCCTTTTATTTGATAATCTCCTCACCTCTATTATTCGACCATATTCGACAATTCTAAAGTTGCTTGGGAAGCTCAAAAAAATAGTAAGGCACACAGGAATAACCTGTGTGCCTTACTTTCATGGTGCACTTCCAGGGACTCGAACCCTGGGCCCGCTGATTAAGAGTCAGCTGCTCTACCAACTGAGCTAGAAGTGCATGGGTGAGGGAAATTTCCTCTGTTTGCTGCGCCGGCTACTGCCCTGCGCTACCCTTTGGCAAAAGCAAAGGCCGCATGGGCCGCCTTTCGGCGCCATCGCGGCCCTGTTTGCGGCTACACCGCAAGATGCTTGGTGACCCCTGCGGGAATCGAACCCACGATTACGCCGTGAGAGGGCGTCGTCTTAGCCGCTTGACCAAGGGGCCATACTGGCTCTCTGCTTCCAAAGAGCCCATAATTAGGAAA